>CAJFTG010000010.1 GCA_904419875.1 Candidatus Avimonas caecicola | reverse complement strand
TGCACCGCGCGGTTCAGCCGGGTGTAATAGGCGCTGAAGCCGGAAACCCGCACCACCAGGTCTTCATAGCCTTCCGGATGCTCCATCGCGTCCAGCAGCACCTGCCGGGACACGGCGTTGATCTGCAGCTCCTGACCCCCCTTTTGGAAATAGGTGGCGATCAGCGCAGCCAGCTTTTTCCGCCTTTCCGGGTCTGAAAACAGGGAGGGATCGTATTTTTGGTTGACCACGGTCCCGCAGGAAACCAGCGTGTAGTCGGGCTTTGTCAGGGAGTTCATCGCCGCGGTGGGGCCGCTGTGGTCCATGCCGTGCATGGGAGAGGCGGCGTCGCTGAGCGGCTCCCTCGCGTGCCGCCCGTCCGGCGTGGCGGCCACCTCCGCCCCGGCCGGGATATTGCTTACATTGGAGGCGATGGCGATGTAGACCGCGCCGCCGTCGCGGGTCCGGTAAGAGGAAAAAAGGCGTTCCTGAAAGCGGACAAACCATACCGCGTATTTGTCTGCCGCCGGGCTGTCGTTTCCGTATTTGGGGGCGTGGAGCAGGAGCTGCCGCTCCGCTTCGAAGCCTTGAAAGTCGCATTTGAGCATGTCCCGCAGCCCGGCCAGGGTAAACTGCTTGCGGCGGAAGACCAGATCCTCCACCGCGGCCAGGGAGTCCGCCACGGTGGCGATGCCCATGCAGCCTGCGCCGTGAACCGAGGGATAGAGCGCGCCGCCGCGGTTGATGTCCAGCGCGCGGCCGATGCAGTCGCGGCAGAAGCAGGACAGGAAAGGCTGTTGATACTGCAGGGGGTTGAACCGTTCGTTTTCATTGCGGAAAAGCGCCATGTACTCCGCCGCGCCGTAGGTCATCTGTTCCTCCAGCGCCTTCATGAAGTCCTCCATGGTATGCATGCCTTCGGCGGGACCGGTTTCCGGGCCCCTGCGCACGCCGGTCAGCATACACACGCCGTTGTTCAGCGCCAGCTCCAGATACTTCGGGGTGTTGTAGCGTCCGTCACTCCAAGGCGGCTGCTTGCCGGGGATGAAGTTTTCGATGCAGCCGACCATGCAGTAATCGCGGGCGTCCTCCGGCGTGTAGCCCTGCCGTATCAGCGCGGGGATGTTGACTTCGTCGTTCATGAGGGCCGGATAGCCCAGCCCGGTGCCGATTACCTGGAGGCAGCCGTCCAGGAAGGCGCCGGGCGCGCCGCGGTGCAGGCGGGCGGAAAGGTTGGGGCCGGGAATGTTGCATTCGCGCACGGCGTCCAGGAAAAGATAGGAAAGCTCGTTGACCGCGTCGGTCCCGTCCCTTTTCACGCCGCCGACCGCGATGTTCACCACGTCGTCCGCACCGAAGTACCGTGCCTCCCGGATTTTATACAGCGTGCATTCCGTCAGCTCCAGCGCTTCGGCCCGCGTCAGGATTCCCGCCTGCCTGTCCCGCTCATAAAAAGGATAAAGGAGCTGATCCATCCGGCCGAGGGCCATGGCATACCGTCCCTCCAGCCGAAAGGCCGTGTGGCACAGCCAGACCAGCTGGAGCGCCTGCCGGAAGGTCTGCGGCGGCGCTTCGGTCAGCGCCCGGCAGGCGTCGGCCATGTCGTCCCGTCCCTGCTCCCGCGCCGCCTGCGCATAGCCCTGCACAAAACCCGCGAACCCCTCCATGCACAGCCGCGCCGCCGTCAGGAATTCCCGCTCCCGCGCGCCGGAGTGGCGGGCGAACGAGTCGCCGATGTCCTGCAGTATGCCGGGAATACCCCGTTTTAAGAACCGCGCGTAATCGGGGGCGAAGTGGTCGAAGTTGGTGATAAAGCCTCGCTGGCCGTAGGAGGCGGTGAGGCGTTCGTCTTCCTTCGCCTGCTCCGGTGTACAGCCGCCGCCCAGCAGCCCGCGCGTGGAACCGGCGACAACGTCGTTGGCGTAAAGGTGCTTGGGCGTGCCTTCCAGCAGCGCCTGAAAGGCGAAGGCGCGGGCCACAACGTTGGGGGCGTCCGGATGGGCGCGGTAACCCGCAGCCAGCAGGGCGTTACGCCGGCAGGTCTTCCCCTCCGGGGCTTTGTTGACTTCCTCGCGCAGAAGATCGAGACGATTCATGACCCATCCATCCTTTCCCAGTCAGCCGATACGCTTTGTTCTCAGTATAGCGCGATAACGGGAGATGAAAACGCCCCGCATTGACGGAGGTGGACAAAAATGATATTATTTTTGCGAGGTGAAGCGTCTTGAATTATTATGTGATCCCCGCGCAGCGCGTGCCTGTTCTGGTTTTCGCCCACAAGCATCACACCCGGGCGGCGCAGTGGCGGCTGGGACGGATTCCGGGGCTGTTTGAGATTACTTATGTAAAGGCCGGCACGCTGGTGCTGACAGGGGAGGAAGAAACGCTGCGGGTCCCGCCGGGCGGCGTGGCCTGCCTGTCCCATGACCGAGGCTGGCTGGCCGGCAATCCGGAGGGGGAGCATCTTCATTACACCGCCGCCTTCCGCGTGGATGCCGCCGGGCTTTCACCGCAGTTCCGCGAGGGGGAGGGCGCCTGCCTGCCCCAGGTGCTGGCGCCGGAGAACGGGGCGGATATCCTGACGCTCCTGTGCCGCCTGATCGGGACGCCGGCGGACGACCGGCTGCGTGCGGGCGCGCTGATCATGACCCTGCTCAGTGAGATCACGGCCGAGGCGCGTCCGGCGGGGACGAGAGGAAACCGCATCTGCCGGCTGGCCAAAGGGCTGGTCCGCGAGAATCTGGACAGGGCTGTCAGCCCTTCGGAGCTGGCGGAGAAGCTCGGCGTCAGCTATGGACATCTGAGCCGCGTATTCAAGCAGGAGGAAGAGATGACGCTGACGGAATACATCAACCGGAAGCGCTTGGAGCGTGTGTGCGACATCCTGTTCGTCTCCGATATGACGCTGGAGCGCGCAGGGGAAAGCGCGGGATTTCAGGATGTCAAATACCTCAGCCGTCTGTTTCGGAAAACCTACGGCATGTCCGCCCGGGAATACATCGCTTCCATCCGGTCCCATCCGGCCGGGTGAGACGCCCCGGGCGCCGGGATTTGCTTTGTGACAAAGCTGTAAGGAAAGCTTAATCCTTTGATAAGGCGGCGTTCATCCGTCCTTTCGCCCCGTGTGGTGTAATGGATACAGGCCGGGGCGTGCGGCTCCCCGGCGGCGAAAGGATGGAACAGAATGACGCGCAGCCTTTGGAAATCCCCTTCCTCTCTCAAGCGGCGCCGCCTGACGGCGCTGCTGCTCTCCCTCGTGCTGACCGCGTGCGCCGTGCCGGGCGCCGCCGCGCTGTATTCGTTTGGCGCCTCCCCGGCCGGGTCGGGCGGGGAGGGGAACGCCCGTCCCGCGGCGGCAGGCGTTCCCCTGCCGGATTTGCCCCTGCGGTCCCGCAGCGCGCTGCTCCTCTCGCCGGATACCGGGGAGGTATGGCTGGAGAAGGCGGCGGACGAGCCGGCCGACCCCGCCGCCCTGACGACGGTGATGACCGTCCTGACTGCGCTGGAGGAGCTGGACGGGGACGACCCGGCGGCCGTTTTGCCGAAAAGCCTGTTTGAGCGTCTGCTCCTCCGGAATGCGCCGACCGCCGGCTTTCTGCCCGGGGAGGAGGTCAAGGCGTCCGCCTTGCTGTACGGCGCGCTGCTTTCCTCGGGGGCGGATGCGGCCGTCGGCCTGGCCCAGGCGGCCGCCGGGTCGGAGAGGGCGTTCGTCGAACGGATGAACCGGAAGGCGGAGGCGCTGGGGATGAAGGGAACCCACTTTACCAATGCCGCCGGCCTGTATGACCCGGAACAGACGACCACCGCGCGCGACCTGGCCCGCCTTCTTGCCGCCGCCTGGGACAAGGAAGCCTTTCGCGCCGTTTTCACCGCGCGAAGCGCGCTGGTCGGCCCCACCAACCGCCATCCCGCCGGGCTTCGCCTGGTCAATCCCGTTTACGTTTTGGCGGAGGACGCGGAAGGCGTCCGGCTGCTGGGCGCGAAGGCCGGCGCCTCCGGGGACGCCGCCGAAGGCGGCGGCTGCTTCCTCGGTATGGCGGAGGTCGGCGGGAAACGGCTGCTGCTGGTGCTCCTGGGCCTGCGGTCGGAAACGGCGGACAATGCTGCGGCAAGAGGGGCGGTGGTGGAGGAGGCCATGCGGATTTTTGCCGCCTGCGCCTGCCCCTGCGCCTGCCCTATCGTTTGAGGCGGCCGTGCCTCCTCCGCCATCGTTTGCCGGAGGCCGGCCTTCCCCGGCACAGGAGGCCGAACGGCCCGCAAGGTTAAACGTTTGGTATATTTTGTCGTATTTTATACAAATATTGTACTCTGCCCGCCGGGTTCGCCGGCAAGAAGGGGAGCCGGGGCGCTTGTCCGGCCTGCCGGAGGAACGGGCACGGTTCCGGGCACCGCCGGTGCAGCCGGAAGGGAGAAGCCGGCGGCAAGAGGGGCGGCAGTGGAGGAGGCCATGCGGATTTTTGCCGCCTGCGCCTGCCCCTGTGCCTGCCCCTGTACCTGCCCCTGCGCCTGAGGCGGCCGTGCCTCCTCCGCCATCGTTTGCCGGAGGCCGGCCTTCCCGGGCACAGGAGGCCGAACGGCCCGCAGGGATAAACGTTTGGTATATTTTGTCGTATTTTATACAAATATTATGCTCTGCCCGCCGGGTCCGACGGCAAGAAGGGGAGCCGGGGCGCTCGTCCGGTCTGCCGGAGGAACGGGCACGGTTCCGGGCGCCGCCGGTGCAGCCGGAAGGGAGAAGCCGGCGGACGCGGATATCCCCGGTCGGTTATAGCCTCCCCGGCGCCGAAGAGAAGGAACGCCGCCCGGATGGCAGGCGGTATGGAAACGACAGGATTGCGGTTATCGGACGCTTGCGCGGGAAGCACGGCTTTGCGCCTGACGGACGCAAAAGGAGGGCCATGGCGATGGCCCTCGGGAGACGTATTCAGGGGGCTGCTGCGGATGCCCCGTTTTTTGTGCGGCGGCCCCTTTTCCGATGGAGGCAGGTAGAGGCGGGTAGAGGCGGGGGAAACCGCCCGGCGGCGCGTTTTCAGCGGCCGAGGAGGAAGGATTCGTCAAATTCCGTATATACCAGAGAATAGGCATCGTCCTCGTTTTTTTCATACAGAAGGCCGAACCGCGGGGTATCCCCGTCGTTTTCCAGCAACGCCAGACAGGAATACTGAAAGCCGCCCGCGCAGAGAACCCGCCGGTGCGTCCAGACCAGCCGGCCGTCCTCCTGCGCTTCGCCCAGATAAAGGGTCCCCCGCCGCCGGCCGGGCAGGGCCGGGCTGCAAAGCAGGACAAAGTCCCTGCCGCCTTTTCGATAGGCCAGGGAAGAAAGCTGGCAGTAGACCTCCGGGACGGCGGGGATTTCCTCCACCCGGCTCCAGGAAAAGCCATTGTCCCGGCTGACCGCGGAATACAGACAGCCGGCGCAGGTGTTGCGCATGAACAGCCGAACCTCACCGCCGGAAAGCTGGACGGCCTGCGCTTCGGTAAGCAGCCGGCGGGGGTCGGCCATCGTCCGGCGGTCGTTTCCCAGGCAGGTCTGCGGCGAACCGCCGAGCCGCCAGGTTTTCCCGTGGTCCCGGCTGAAGATCAGGGCGGAGGACTGGCTGCCGCCCACGTCGGCGTTGGCGCTGTATACGGGAACGGCCAGCGTCCCGTCCGCCAGTTGGATGCCGGCGCCCGGGCCGACTCCCAGGAACAGCATCCAGTCCTCCTTTACCTGCGGGGTGATGTCCACCGGAGCCGACCAGCTTTTTCCGTCGTCGTCCGAATACGCCATCCAGAGGTAGGAGGTGCGCAGCACGTGAAGCTCTCCCCGGTTGGGGCCGTCCTCCAGCATATAGATGTTGCCGCGGCCGGTCCCGTCCTTATACAGGTTTCCCATTTCCCGCAGGCCGTCGGAACCGAGCGTCACCGTGTAACCGGTTTCCCGCCCTTCCCGGTCACAGACGCGGCCGATCCCGTCCTCTTCCCGGACGGTTCCGAACTCGCCGCCTCCGGCGGCGTAGAGGACCAGCCGCTTTTCTCCCTCGACGCTTTGATAGCCGGTACCGGGCGCCAGCAGCCGGGGCTCCATCAATCCCCGGCTTTCCGGGAACATGTCCATGAAGGCGAAAATCCGGCCGGTGACGCGGTCCTGCACGGCCGCCGTATCAATGGTGAAAGCCGCCGATGTTCCGCTGACGGGCAGGTCGGTCAGGCGGACCGGCCCGCCGAAGGCACCGTCTCCCGCCGCCTTCCGGCGTACCACGATATTGATATTGCCGTAGTCCTGCGAACCGCTGCCCCGCCGGTCGGCAAAGGCGAGGAGGGTGCCCTCCCTGGTGACAAGCAGAGAGGGGATCCGGTATGCGGCCGCCCCGTCATATCCGGGATAATACAGAGGGATCGGCTTGGCGGGGAAGCCGGCGCCTTCCTCTGCAGCTCGTTTCGTTTTCTCCATCGCATGGTTCCTCCCGGCTCCCGCCCCGCGTTGATGCCCGGGGCTGCTTTGTTCGGACATCATTATAGCATACCGCGTCGGAATACGCCAGGCTGACGAAACGCGCCGCGCGGGCGGGAGGCCCGGCGGCGCGTTTTTAGCGGCGGATTATTTCAGGAAGCCGGCCACAATTTTCGCTTCGGCCTCCTCCTCGGTCAGTCCCAGGGTGCGCAGCTTGAGCAGCTGTTCTCCGGCGATCTTGCCGATGGCGGCCTCGTGGATGAGGGAGGCGTCGTCGTGGTTGGCCGTCAATTCCGGCGCGGCGCTGACCGTGCCCTCGCCCACGATGATGGCGTCGCACTCGGAATGCCCGGTGCAGCGGGTGTTGCCGATGATGCGGGAGCGGTACTCCTGATGGGAGCGGTCGCGGGCGACCGAACGGGAGATCAGGTTCACGCCGGAGCCTTCGCCGTCCAGGCTGACCTCGAACTCGGTTTTTGCCGTCTGATCCTTTTCGGTGAGCAGGCGTTCATGGATAATCAGCTTGGCGCCGGCCTTCAGGACGGCGCTGGTGCTGCGGTAGGTGCGGTCTACCCCGCCGATTTGGGAGGTGTCCATCTCCAATACCGCGTCCTCGGCCAGCGTGATTTCGGTGACCGGGTCAATGGAGCGGATCCCCTTTCCCTTGCCGGTGCCCACGTGCTTTTCCTGGTACAGGACGCGGGCGCCCTCCTCCAGGAAAAAGCGGTGGATACCGTTGTGGCGGGCGGATTCCTCATCGTCGGTGTGTACGCCGCAGCCCGCCACAATGGTGACATCCGCCCCTCGGCCGACAAAGAAATCGTTGTATACCAGGTCGTCCACGTCGCCGTGGGTGACGCAGGCGGGAATATACACCGTTTCCCCCCTGGTCCCCGGCCGGATGCGGATATCCAGCCCCGGCAGGTCCTGCTTGGAGGCGATTTCGATGTTTTTGGTGGATTGCCGGCCGGCGCAGCCGCCGTCCTCCCGGATATTGTAGGCGCCGGAAAAGCCTTCCTTCCAGTCGGACACCAGCTCCAGCAGCGTTTGGGTGATTGATTTCATATCCGTACCTCCTCCTTCGGACAGCGGCCGCAGGCCGGCGCGCCTGACAGCAGGGAGGGGAGTATCCGCTCCCGGGTCCCCTGCTCCCGGATTTTTCCTTCCGCCACCACGACAATTTCGTCCGCGATGGACAGGATTCGCTCCTGATGAGAGATGATCAGCAGCGCGCCGTCCACCTTCCCGCGCAGGTCGCGGAAGGTGTCGATCAGCCCGGCAAAGCTCCACAGGTCGATGCCCGCCTCCGGCTCGTCAAACACCGACAGGCGGGTATGCCGCGCCAGGACGGTGGCGATTTCAATGCGCTTGATCTCTCCGCCCGACAGGCTGCCGTCCACCTCCCGGTCGATATAGTCCCGCGCGCAGAGCCCCACCCGGCCCAGCAGGTCGCACAGCGCCGCCTCGTTCAGGCCGCTGCCGGCGGCCAGTTCCACCAGATCCCGCACCGTCAGGCCCTTGAACCGCACCGGCTGCTGGAAGGCGTAGCCGATACCGCGGCGGGCGCGTTCGGTCACGTTCAGGTCGGTGATGTCCTCGCCGTCCAGATAAATTTTTCCGGAATCCGGCTTTTCCAGCCCGGCGATCAGCTTGGCCAGCGTCGTTTTACCGCCGCCGTTCGGTCCGGTGACGACGGTCAGCTTCCCATCCGGGACGCACAGGTCGATATGGTCCAAAATCTGCTCCCCTGCCGGCGTATGCCAGGAGAGCCCCTCGATTTGCAGCATGACGCATCCTCTTTTCTTTGCACGAAATGGAAGGCGCTATTTTCCTATTAAACAGATAGGAATTGTTCCTCCTCTTCATTTATAATCCTGTTTGTGGAAATTGTCAAGTAATCGGCCTGTTGTTTCCCCGTTCCCCGGTTCCCCGGTTCCTCCGTTCCCCCGGTTTCCCCGGTTTGTATTTCCGGTGGGGGCGGCCGCTTTTTTCGCACCCCCTATCTTTCCGCCCCATTACCCCCTTATTACCGCCTCATTGTACTATTATTGCCATATATTGCATCAGCAATCTTGACATACCGGGCAAAGACTGCTAAACTGTAGAGGTAAAGACAGGGCAGGATAGGGCAAAACAGGGAAAAATCGGAGAAAAACGAATTTGTTGTTTCAGAGGAGAGGATGTAAGTTGAAGAGCAAAAAAGGGCTTTTTGCCGGCGTTCTGCTGGCGGTAATCGGTTCGCTGGTTCTGACGGCCTGCGGAGCGGAGACGGAAAGTTCCCGTGCGCCCGCCGGGACGGAGGCCACGGCGGCCACCACGGAAGCGGCCGAACCGACGGAACCGGAGAACGGGCAGGAAACCTCCGCGCCCAGCGGCAAATACGGCTCGATCAAGGAGTATGCGGAATCCGAGCTTATACGGGAACAGGTGGATTCTCTGAATGAATCCTTCAACGCGCTGGGCTTGACGGTGGATATTTTCGGCGAGGGCAATAAACTGGTTTATCAGTATACCTACAACACGCCGGTCACCGACCTGCAAACGGAATCTCTGGAGCAGAGCCTGGCCTCTCAGGAATCGCTTTTTGAATCGACGGCATCCGCCTTGACGCTTGTGGTTGATGTGGAGGACCCGGTGGTGGCGGTGGTCTATCTCAACGCCGACGGAACCGAGATCCTTTCCAAGGAATTTGCGTCCCGGTAAGGACGGGTGCCCGGGAACACCCCGAAGGATCCCGGGCTTGGCAATCCGCTGTTGCAAAGGAACCGGCTTTTCATGCCGGTTCCTTTTCTTTTGCCGTTTTTTTATGCTATAATTGCCGTGTCGGCGCGCCGGCGGCAGGCTGCGCGCCGCTGACTCATGCAAAGGAGGAATCCGGTATGGCGCACCCGGCACCGAAACATCCCTTTTCCCGCCTTCCGGCGCCGAGGATACGGGAGCACCTTTTCCGGCTGGCGCTGGTGGTGCTCGCCTCGGTGATTATGGCGGTGAACATCAATAGCTTTGTCGAGGCCGGCGGGCTGTTCCCGGGCGGCTTCAACGGGCTGACGCTCCTCATCCAGCGGAGCGCCCAGCAGTTTTGGCATCTGTCCCTGCCCTTCTCGCTGATCAATTTCCTGCTCAACGCCGTCCCCGCGGTCATCAGCTTCCGCCTGATCGGCAGGCGCTTCACCCTGTATTCCTGCCTGATGATCGTGCTGACCAGCGTGCTGACCGATTTGCTCCCCTCTGTCCCGCTGACCAACGACGTGCTGCTGATCTGTATTTTCGGCGGCATGATCAACGGCTTCTCCATCAGCCTGTGCCTGCTGGGGAGGGCGACCAGCGGCGGCACCGATTTTATCGCTGTCGCCCTGTCGGAGCGGCTGAATGTGGACGCCTGGAATTATATCCTTCTTGGCAACGCCGCGATGCTTGCCGTGGCCGGCCTGCTGTTCGGCTGGGACAAGGCGCTGTACTCCATCATCTTCCAGTTCGCCTCCACCCAGGTGGTCCATATGCTCAATCCCCGTTATAAGCGGACCACCCTGTTTATCATCTCGGACAAATCGGAGCAGATTTACGAGCAGATCCGGGGCTCTACCCATCACGGCGCCACGTTGTTCCAGGGGACCGGCCTGTACAACGGGGAACCGCGTTCCATGATCTATTCGGTGATTGCCGGGGATCAGGTGAAACGGGTGACCAGGGCGGTGCGCGCCATTGACCCGAAGGCATTTATCAACATTCTGAAAACCGACCAGGTGGCGGGGAATTTCTATCAAACGCCAAACGACTGACCGGCAGAAAAATCCGGCGGGCGCCGGAGAAGCGAAGGGGGCCGGCCTCCCTCCTGAAACGACGGCCCGGCCCCGGCCGGCACGGCGGCCTGTTGACGCCGGCGCACGCCATCCGCACAAAATTTCATTGAGAATTCACAGAAAAAACAGTCGAATGACATATTGACAAGAGGGGCGTTTTTGCGTTAAAATTTGTTCGCTTTCGAACAATCTGGCGTTGAAACGATGGGCGGGGGCAGGGTGGGCTGCCTCTGCAGAGGGGGAAGGAATGCAATGGATAAAGACTGTGGGATGTGGATCCACGTCCTGTCCCACAAGTTAAAAAAGCGCATGAATGCCAACATGCAAAGCCTGGGCATCACGGGGGTGCAGAGCCGTGTAATGCACTATATCCTTGTGAAATGCGTTGACGGGCCGGTGTTCCAGCGCGATGTGGAGAACGCTTTCGGCCTCAGCCGCTCCACGGCCACCGGCATTCTGCAGCTGATGGAGAAGAACGGCCTGATCTGCCGGGAAAGCGTGGACAGCGATGCGCGGCTGAAAAGCCTGATTCCCACCGAAAAGGCGGCGCATCTGGACGCGCAGGTCGGCGAGTGCCTCCGGCAGACCGAGCAATGCCTCACGCACGGCCTGTCGGACGCGCAGCTGGCGCAGTTCCTGGAAACCGCCGCGTGTATGTCCGCGAATCTGGATGGATAAACGGCGTTCGGTTTCCTCCGTTTCTCCATCCCTCTGCTTCCCCTGCTTCCCCGTTTTCACGACCGTATCTGTGGCGCGCCGCGCATGGGCATGCGGGCCGCGCCGTGGTTTGGAGGAGGAATGTCACATATGATAAAAACCCTTGCCCGCAGCATCCGCGAGTTTAAAAAGACGGCCATTCTGACGCCGCTTCTGGTGATCGTCGAGGTGGTTCTGGAATGCATCATCCCCTTTGTCATCGCCAACCTCGTGAACGAGATGCAGGCCGGCTGCGATATGGACGTGATCGTCCGGTACGGCATCCAGCTGGTGGCGATGGCCGTCCTGTCGCTGATTTTCGGCGTGGCGGCCGGCAACACCTGCGCCACCGCTTCCACGGGCTTTGCGCGCAACCTGCGCAAGGACATGTTCTACCGCATCCAGGATTACTCTTTTGAGAACATCGACAAATTCTCGGTATCCAGCCTGGTGACCCGCATGACCACCGACGTCGTCAATGTGCAGATGTCCTTCATGATGATCATTCGGGTGGCCATCCGCGGCCCGCTGATGCTGATTTTCTCCTTTATCATGGGCTTTGCCATGGGCGGGCGGCTGGCGATGATCTTCCTTGTCACCATCCCGCTGCTGGGCATCGGGCTGGTGCTGGTCATCCGCGCGGCCACGCCGATTTTCCGCCGGGTGTTCCGCAAATACGACGCGCTGAACGACTCGGTGCAGGAGAACGTGCAGGCCATGCGCGTGGTGAAGAGCTATGTGCGGGAGGAGTACGAGAAAAAGAAATTTACCGCTGCCGCCGAAGATGTCTGCAAGGATTTCACCCGCGCCGAGCGCATCATGGCCCTTAACAACCCCATGATGCAGTTCTGCGTGTATGCGGGCATGGCGTTCGTGCTGTCCTTCGGCTCCTACGCGGTCATCACCAGCCAGGGCATCGGGGTCAATGTTGGCCAGATGTCCGCCATCCTTACCTACAGCTTCCAGATCCTGATGAGCCTGATGATGCTTTCCATGGTATTTGTGATGATCACCATGTCGATGGAATCCGCCGAACGCATCGTCGAGGTGCTGCAGGAGAAGAGCAATCTGACCAGCCCGGAGAACGCCCTCACCGAAGTGAAGGACGGCTCGATCGATTTTGAAAACGTCAGTTTCAAGTATTCCAAAAAGGCCGAGCGCATGGCGTTGGCCGGCGTGAACCTGCATATCCGGTCCGGGGAGCTGATCGGCATTCTGGGCGGCACGGGCTCGTCCAAATCCACGCTGGTGCAGTTGATCCCCCGTCTGTACGACGTGACCGAGGGCTGCGTCAAGGTGGGCGGCGAAGATGTGCGCCGATATGACCTGGAGGCCCTGCGCAACAACGTGGCCGTGGTTTTGCAGAAAAACGTGCTGTTCAGCGGCACCATCAAGGATAACCTGCGCTGGGGCAACCCCGACGCCACCAACGAGGAGATGCAGGAGGCCTGCCGGCTGGCGCAGGCCGACGAGTTTATCCGGCAATTCCCCGACAAGTACGACACGTGGATTGAGCAGGGCGGCTCCAACGTCTCCGGCGGCCAGAAGCAGCGGCTGTGCATTGCGCGCGCGCTGATGAAAAAACCGAAGGTGCTGATCCTGGACGACTCCACCAGCGCGGTGGATACGCGCACCGACGCGCTGATCCGCCAGGGCTTCCGCGAATTCATTCCCGAAACCACGAAAATCATCATCGCTCAGCGCGTGGCCTCCGTGCAGGACGCCGACCGCATCATCGTGATGGACGGCGGGCGGATCAGCGCGATCGGCAGCCACGACGAGCTGATGGAGACCAGCGAGATTTATCGCGAAGTGTATACTTCCCAGACCAAGGCAGGTGATCGAGATGGCGAATAAGAAAACCAACGCCGCCCCCGCCGCTCCTGCCACCACGGCCCGGGGTCAGCGCGCCCCCAAGGGCGTGCTGCGCCGGCTTCTGCGGACGCTGTTTGAGTTTTACCCGGTGCTGCTGCCCGTCACGATGGTGTGCATCCTCATCAACGCCATCGTCAGCGCCGCGCCGGCCATATTCATGCAGAACGTTATCGCCGTGGTGGACGAAAGCTACAAAAGCGGCGACTGGGCCTCTGTTTCCGGGCGTATTCTCACGTATGTGGCCGTTCTGGTTGTGATGTATGTCATCAGCCTTGTCGCCGGCGCCTTTTACACCCAGATGATGGCCATTATCACACAGGGCTCCCTGAAAAAGATGCGCGAGAAAATGTTCAGCCACATGCAGGATTTGCCCATCAAGTACTTCGACACCAACGGCCACGGCGACATCATGAGCTATTACACCAACGACGTGGACACCCTGCGCCAGCTCATCAGCCAGAGCCTGCCGCAGATGACCATTTCCGGCATCACGCTGCTGGTCGTGTTCGGCATCATGATGTATTACAGCGTCATCCTGGCGCTGCTGGTGGTCGCGGGCGTCGTCGGCATGGCGTTTGCCGCCCGGGCTATCACCAACCGTTCCTCCAAATACTTCCTGCGCCAGCAGGTCACGCTGGCCAAGGCCGAAGCGTTCATGGAAGAGATGATGACCGGCCAGAAGGTGATCAAGGTCTTCTGCCATGAGGAGGGCGCCAAGGCCGACTTCGACAAGGTGAACGGCGAGATCTTCTTTAACGCCCGCAACGGCAACCGCTTCGCCAATATCCTGATGCCTCTGCTGGGCAACATCGGCAACGTGATGTATGTGGTGGTGGCCCTGGTGGGCGGCGCGCTGCTGCTGACCGACGTGCCCAACATCAGCATTTCCGGGATGGCTTTCAGCATCAGCATTGTGGTGCCGTTCCTGAACATGACCAAGCAGTTCGCCGGCTCGATCGGCCAGGTGTCCAACCAGGTGAACATGGTGATTATGGGCCTGGCCGGCGCGCACCGCATCTTTGCGCTGCTGGACGAGCAGCCGGAGGCCGACGAGGGTTACGTCACGCTGGTCAATGCCAGGGAAAATGCCGACGGCAGCCTGAGCGAGTGCGAGGAGCGCACCAACGTCTGGGCATGGAAGCACCGGCACCACGACGGGACCGTCACCTATGTCCGCCTGGAGGGCGACGTGCGCTTCTTTGACGTGGATTTCGGTTACACGCCGGAAAAGATGGTGCTGCACAACATCTCCCTGTACGCCAAGCCCGGCCAGAAGGTGGCCTTCGTCGGCTCCACCGGCGCCGGCAAGACCACCATCACCAACCTGATCAACCGCTTTTACGATATTGAGGACGGCAAGATCCGCTACGACGGCATCAACATCAACAAGATCCGGAAGGCGGATCTGCGCCGCAGCCTGGGCATCGTATTGCAGGATACCAACCTTTTTACCGGCACGGTGATGGAGAATATCCGTTACGGCAATCTGGAGGCGTGTGACGAGGAATGCGTCGCCGCGGCGCAGCTCGCCGGCGCGGACGATTTCATCCGCCGCCTGCCCGACGGCTACAACACCATGCTGCAGGGCAACGGCGCGAATCTCAGCCAGGGCCAGCGCCAGCTGCTGGCCATCGCGCGCGCGGCCGTGGCCGACCCGCCGGTGATGATTCTGGACGAGGCGACCAGCTCGATCGACACGCGCACCGAGGCCATTGTGCAGCGCGGCATGGATGCGCTGATGACCGGGCGCACCGTGTTTGTCATCGCGCACCGTCTCTCCACCGTGCGCAATGCCGACGCGATTATGGTGCTGGACCACGGCCGCATCATCGAGCGCGGCACCCACGAGGACCTTATCAAGCAGAAAGGCACCTATTATCAGCTGTACACCGGCGCGCTGGAGCTGGATTAGCCGGTTCCCGTACACATACCGCCAAGGCGGCAGCCTGAACAAACAAGCCGGCATGCTGATGCATGCCGGCTGTTTGTTGGAAGGGCGGGTATTGGGACGCCGCTTGAAACGCAGGCGCTTTGCGGTGTTTCGGCGGGCCGCGCGGAACCTTCATGCGGAACGTCTGCCGGGAGCAGGCCGTGCATGGCCGGTTGGCTTGGCAAAGGAAACCGCACCGCGAGAGGGAGACGCCGCGGAAGCGTGCGCCGCAAGCGATTGCAGCTTGCGGCGACATGGCAAACGGCTGTGAAAATGACATTTTCACGGTTTTGGCTGGCGGAGTTGAACGCCCGCGGCCCGCAAAAGCTGGGTGCGGCGGCGAACCGTCGCGAGGGGCGCAGGCGGCTTTCAGCCGCCGCAGCCGAACAGGGGAGCCGGGCTCGGCTTTTTATGAAAAAGGGGGAACAACGATATGAGTGCGCTCCGATGTGCAAAGGTGAGACGAAATGAACCACCAAGCGTTTTTAAGTGGTTTCTGAACTCTCACGATTTCACATATTATAAACGAATAGCTGTTTCAAGCGCAATTTTCAAAAGCCTTTCACGCATAGTATCTGGCATATTCCCAAGAATTCTTTTATTCCAGACAGATTCGTCAAGACAATCTGCCGCATATAGGAATTGATAGACATCAACGCCTCGAAATTGTCCTACCGCCATTATTGACGCGCACTCCATTTCAACCACTTTGCAGCCGTCATTTTTTCTCGCCTCAGCATTTTCTGCGTTTCACGATAAAAGCTGTCAGTTGTCCATGTCTTTGCTTTTACATAGGGAACTTTTAACAAATTAAATATTTGGCTTAACTTTTCAGCCGAACAAATTTTTATATAATCACTAGCTGGTGCATAATGATAACTTGTCCCCTCATCTCTGTATGCTTCCACTGGAATTATAAGATGTCCGGCGGTGATTTCCTTATCTAATGCGCCGCACGAGCCGAAAAACAAGATTTTCTTTCCGCCTTTGGCAATCACTTCTTCAAGCAAAGCACCTGATGCAGAACCGCCCAATAAGGTGTGATAAAACCCGATTTCTTTTCCACCATAAATGAATTTATAGATCGGTATTTTTCTGCCGCCGGTCATTTCGCCTATTTGATTTGCTTCAACTGTATCAAGCAATAAATCACTAAATTTTTGAGAAAAAACCGAAATAACAATTTCCGGGAAACCATTGATTGCAGCTATTGCATCTTGGGGACAAATTATTTCATCGCTATCGTTATCAAAAGTATTTGTAATCCCCATAGTATATCTCCCTCTTTTAAAATTAATATACCATGATAAAGACAAAGAAGTCAATTGCTGTAAAGCAATCGACTTCTTTCGAAAAACTGGTGGGGGAAGGTGGATTCGAACCACCGAAGTCAGAGACAACAGATTTACAGTCTGCCCCCTTTGGCCACTCGGGAATTCCCCCTTATTCATTTGTAACTTGCCGAACCCTTTCCAACAGGTTTCCACCGTTTTGAGGGCAAGTGATACTATACCATGCTTTCTCCCTCTTGTCAAGCAAAATTCGGAAAAAACCGATCGGGATTTCGCCGGGATTTCGCGGGATTTCGGGCGCTGTTTTCCGTGACGCCCGGGCCGGCAGAATCAACCGGCGGCAGGGAAAGAGGCCGGGGGTTTCCCCCCGGCCTCTTGAGACGGCCCAACCGTCTGCGGCCGGAATCCTCGGCCGCTTAATAGTTTTCCGCCAGCAGCTCAAAATACGCTTTCGGATGCTTGCAGGTCGGGCACAGCTCCGGGGCATTTTTGCCCACGTGAATGTGTCCGCAGTTCCGGCATTTCCAAATCACGATCTCCTCATGCTGGAACACCTCGCCGTTTTCAATGTTCGCCAGCAGCTTGCGGTACCGTTCCTCGTGGTGCTTTTCAATCGCGCCGACAAAATCGAACATCCGGGCGATCTCGTCGAAGCCTTCCTCCCGCGCCTCCTTGGCGAAGGTGGCGTACATATCCGTCCACTCGTAATTCTCGCCGGCCGCCGCGTCCTTCAGGTTCTCGACGGTCCCCGGAACCTCGCCGCCATGCAGGAGCTTGAACCACAGCTTGGCGTGCTCCTTTTCATTATCCGCGGTTTCGGTGAAAAGGGCCGCGATCTGCTCATAGCCGTCCTTTTTGGCCCGGGAAGCGTAATAGGTGTATTTGGTGCGCGCCTGGCTTTCGCCGGCAAAAGCGGTCATCAGATTGCTCTCGGTTTTGGTGCCCTTCAGTTCCATTGTTTTGACCTCCTAAATAAATCTAAATTTGGAATGAGTACAAAAATATACTAGCATACATTCCGGGCAAAAGCAAGAAAAATGTGCGGGATTTTACAAATATTTTACATGAGTGCTTCCGGCTGCCGACAGGGAGCCGCCGCAGGCGGCCGGCGGGGGAGCTTGCCGGACAGCGGCCGGGTTCCACGGCCGTTTCCCCGGCCCGTTCCCGGGATTGGCAGCCTTACGGTTTCGCCGGCGCCGGCGGCTCTCCCTGCCTCTTCCGCAGGAAGGCGAAAAACAGCAGCCCGACGACCGCCGCCAGCCCCTCCGTCGCAGGGAAGGCGCACCATACGCCGTGCATCCCGGCCCGGGAGAGTGCGAAGGCCATGGGGACGAGGATGACAAAGCCGCGCAGGACAGAAAGGATGTGGGCGGGACGCGGCCTTTCGGTGGAGGTGAAATACATGGCGGCGATGAGGTTGAAGCCGGCAAACGGACAGGCGATAAAATACAGCCGCAGCCCTTCCGAGGCGATTTTCTGCAGCAGGGGATTCTGTTCGCTGTTGAAAATGCCGGCAATCCGGGGAGCGCCGAAAAACACCGCCGCATAAGTCACGGCGGAAAGAACCAGCATGGCGGTCAGCGCATATCGCAGGGTGGCGCGGATGCTCCGGAAGTCCCGCCGGCCGCAGCTTTGGCTGAGGATTGGCTGGATTCCCTGCGCAATGCCGGTGTAAACGGCCATAATCACCAGGGACAGGTTCGCGATCACCCCATAAGCGGCGACGCCCACGTTTCCTTCCAGATTCAGGATGAGGGAATTGAACACGATCATGGTGACGCCGGAGGATGCCTCCGCCACCAGCGAGGGGACGCCGCCGGCGAGGATTCCGGCAGACAGCCGCCCCTCCGGCCTGCCTTTGGCGAAATGGAACGAATTCCGCCTGCGGACAAAATGGATCGACAGAATCAGCAGGCTGATGACCGGCGCCAGGCCCGTGGCAAAGGCCGCGCCGAAAATCCCCATCCGGCAGGGAAAGATAAACACCCAGTCCAGCACCACGTTGGACAGGCTGCCGCCGACCATTGCCGCCATGGCGAGCTGCGGCGCGCCGTCGTTGCGTACAAAGCAAAGCAGCACGTTATTCATCAAAAAAGCGGGCGCAAACAGAAAAATCACCTGCAAATAGGTTTTGGACATAGAAAACACGCTTTCGTCCGCGCCGAACAGCGAGATTATCGCGCCGGTAAGGAAAAAGCCGGCCAACAGGAAGAAAACGGCAAAGGCGGCGGCCAGGTATACCGCATTGGTGAAGACGCGGCTGGCGGCTTCCTGCTCTTTCCGGCTTTTATGGATGGCATATCTGGCGCCGCCGCCTATGCCGACCATTAGCCCGCTTCCGTGAATAAAGCTGTAGACAGGGATGGCCAGGTTCAGGGCGGTCAGGCCGTTTGCCCCGAGTCCCTTTGACACAAAAAAGGTGTCGGCCAGCAGGTAGCAGGACAGACCGATCATCCCCATCACGTTCAGGGCTGTGTACTTGATGAAATCCCGAAAACAAGTGGAACGCATCATAAAAACCTCCTGAAAACAGCCGCCTTTTCGCCCCCGATGGGGCCGGCGTTCCGCGGACGTTGTCCAGGGCGACTCCCCGCCGGCCGGAGCATCCGCCGGCAGGGCAAACAAAAAAGCACCGGCTTTCGTATCTTCTATGGCCTGACGATACGAAACCAATGCTGTAAAGCTTACCCGGCGGCAAACAAGATTCAATTTGGCCTTATCCTACCACAAAGCGCGCCCTGTGTCAAGCGGGAAAACAGCCCCGCCGGCCCGCCGGCGGCCCCGTCCTGGTGAAACCGGCCGGAAGGATGCCGGCCGGCCCGCTTTGGCGGCGCCGATTGCCCCGGAAAGGCCGTTCCCCGCGCCGGCGCGGGGCGGGCTTGGGAATTCCATGAAAATCTTCCCGCCGGCCTTCGGGATTTTCTCTTTTCCTTAAGGAATTATGAAAGAAATATGTTGCAGTTTTTCATCGCTTCGTGATAAACTGAAAGCATTCGAAGGGAACGTTCCCGGCAGATGAGCGCGAGGGGGAAGCCGCGGCGGCGGAAAGGAGAAGGTCATGGGGGTACTTACATCGATACTTTTGGGGACAGCCCTGCTGCTGACGGCGGTCACGGCGCCCGTCCTGCTGTGGGAGGGCGTTCTGGGCATACGGGGCCTCCTTCCGCGCCGGCGGCGGGACGAACCGGCGGAATCGGCGGAGCCGCCGGTCTTTCACCGTTTTGCGGCGGTTGTGTGCGCCAGAAACGAGGAGGCGGTCATCGGCGCGCTGCTGGACAGCCTGCGCGCGCAGGACTATCCGGCCGACCGGCTGGACCTTTTTGTGGCGGCCGACAACTGCACCGACGATACGGCGGGCGAGGCCGCCCGGCATGGGGCGCGGGTTTATGAGCGCTTCAACCGCGAACAGGTGGGAAAGGGCTACGCCCTGCGCTGGCTGCTGGAGAAAATACAGGAGGAGCGGCCGGACGCCTACGACGTGGTGGCGGTTTTCGATGCGGACAATCTGGTAACGCCGGATTTTGTGCGCCGGATGAACGAGGCGTTCTGCGCCGGGGCGGATTTGGTGAAGGGGAGCCGGCACGCCTCAAACCCGGCGGATTCCTGGGTCAGCGGCGCTTATGCGATTTACTGGCGCGGGCTGATGCACTTTTTTCATCGCGCGCACGCCCTCTGGGGGCTGTCCTGCTTCGTGGACGGTACGGGCTTCGCCTTTAAAACGGAGCTGATCCGGGACGGGGGCTGGAACACCCATTCGCTGGTGGAGGACTGCGAGTTTTCCATGCAGCAGATCTGCCGGGGGAAAACCATCCTCCCCCTGGACGACGCGGTCTATTACGACGAGCAGCCGCCCTCTTTCGGCGTTTCCGTCCGCCAGCGATACCGCTGGACAGTCGGATGCATACAGTGCATAAAATACTGCTTCTCCGATGCCTGGCGCGCTTTCCGCCGGGGGAAGGGGGAGGGCGGGCCTTCCCGCTTCCAGGCGCTGGATGTGCTGTGCTTTCTGCTGCTGATCCCCGCGGTGGCGCTCAGCTTTGTGGCCAGCTGCTGCGGCGTGCTCTATTTTCTCCTCTCCATCCCCTCGCCGCTGGCCGGGGCCGCGATTCTTCTGGCGGTGCTGGCGGCGTTCTGGCTCGTCCTGTCGTGTGTGGCGGTCGCCATCCGGCTGCTCGACCGGCAGCCGCTGCGGCCGGTGGCCGGGGCGATCCTGCTGTTCCCGGTGTTTATGCTTTCCATGAACGTGATCGGGCTTGCCGCTCTGGTTCATCCGAAGACAGCGTGGAAGCCGATCGCTCACCGTGGGAAAAAGGAAGAGGCGAAGAAAGAAGAGGCGCGGTCCGATTCCGCCCTGCCGATGCGCTGAACCCGGTCCCCGGCTGCGCGCCCCAGCGGGCGCCCCTCGGTGAGCGCTCCCGTTTCCCGCTATTGACAGAGCTTGAGGCGCTGTGGTATAGTTAAAGCCGGCCGGAGTCTTTTCCGGCCGGCTTTTCATAGGCTGGCATAGCTCAGTTGGTAGAGCAGCTGATTTGTAATCAGCAGGTCGGGGGTTCGAATCCGTCTGCCAGCTCCAAACCTGCGGTGAGCGCGTAGCGCCCCGCAGGTTTTTTATTGGGCGCCGGCCATTTGGCCGGCGCCCGCCTTTTGCCGTGAAAGGGCAGATGGAATCTGTTTCTTCCGGGAGTTGCAGACAGTGAATACGCGGCCAGGGGTGAAAATCGAGCACAGGGAGATTGAGGGGAACCGCCGGGTCCTCGTGACCAGCGATATCCATGGGCCTTTGGCGTATTTCGAAAAATTGCTGGAAAAGGCGGACTTCTCCGATGAAGATATCCTGATTATGGTCGGGGATTTAATTGAGAAAAGGCCGGAAAGCCTGAAAAAACCTGCGGTATGTAATGGAACTGTGCAAAAACGGGAACGTCATACCGCTGGCCGGCAACGTGGACGCCTGGCGCCTTCGATCAAAGGAATCTGTGAGGAAAGCGTCCGTGGTTTTTGGCGATCTGCTTAGCCTCCGGGCCGGCTATGGCGCGAGCTTTTTCGACGAATTGACGGGCGAACTGGGATACAAAGCCGAACGACCGGAGGGTATAGGCAGGCTGAAGGAGGCGGTGATCGCGCATTTTGAGCGGGAGCTCGGTTCCCTCTCCGGCTTGCCCACGGTTTTGGAGACGCAACGTTTCCTTTTGTCCATGGCGGGCTTCGGGATAGAAACCTGCGCGACAATGAAAAAAGAGATTTTTTCGGCCTGGTGAGATACGACCGCTTTATGAGTACGGAGCATTGCTTTGACCGATCTGTTGTCGTCGGGTACTGGCCGGTCGTCCTTTACGGGGATAAAATCCGCCAGGCCAACCCGGTCATCAACTGCGAAAAAAAGATCGTTTCCATTGTCGGAGACTGCGGACTCAACAGGGATGGGCAGCCGAACCTGCTGATTATCCCGGGATCGACAGCGGCGACGACGTGTATTCCGCCAGCTTCGACGGGCTGCCCCTGCTTTATGCTTCGGCCCCGCAGGAGGGTTCTGCGGATCCAATCAACGTCCCCACAGGCCGGACAATGAAATAAGAACGCTCAAAAAAGGCGGGGAATTCAACCGCGCCGTCTCTTCACCGGCCGCGAGCTGTGGCTTCCGAATTTTCGGATGCTGGACGGGGCGCATTGCGGGGTTACACGGACTATGTATGCCGGCTCGTCCCGGAGACGTCCCGCCCCTGGTGGCGCAAACGTCCAGAGGCTGTATCGTGAAAAAGGACGGGGTCGTAGGCTGGTATTGCGCAGACATGCAAGAGCTTCGGGAATGAAGATGGCGGAAATCAGTACCCCGCGCCGTTCCCATCGGGCAGGGCATGGCGGGAGTTTTCCGCTTTTGCAGGGAGAGCCGGTATGAGCAAAGGAATCCTGACTGCCGGCGTCGGCAGCCGGGAGGAGGCCCGGCGGAATACGCTGCGCGCGCTGGGGGAAACCATGCACGCCGCATTTCCGGATTGCCGGGTGGAGTCTGCGTATGCCAGCCGGGGGGCCGGGAGGCTCCGCGCGCGGGGTGTCTGCATCCCCTCTCCGGAGGAGGCGCTGAGACCGGATATCCACCTTGCCACGCTCAAGGAGAGGGATCCCGCTGGAGTCCCTGATTCCGGCCATCCGGGCGCAGAGGGGGGCGCGGTCGGTGGCGATGCGTCCCGGCCGATGGCGGCAGCCGGCGCGCACGGAAAGGGCCGCATGACAGGCGGCGGCCCGGAAAGCCGGCGGAGCCGCCCTGCCGCGGAGGGGCCGGCCGTCTGCCCGCGCCCGTCGGGCCGGGGGGGAGAGCCGGAGGAGGGCCGGGGGAGGGCCAGGGTATCAAGAGCGGGCCTGCGGTATATTGAGCAGACGGAACCGATTGACGCGAAGGAACCGGAAGGGCCGGAAAGGGCGAAAAGGGGCAGGAAAGGGCAGAAAAGAACAGGAAAGAACAGAAAAGAACAGGAACGGGCGGGAAGGGTTGGCTCAAAGGCCGCTTTTCTGTTCCCCGCCGGATGTTTTGGGCGAGGAGGTGCTCTGCCGGTTTCTCTGCCGCAGGACGAGCACCAGGCCGACGATCAACAGCAGGAGGGCGGCGGCGAGGAGCAGCAGGAACACCAGCCGGTTCCCGGTGGAAGGCTCGCCCGCCGCGGCAGACAGATTCCAGCGGAAATAGGCGGTAAAGGACATCGCCGGGTTCCCGGAGCCGGTCAGCAGGTCGGCAAAGCCGGTGCCCGCGGGGATGGCGAAGGCGGTAACGGCGGTGATGGCCGCCGCCTTCAGGCAGGGATGGAGCGGGAGCCAGTATCCAACTGCAAAGTAAATCCAGACAAAGGCATAGCTCAGCGTGGCGATGGGGAAAGCGAGGGCGAACAGCCAGTCCCCGCCGGTCACCAGCCAGATGACCAGCAGCAGGAGATAGGTCCACGCGGTCAGCGCAAGCAGGGAAAGGGCGGGGCGGTACCGGTCGCAGAAATGCCAGAGGGCGTACAGGCCCCAGGGCAGCAGGAGAGAGGCGGCGAGGATCGCCAGCCCCCTCCCGACGGCAGCCATGCCCGCGTAAATTCCGCAGGAAAGCAGGAGAAGGAGCAGGCAGACCGTGGCGGACGCCAGGCAGACCACCGCGCGGCAGCGCTTGACCAGCAACGGAAGGGTAGTAAGGCTGAAGGCCAGCAGGATTGAGGTCAGCACGATCCAGAACCAGTCCAGCCGGTGAAAAACGGCCAGGTCGCAGAGAAAGCAGGTGAGGATGGCGACGCCGTAGCAGACGCAGAAAAAGGTTTGCCATCCCCGTACCAGCTTCTGCCAGCGGCGGGCGTCCTTCTGCACCCGGCGGGCGGAGCAATCGTCGCAGGCGGTGAAAAATTCATGCTCCGAGATGCCCAGCTCCCGACAGATACCGGGCACCAGGGAGATGTCCGGATAGGACAGGCCCCGTTCCCATTTGGATACGGTGGTGTTGGTGACATACAGGCGGCGGGCCAGTTCCTCCTGGGTCATGCCGGCGGTCCTGCGCTTGTTCGCGATGAAGCCGGCAAAAGTTTTTTTGTCCATGCCCGCAGCCGGGCTGACGCTGCGTCCGTTTTCTTCCATGGGGGTTCTTCCTTTCGGTTTTGGGATGGCCTCATTGTAGCGCCGCGGTCTGGCCGCCGTCAAGGGAACCGGCCGTTTTTGGGCCTCGACCGCTGCGCCAGTCCCGTGTTCATGCGGGTTTGCGCCGTCCGGCAGGGGGAGTGGCCGGGGTCCGGACGGAAGGCCGGCGGGCAGCGGGAGAGGCCGGCGGGCGGCGCTCATGGAGGCGTCGGCGGAAGGCCGGCGGATTTTTTACAGTTCTGTAGCCAAAAATTACAGAACTGTTGTTGGCGTTCTGCCGGGACTTTTGGTATACTAATTTTGTAAAATGCCCTTTGGGGCGGGTACGCCGGCCTTGTTCCGGCGGGAAGAACAGAACGGCTCCCCTCAGCGGGACAGCGGAGCCGTGAGGGACAACGTCAGGGGGAAAGCGGGACCATGGCGCTTTGGGAGAAAAAGAAAACGAAAAGGCGCATGAGCAATGCGCTGATTTTCCTGCTGGCCTTTATCGTTTTTTTGCTCGTGTTCGGCGGCCTCTGCCTCTGGGCGGTGGTGAAGATCAACGAGGAACGGCTGGCGGGCGAGTCCTCGGCAGTCAGCGGGTTTGAGTCCAGCCGGACGGTATCCTTCACGCAGGAGGATGCCAGAAACCTGCTGATCGTCACCGTGGACAATGACCAGGCGCAGGGCTTTGTGGCGGTGCGGGCGGATCCGGCGCTGACCAAGCTGGGCGCGGCCGCTTTTCCGCGGGATATGGTGGTGGATTACGAAACCAGCGAGATCCGGCTGTATGAGCTGTATGCCCGGCAGGGGATCGCGGCGACCCGGACGGCGCTGGAAAAGACCAGCGGCGTGACGTTTGACAACTATGCGGTGATCACGTATGACAATGTGGCCAAAGCCGTCGATCATTTTGAGGCGGGGCTGATCTTCAACCTGCCGGAGGACCTGGACTACCGGGACGACAGCCTGACCATCCGGATGACGGGCGGGCTGAAGACCCTCACCTCGTCTCAGGTGGTGGATATCCTGCGGTATCCGAGCTGGCACGGCGGACGGAAGCAGCAGGCCAACGTGCAGGCGCAGATTGTCGCCGCCCTGATCAACCAGTATATGACGGAAGCCCGCGCCGGGCAGGCCGACGGCGACTTCAGCACGCTGGTGAATCTGGTGAAATCGGATATTCTGGTCTCCCATTATACCGCGGCCAAGCCGGGGCTGGCCTATCTGGCGTCCCGCAACAGCGGGAGCATCTGCCAGGTGCTGGAGGTCCGCGGGGAATACCAGGGGAGCGGGGATGCGCTCCGCTTTTACGCGGACGAACCGGTGGTCGACCGGCTCAAGGAATTGTTCGGATAATGGCCTGCGCCGGTTATCCGGCCGGAGGGAACGGCTTCCCGCCCGGCGGTGCTGATCCGAAGGCGCGCGGCATATACGTTAAGAAGGGCAACAGAAAACGCTCCCGCATGGGTCGGGGCTGTCCGGGAAGGAGAACCGCTGTTGAAAAAACTACTGACCGCGCTTCTGGCGGGCTGCTGCCTACTGCTTTCCGGCTGTTCCTTCTTTTTTCCCGGGCTGGAGGATTCCTCGGCGGATTCCCCCTCCGATTCTGAGCGGTATCTTTCGGAGTTCCGCGACGGATGGTGCTATCAGCGGCTGGACGACCGGCTGAAAACCGGCTACGGCGAGGTGTACGCCGCCCTGCGGGACCGCTTCGGGCAGGATGAGCAGGTGACGATCTCGGACAGCGCGCAGGGGCCTTCGCAGGAGTACCGGGGCCTGCGGGTGGAGCTGTCGAAGCCGCTGCGCAGCCGGGAGGAGGCCGAGCAGCTGTATACCGCCCTCACCTGGGACAACCCGCAGTTTTTCTATATCGGCAACACCTACAGCTACGAGGGCTACCGGTCCGGAGGGGTGGATTACTACGACGCTTTCTGCCTGGTGTATACGATGGACGCGCAGGAAAGGGAGCTGGCTTCCCGCCGGCTGGAGGACGCGGTCAATGAGGTGATGGAAGGGGTGCCGTCGAACAACCCGGAGGAGGAATTCCAGGCGGAGCTTCTCCTGCACGACCGGCTGGCGTCCCGCTGTACCTATGAGACGCGCGCCGCCGCCCAGGCCGACCCGGCGGAGGTTTACCCCTCGGCTTTTACCGCCTATGGCGCGCTGGTGGAGGGGCGGGCCGTGTGCGAAGGGTATGCCCGCGCCATGCAGCTGCTTCTTCACCGGGCGGGGATGGACTGCACCCTGGTGACCGGCACCGACGAGAACCGGGTTTCCCATATGTGGAACCTGGTGACGGTGGAAGGGAAAAACTACCACCTGGACCCCACCTGGGACGACAGCGGCGACCGGCTGAGCCACGCTTATTTCAACCTGACCACGGAGGAAATCCTGCGCACCCATACCATTGACGGGGGAAACATCGGCGTGGATACCTGCACGGCGGTGGACGCCAATTACTATATCCGCACGGGTCTGTACCTGGAAACCGCCCGGCGGGACGAGATCGCGGCGGTGATTGCCCGGCAGATTGAAAAGGGCAGCGAGGCGATCGACCTGCGCTTTTCCTTTTCCACCTTTGCCAGCGCCCGCCTGTTCGTCAACAACCACGATCTTCTCACGCAGAAGGTGAACGCCCAGCTGGCCGGCACCGGGCTGACCATGTGGGAATATGAGGATTACTGGGTTAACGAGTCGTATTACACCATCGCCATTTATAAAAAATAAGAACGTCCTGCCGCCTGCCGCGGCGGGGCGGTTTTCCGTCCGGAATTCCGCTCGGCGGATTCTGTGTAAGGTTTTCGGGCAGCCATCGGGGTGGGCGTTCGCCGCCGGCCGGGCCGGGGAACGGCGGTTTCGGACGGCTCGGAATCGGAAAGGGGAAGCGGGGACATGCGGAGGAAGGAGCGGGAGGTCGCCTCTCCCGCGAAGATCGACCGGATCATCGAAAGCTGCGACTGCTGCCGGCTGGGGCTGGCGGCGGACGGCGCGCCGTATATCGTGCCGATGAATTTCGGCTACCGGCGGGAGAACGGCGTGCCGACTTTCTATTTTCACAGCGCGGCGGCGGGGCGGAAGCTGGCGCTTATCCGCCGCAGCCCCCGCGCGGGCTTTGAGCTGGATACCGGCCGCCGGATACAGGAGGGGGAGACCGCCTGCCGGTATTCCTTTTGCTATCAGAGCGTAATCGGCGCCGGCGTTTTATCCTTTGTGACGGAGGAGAGGGAAAAGCGGGAGGCGCTGGACTGCATTCTGCGGCATTACACGGGAAAAGGCGGCTGGGCGTTTGAGGGAAAGGCGTTTGAAGCCGTGACGGTGCTGCGGCTGACGGCGGATACGCTTTCCTGCAAGGAGCATCTCTGAGCAAAAAACAGGGTGGGGGCAAAAGACGGCTTTTGCCCCCACCCTTGTGCTGCTCTGAACAACCACCGGCAGGGATGGCGGCATAAAACAGCATAAGCTATGCGTGGAAAGAGGAATATTAAAGAATGTGTTGACCCGTTCACAGGTCAGCGGGTAAAAGAAGGCGGATACAACGCCCCTTTAGGGGCGGCCGGTGAAATTGCTGCGGGCGGCAAGCCTTTCGGCGGGCCCTGTAGGGCCCGCCGGCATTCTGTCCCCAAGGGGGGCGGTACAAACACCTGCACGGCCGGCGGTTATGATGGCGGTCGCCGGACGGAATAGGCGTCCCTGTTTCCGCCCACCCGGTTCAGGGGGCGGGCGGGGACGGCGGCCTTTTGCGCAGGCGGCCTTTGGGATTAAGCGGCGTTCTCTTTGTATCCGGCGCGGGGGCCGGTTCCGCAGGCGTGTTTTCCGCGGCTTCGGGAGCGGCGGGGGCTGCCGGCGGGTCCGTCAGCCTCAGGCCGAGCACCACCTTGAACAGGTCGCCGTCGATCTGGATGTTCATGGTGCCTTGCTGCAGCTCCATCAGGCTGCGGGCGATGGAGAGGCCGAGGCCGCTGCCTTCGGTGTTGCGGGAGGCGTCCCCCCGCACGAACCGTTCCATCAGCTCCTCCGGCCGGATGTTGAGCGCGTCCCGGGAGATGTTTTTTACCGACAGGAGCACGTCCTGCCCGATGACCGTCAGGTCCACGTAGACCCGGGTGCCGTCCAGCGCGTATTTGGCCGCGTTGCCGAACAGGTTATCCAGCACCCGCCACATGTGCCGCCCGTCCGCATAGACGAATACCGGCGTTTCAGGCAGGCTGCAGATCATTTGGATCCCGCGCTCCTCCAGCCGGGACTCCACCTCGCCGCCGGCCTGCTTGACCAGCTCCCCCAGGTTGATGACCTCCATATTCACCGCAATGTTGCCGCTGGTGACCTTGGAAGCGTCCACCAGATCGGCCATCAACTGGCCCAGGCGGTGGGATTTCCGGTCCAGGATATCGATGTATTCCAGCGCCTTGGGGTCCCGGATATCGGTGGTGTGCAGCAGCCCCACATAGCTGATGATGGAGGTCAGCGGCGTTTTGATGTCGTGGGAGACGTTGGTGATCAGCTCGGTTTTCATCCGCTCGCTCTGGGTCGCCTTTTCCACCGCCAGGGTCATCGCCTTACCGGTGCTGTTCAGGTTATGGGCGATCCGGTGGAAGAAGGGGACGGTGTTTTCGTCCACCAGGTTGTCCAGCTCCCCCGCCGCCATCCGTTCGGTCGCCCGGCAGATATGATGATACTGGATAAAGCCCAGGCAGACCACGATGAACAGCGCCACGTTGGTGGTGACGAAGAAAAAGATGGAGACCGGGTTCCCCGCCGTCATCCCGATCACCAGAAGGAGCTGCAGCAGCGCGTAGGCGATCAGGAAACCGAGGATGCGGGCCGTGATCCGCAGATGGCGGAAAATGACCCGGAACAGGCGGAACACAAGACAGAGGAAGGAGGTTTTGAACAGCACCCGCGCCTTCGCCCGGCGGATCAGCGAAAAGAAGAGGATCAGCGCGCCGATAAAGCAGAGCAGGGCGAGGATGATGATTTCATGGACGTACATGCGGCTGTAAAATACGCTCATCCCGGCGGCAACGAGCAGGCAGGCGCCGAACAGCACCGCCTCCGTCCAGATGCGGTCGAAAGGGTTGAGGGCGATCCCTTCCGCCCCCTGCTTGTGGCCGGCCGCGGCGATCAGGAAGGAGAAGAGCGCGATGCTCAGCAGCAGGCAGGAGCCGGCGCCAAACAGGACCAGCCGGCCCCATCGGTGCGCGTCCTGAAAATCAGCCAGGCCCTCGCTGTACCGGTCGCTGACCGCGAGGCTGGTTTTCATGCCGATCAGCACATAGGCGGACTCCTGCTGAATCTGTTCAAAACGGCCGCCGGTCTCTTCCTTGACCGACTCGACCGCCGAGGCCCCTTCGGTGTTGGTCGCCAGGCAGTTCCCGTCCGCGTCCAGCAGGGCCCAGGCGATGTTGGAGCCGGCCGGGGGGAAAAAGTAGCTGTTGAGATAGTCGGCCTCGTCCTGTTCCTCGGGCGTCAGGCCGGCGTCCTTCTCTTTCTGGAGCAGCCGGCCGTAATTATCCAGCCGGTTGACATCTCCGTAAATGGAGTTGTAATAAAGCGACGTGTCGGTGTATGTTTCCTGGTAGGCCTCCAGCACAAAATACAGATAATACGCCAGCGTGGAGGTCAGCACGCAGCCCACGGCGAACACGACGAAAAGGCCGAAGGCGAACACCTTGGCGAACAAATTGCTTTTCAAGCTCACGGCGGCCCTCCCTTTCCCGCGAAAACGCGTTGACTCCGGCCCTTTTCCGGGCCGGTCAGCCGATCTTCTCCATCTTGTAGCCGTGCCCCCAGATCACCTTGATATACCGGGGCTCCTTGGGGTTGATTTCGATTTTTTCCCGGATATGGCGGATATGCACGGCGACGATGTTGTCCGCCCCGTAGGAGGGTTCGTTCCACACGCTCTCGTAAATCTGGGCGCTGGAGAAGACCAGCCCCTTGTTTTCCATGAAAAATTTGACAATTTTGTATTCCACCGGCGTCAGGGAAACCTCCTGCCCGTCCACCGTCACCCGCTTGGCGCCGTCGTCCAGCTCCAGCCCGCCGTTGACCATCACCGCCGGATTCTTCGCCGCATCGGCCTCCGGCGTCCCGCCGAAGTTGGTATACCGCCGCAGCTGGGAACGCACCCGGGCGATCAGCTCCATGGGGTTGAAGGGCTTGGTGATGTAGTCGTCCGCCCCGATGTTCAGCCCGAGGATTTTGTCGTTGTCCTCGCTTTTGGCGGAGAGCATGATGATCGGGATGTTCCGGGTTTCCCGGATTTTCATGGTGGCGCGCACCCCGTCCAGCCGGGGCATCATGATGTCCATGAGGATCAGCTGGATATCGTCGTTTTTCTGGACCGCTTCCAGCGCCTGGAACCCGTCGTAGGCCTGGATGACGCGGTAGCCCTCCGCGGTCAGGTAAATATCCACGGCGGCGGCGATTTCCTTGTCGTCGTCGCATACCAGGATCGTCTGTGCCATTGCCACTCTTCCTTTCCGGCGGCCCGTTTGCGCCGGGCGTTTACCTCACGGCCCGGCGGGCGTCCGGCCGCCCTGTCCAGCATAGCATATTTTGAGCGGAATTGCACCCCGGAATTCCACGGCGCTCCGGACGCCCCTCCAAGCCCGCCCTGTTTTCCCTTATCTTAGCACGGGCTGGTGAAAACCAGGGGAACGAAACCTTAAGGATCGCTTAATCCCGCTTTTGCGCGGGGGAAGCGCGCTATGCAAAGGAGCGCAGGGGAGGCCCGGGCGGTATGCCCGTGAAGGCAGGCCGAAAACGGCAAACGGCTTCCTTTGAGCGAAAAAAGGCATGCAGGCGGGAAATTGGCTGGAAATTCAGGGGGAATCAGGGGAATCAGGGGGAATTATACATTGACACAAAAATAACAAAACGGTATACTGAAAATAACTGCATACGGGCCGTCGTCTGCCGGGGAAGCCGGCGGCGGGGCGGCCGAAAAATCTTTCGCATAACAGGATTGGAAGGTGTCAGCAATGGATTTGATGGTATGCGTCGGAAGCTCCTGCCATCTGCAGAACTCGCGGGAGGTCATCAAGCGGCTCAAGGAGCTGATTGAGGAGTATCGGCTGGGGGACAGCGTGGAGCTCAAGGGCTCGTTCTGCATGGGGCACTGCGCGGACGCGGGCGTCTGCGTCAGGTATGCGGACGAAATCTACAGCGTGCGCCCCGAAACGGTGGAGGACTTTTTCAAAACCACCGTGGCCAAGCAGCCGTAAGGGCGGCGTGCGGAAAGGAGGGCTCCGGCATGGGATACATACAGGTCAAGGAAGCCAACTGCAAAAACTGCTACAAATGTCTCAAGCACTGTGACGTCAAGTCGATCAGCTATATCAACGACCGGGTGGAGGTCATCGCCGACCAGTGCATCCTCTGCGGCCACTGCGTCAACGTATGTCCCCAGAAGGCCAAGACGGTGGTGAACGACATCACCGGCATCCTTGGCTGGCTGGCCGACCCGTCCGTCCGGGTGGTGGCGAGCCTGGCGCCCTCCTACGCCGGCCTGTACGGCAGCGCGGAGAAGGGAGAGAGCGCGGCCGGGCTGCGCGCGGCGTTATACCGCCTCGGCTTCGATGCGGTGGAAGAGACCGCCGTAGGAGCCAACGAGGTCACGGCGGCGTACAAGGACCTTTTGGACGAGGGAAAGATGGACTGCATCCTGACCACCTGCTGCCCCACGGTGAACAGCCTGGTCACCAAGTACTATCCCTCGCTCGTTCCCTTTATGGCGCCGGTGGTTTCCCCGGTGCTTGCCCACGGGCGGATGATTAAGGCGCGGGACGGCGCGGACACGAAGGTGGTGTTTATCGGGCCCTGCCTGTCCAAAATCAAGGAAATCGACGACCACCCCGAATCGGCGGACGGCGTCATCACCTTCCGCCAGCTGGACGCTCTCCTCTCCGAACGGGGGATGGAGCCGTCGGCGGTGCAGGCGGCCCCGGAGGCCGAGGAATGTCCGCCGGCGCCGTCCGCCCCCTTCTCCCGCATCTATCCGGTGCCGGAAGGGGTGGTGCGGGATGTAAAGCTCCATTCCCACAAAGGCTTTGGGAGCAGCGCCTACAACGGCTACCGCTTTTTGAGCGTCTGCGGGCTGGAAAACGTGATGGCCTTTCTGGACGAGCTGCAGGCGGGCCACTGCGGCCGGCTGTTTGTGGAGCTGAATTCCTGCGAGGGCGGCTGCGTCAACGGCCCGCTGATTCCCGAAGAGCGCCGGGCCTCCTTCCGCGCCCGGCTGTCGGTGGAGGAATACGCGGCCGACGGCTTTGAGAGCGTGGCGCGCGCCGGCGCCGACCTGGCCCTGCGGTTCGAGCCGGAGGCGCGCCGGGAGGACATGCCGGATGAGCGCACCATCCGCAAGATCCTGACCGAGATCGGCAAGCCCACCCCGGACAAGGAGCTCAACTGCGGGTCCTGCGGATACAACACCTGCCGGGATAAGGCAATCGCGGTGTACCGCGGCAAGGCGGAGCTGTACATGTGCCTGCCGTATATGATCGACCTGTCCCAGTCCCTGAGCAACGTCACCCTGAGCGTGACCCCCAACTACATCATTGCGGTGGACCGGGACCTGCGGATCGTGGAGTTCAACCAGATGGCCCAGAAGAAATTCGGCGTTTCCCGCCAGGAGGCGCTCAAGGCCGACCTGTTCGAGTATATGGACCCGGAGGATTTCCAGGAGGTACTGGACACCCACCGCAATATTGTCAATAAAAAAACGCACCTTGACTCGAAGGAGACGGTCGTGGAGGAAACCCTGATGTACGTGCCGGAGCAGGACATCGTCATCGGCTTCTTCAAGGACATCACCGACGAGGAACGGCAGAAGGAGGAGGCGCGCCGCGCCCGCCTGGAGGCGGCGGAGATGGCGCAGAAGGTCATCGACAAGCAGATGACCGTGGCGCAGGAGATCGCCAGCCTCCTGGGCGAGACCACCGCCGAAACCAAGGTGACCCTGGTGAACCTCAAAAAACAGATGCTGAACGAAGGTGACCCGTCATGAGCGTGTATTATGACGTTACCTCCAAAAGCCTGAACAAGAAAAACGAGGAGCTGTGCGGCGACAAGGTCGAGGTGGTCAACGTCGAGGACGGGGTGATCGTCGTCCTGTCGGACGGGCTGGGCAGCGGGGTGAAGGCGAACATTCTCGCCACCCTGACCTCCAAAATCATCGCCACCATGATGCAGTCCGGCGCGACGCTGGAGGACACGGTGGACACCATCATTCACACCCTGCCGGTGTGCAAGGTGCGGCATGTCGCCTATTCCACCTTTTCCATCCTGAAGCTAACCACCGACGGCAAGGCGTATCTGACCGAATTCGACTGCCCCGGCTGCATCCATGTGCACGACGGGGTGGCCTATCCCATCGAGTATACCGAGCGGGAGGTCGGCGGCAAGACCATCAAGGAGGCCGCGTTCGACGTGGAGGTGGGGGATGTCCTCACCCTCATCAGCGACGGCGTGATGTTTGCCGGCATCGGCGCGGTGCTTAACCTGGGCTGGAACTGGGAAAGCGTGCGGGACTTCCTGGAGGAGAACTGGAGGGAAGACACGACCAGCGCCCGGATGACCTCCGCCCTTGTCGGCGCGTGCGAGGACCTGTACATGCGTCAGCCGGGGGACGATACCACCGTCGCCACCGTGCGGGTGATCCCGCAGCAGGTGGTCAGCCTCTTCTCCGGCCCGCCCCGCTTCAAGCAGGACGACGACCGGGTGGTGGTGGACTTCATGGCCCCGGAGGGGCTGAAGATCGTCTGCGGCGGCAGCAGCGCCAACCTCGTGGCCCGCGTGCTCGGGCGGGAAGTGACCACCGACCTCAATTACGACAGCGACCTGCCGCCGATCGCCCACATCAAGGGCATCGATCTGGTGACCGAAGGGGTGCTGACCATCCGGCAGGTGAACGTCCTGGTCAAAAATTCCCTGGAAAACCCGGCGGACCCGGAGAATATCAAGGCGCTGGATGCGGACAACGGGGCGGCGATGATCGCCCGTATCCTCATCGAGCACTGCACCCACCTGAATATGTTCATCGGCAAGGCGATCAATCCCGCCCACCAGAATCCTAACCTGCCGGTGGACCTGAGCATCAAGATCCGGCTGCTCGAGGAGCTGGCCGACACCCTGAAGGCGGCGGGCAAGATCGTGCGCATCCGGTACTATTGACCGGCGGCGCAGGCGCAAAAACCGGCGCACTACAACAGACCGCCCGCCATCGGCTGGACGGCGGTCGGAAAGGCATGGACAAAATGGATAACATCACCGATATCGTACAAATCAAGCACGAGGTGCTGCGGCGCACCGCCAGGCACGCGTTCGACGGAGACCTGTATGACGCGTATGACCAGATCCCCTATGAGATGATCGAGGGGATCAAGCCCCAGTTCCGCTGCTGCGTATACCGCGAGCGGGAGATTGTCCGCCAGCGGGTGCGCATGGCGATGGGCAAGCTGCCGGTGGACGTGCTGTACACCGACGCGGACAGCGCCCAGGTGGTCCACGTGATTCCCTGCGCCTGCGAGGGCTGCCCGATCACCAAGATCACCGTCACCCAGAACTGCCAGAACTGCCTGGCCAAAAAATGCGTCAAGGCCTGTCCGTTCGGTGCGATCACCAGCACGCCGCACGGCGCGGTGATCGACCAGTCCAAATGCCGGAAGTGCGGGAAATGCGTCGCGGCCTGTCCCTATAACGCGATTGTGGAGATCGAGCGGCCCTGTATCAAAAGCTGCCCGGTCAAGGCGATCAACATGGATGAAAACGACATCGCCACCATCGACCCGGCAAAGTGCGTCAACTGCGGGGCCTGCGTGGTGGGCTGCCCCTTCGGCGCGATTTCGGACGTGTCGATGATGGTCAGCGTGATCGACGCCCTGCGGGCGGAGGACAAGGAAGTGGTCGCCATGATCGCGCCCGCCATTGAAGGGCAGTTCGGCGCGGCCACCCTGCCCCAGATCAAGCAGGCGATCCGCAGGCTCGGTTTTGACGACGTATACGAGGTCGCGCTGGGAGCGGACATGGTCGCGTACAGCGAGGCCGCCGAGCTGGCCGAGAGGCGGGCCGCCGGGGAACCGATGACCTCCTCCTGCTGTCCGGCGTTCGTCAACCTGGTGCGCAAGCATTTCCCGGCGCTGGAAAAATACGTTTCCACCACCGTTTCTCCCATGGTCGCGGTGGAGCGGTACATCCGCAGTATCCGCCCCGAGGTGGTGACCGTGTTCATCGGCCCCTGCATCGCCAAGAAGAACGAGGTGATGGGCAGCTACGTGGACGAGATTGACTACGCGCTCACCTTTGAAGAGCTGTACGCTATGTTCTGCGCCCTGGATATTGCGGTGGAGGAGGCGGAGCAAGCGCCCGAGGACGCAACCCGCTACGGTAAGGGCTTCGCGGTGTCGGGCGGCGTCACCGGCGCGGTGGCGCAGGTGCTCCGCGAACGGGGCGAGGACGCCGACGTGAAAGCGCAGAAGTGCAGCGGTGCGGACGAGTGCCGCAAAGCGCTGATGCTTCTGAAGGCCGGCAAGCTGCCGGTGGATTTTGTGGAAGGGATGTTCTGCGTGGGCGGCTGCATGGGCGGCCCGGCGACCCTCGCGGAAATTCAGAAGTCCAAAAAGGTGTTTGACACCCGGCTGGACGGCGAAGAAAGCGTGGTGCACAACGTCGAAAGCAAGGGCCTGGACAAGGCCAACATCCACCGCCACGCTTGAACAGCCCAGGCGCCCGGCGGTTTGTGCGCCCGGGCTCCTATGCCCGACCGCCTGCGCCTGCGCCCATCCTCCGGGCCGGCGGGTATTCCCGGCGGCCCGGGGACAACACGGCGGGCTTCTGCCGCTGTTCCTGCTTTGGCAGCGGGCGGCGTCCCGCCTGGCCCTCCGCCGAAGCCGGCGGCGGCGGGCGAACCGGCCGGCCCGGTGGTTTGCGCCACTGTCCGGCCGCTCCTTTCCCGCCGGTGATGCAATGAAAAACGGCCTTCCATCCCCTGTGGGTGGAAGGCCGTTTTTCAGCGTGAAAATTCCCGTCACAAATATACGGGTGGGGGCCGGATGGCGGGCATAAAATGCCGTTTTGTGGACAATCTGCGGCAAAATATACAGAAATTCATAGGGATACTCCATTGAAATTTCGATTTAATATTGACAATATTGAGATATTATTCTATACTATGTCTTGTAATATAATTGAGAAATTTAGCAAGCAAAACTTAATCGTTTATGGAGGCGATTCCCTTGGGCGGTGAATGAAGGCCGGATGCGGCGTCCCCCGCGCTGCGGTATTTGCGGAGAAACGCCGCCTGCGCCGGCAGGAGAGAAGAAAAACCAAAATAAGAAAGGATGTCCGCTGTGAAAGGGAAAACAAGGAGAGCCATTCCACTGCTGGTGATTGGGGCGGTGCTGGCGTCGGTCGTGTCGCTCAATGCAGCTGCGGGAACGAACAAGGTCTATTATGAGATTCGCGGCTCCAGTTCTGAGCGCTCGCCAATCGGCAAGTCCAACCAAGAGGAAACCATAACAATTACTTGTGACTATACAACCACAAATTACTTGACCGGGCAAACTGTAGGTTATGCTAAGTTTGACGGGGATCAGGGCACCCCCTATAAAGAGACCCGGATCAGCCTGGAATGGTGGACAGACGGTTCCATCATCAGTACGCGAGAGGCAAACATCACCTTATATGAAGGACAGATCGGCTGGCAGTTCGCTACCGTGCGTGATTCAAAGTTTTTACTTTCTTCCAGCATATACACTACGGACAATACATATCGAGGGAAAAATAGTCATTGGACCTTTAAAAATTCCAACGCTGACGACGGGATATACCTGAAGTTTGGGGCGACATTAACCAACTGGTCCACCAACTGACCGGCCGGCGATTGCCCGCCGCCCCCGTCCACGGCGGCTGCCGGCGGGGGCGGCGCAACACGGCCGGCGGAAAGCCGGGGAGACAACATGGTTATTTTTAATCCGACCTTTTACCTTCTCCTTTTTTTGGGCCTTTTTCTGATTGGCGGCACCATCGCCGCCATAAACCGGAAAAGCGGCCTGTTCATTTTTCTCCTTCTGCTCCCGGGGGCGGCGCTGTATTTTCTTTGCACCTATTTCCTGCTGCCCCTGCCGCTGAATGCCGAGGGATTGTCTGCGGTTTACCTTCCGAAAACGCCGGTGCGGATGGTCCCTTTTCTCTCCGCCTTTTCCCGGATTCAGGAAGAGGGTCTCCTGCCTTATCTGCAGGAGACCCTCCCCCTGCTGTCCGCTGCCGTACTGGCCGGATGCGGCGTCCCCTTCCTTTTCAGAAGGAAGCGCGCTTTTTCCGCCCTGGCTGCGGGGTTTTCCTTTGTCCTGGTTTTCTTTCTGATTCAGCTCCTGATACGGGGCTTCACCGGCTGCGAAGGGCGGCCGGCGGATGTCACCGACCTGTGCCTGTATCTGATTTTTGAAGGGCTTGGGTTTCTGGCGTATGCTCTGGTTGACAAACACTATCCGGAGTTTCGGGAAAGCGTTCACACCGACCGGCCGGCGGACGCCGCTTTCACCGATTAGGCGCGGGAAAGGGGGACACAGCGTTGCGGCGTTTTATTTTTACCGATTTTGGCGATGTGGTGCGGGGCGCCAGGAAGGCGGCCGCGGTCATCACCTTTTCGATCTCTGTCACCACGGCGGTGATCCTGGCCTTTGTCGCCATCCTCTTCGAAACAGTGGGCGACCTGCGGGACCTGGACTACGATTCCCGCTTTTACGGAATTCCGGTTGTTGCCACCGGTGGAAATTTTCGTATGGAATCGATGAACCAGCTGCTGTTCGGCGATTATCCGGAAATTATTGAGATGTGGCCGTTTATGATCCGTTCGTATCAAATCTTGGAGTACGAACAGATGACCGAGGAAGAGATCCTGGCCCTTCCTCCGTCTTTTAGCGGGTATACGGTGGTGGATCCCTCCTTCTGCGACTTTTTGTATATCCCGTCGCCCGCCATCCTGCGCGGGCGGTGGTTTACACAGGAGGAAATCCTCAACGGAGAAAACGTGGTCGTGCTCTCCCAGCCGTGGCTGGAGGAGAACCGCCCCGAGCTGGACCCCGATACCCTGGAGGATTACATCATCAACGACGTACCCTACCGGGTGGTGGGGATTACCGACGGGGTGGACGAGGGGCTGGAAGGTTTTTATGTCGACCACAACTACATTCCCTACCGCACGCTGGAGAGGAACGAGACCGACAACAGCGGTTTTTATGCTGACGGGTATCAGGTGTTCATCGAATTCACCCGCCCGCTCACCCGGGAGGAGCGGCTCGAGATCGCCGAATCTTTCGCGCGCGGGGGTTATCTGGATATGCCGAAGTCCAACCTCGACCAATCGGGGTCAGGGGTCTTCTGGAATACGCTGATGGTCCTGGGCATCGCCGTGGTGATGGTTTTTGTGTGCGCGCTCAACATTCTGGGGCTGTTCCGCAGCGTGCTGAAGCTGAACAGCTACCGGTACATGGTGTACAAGGTGTGCGGCGCCCGCAGCGCGGTAATCGCCCGTGCCCTGCGGTTTACCACCCTGTGCCTCACCGCCTTGTCGGGCGGGCTGGGGTGTCTGCTGTTCGGGCTGGTGTCCCTGGCGGTGCCGGCGTCGGTTTTCCCACTGGCTGTTCCATGGTACGGTTATCTGGCGGTCCTCCTTCTGCTGGTCGGACTGATGCAGCTGATTATCCGCCCGATGATTCGGGACATTGCGCGCCGGCAGCCGATGGACCGCCGTTTGTGGAGGTGACGATATGAGAGCGCTGCGCATGGCCTGGCAGCAGCTGACGGAACGCAAGGGCATGGTTCTGCTGATGATGGTGGAACTGACCATTACCCTGGTCGCGTTCAACGTGTTTGCCTCCCGGCTGGGAATCCTGTTCGACCTGACCGCCCTGTACGAATCCATGGAGATGGAAAGGGTATGGACCACGGACGGGGATACGCTGCAGGAGCAGGGGGCGGCAATCCCCGAAAGCGTAACGGTGGTTGGCGGCAGCCGGGAAGTGACCCTCCTGCCGCCGGGGGAGAGCTACAACATGAGCGCGGACAATCCCGCAGTCTATCTCTGGCCGTCCGCCTTTTATGAGCAGTTTCCCCTGAGGCTCAGCGAGGGGGAGGGGATGGCCTCCCCCCGCCAGGGCTGTCTGAACATCCTGATCCCCAGGGGGCAGGAGAACCGCCTCCGGGTGGGGGAAACCTATTCCCGCACCGTGTGGTACCGTGACGAGAACGACGACGCACAGACCCGCGAGGTGGAGATTTACGTGGCCGGCGTCCTGGCCGGTGCGGTTACCCCCACGCCGGGCGGCGGGGTCAACGAACGGGGGACCGGCTTCCTGGGGCTGGATCTGTCCGGCGTACTGGAAGGGATGAATACCAACTACAGCAGCTATTATCTCCGGGAGACGGAGAGCCTGACGGCAGAGGAAACGGCGGCGCTGCAGGCTGCGGCGCTTCCGCTGGAGGAAAGCTACCGGAGCAGCCGGCGCTCGCTGATGAGCACCATGCAGCTGCCGATCATCCTGTCCATCGCTCTGCTGTGCTTCTGCCTCTCGGCTTTTCTGGGCTACAACCTTCTCAGCCTTCTGGACAGGGAAAAGCGGATGGCGATTTATTTTCTCTGCGGGGCCAAAACGCGGGAGATCGTGACGGTGAAGCTGTTGCACGACGCCCTGCTGGTGGGGCTTCCCATGCTGCTGGCCCTGGCCGCGATGGTTTTCCTTCCGGCCGCCGGGCTGATCGCCTCGGTTTCGGTCCCCGGCATCCTCGGTTCGTACCTGTTTGTGGCGTTGATCTTCGGGGTTTCGTCGGCGGTGTTTATCCGTCGGCTCAACCAGCGCTCCATCGTGTCCTATATTCATCAGTGGCTGTAGCCGAAAGGGGAGGCAGGCATGTCCTTGATTCAAATGGCCGGCATTCACAAATATTACAATTACAGGCAGCCGTCGGAGGTTCATGCCCTCAAGGGCGTCAGCCTGGAGGTGGAGCAGGGGGAAATGATCGCGGTCATGGGTCGGTCCGGGTCGGGCAAATCCACCTTGCTGCATATCATCGGCTGTCTCGACAATTACCAGGAGGGAACCTACCGTCTGGACGGCGAGGATGCCGGGGATAAAAGCAGCGATGAGCTGGCGGAGTGGCGCAACCGGAAGATCGGCTTCGTGCTGCAGGATTTCGGGCTGATTCTGAGCAAGACGGCCTTTGACAACGTCGCGGTTCCGCTGCTCTTCAACCGCAGCGTTTCCCGCAAGGAGGCGTCGGCCCGGGTGGAAGAGATGCTGGAACTGGTCGGGCTGGCCGAAAAGCGGAACACCCGGGCCTCCGAACTGTCCGGCGGGCAGAAGCAGCGGGTGGCCATTGCGCGGGCGATGGTAACCAGCCCCCTTCTCCTGATCGCGGACGAGCCGACCGGCGCGCTGGATACGGCAACGTCCGCGGAGATCTTAGACCTGATGACAGGGCTGAACCGCCGCGGCGTCACGGTGCTGATGGCCACCCATGCCCGGGAGGTGGCGGACTATTGCGGCCGCTGCCTGACCATCAGCGACGGGCGGATCGTATAGCGCTTGAACCGGGAACGGCGCGGCTGCCCGGCGTCTGCGTGAAAGGCGCCTTCCTCCGGCAGGCAGAGGGAACACGGCTTTTGGATTAATGGACGCGCCCGGCCGCACAACCTGCTGCGGAGGAGGCCGCATAACAGGATATGGCGCCTCATGGCCCCCGCGGCAGCCGCCCGTCCGGCCTGGGATTACAACGCGCGGTTCCGTCGTGGACTCCCGAAAGGGGGCCGCGGCGGATCGATGCGGGGCCCGGCTGCTCGCCTGGCCCGCCGGCGCTCGTTTTCCTCACGAAAAACGCCTTCCGGCCTGACGGCGATGAGGCCCGGCGCGCGGCGGATGCCGGACTGTTGGATGCGGGAACGCCGTCCGCCGCGGCTGCGGCCGCCGGCAGGCGCCCGCCCTTTGTCCCGGTGGGGAACCCGCAGTACCGTGAGAGCAAGAAGCGGCGTATTATACGCTTTCGCTTCCTCTCCGCTTCGTCCCCACTTCCTCCCCGTTTCCTCCTCCGCTGTACCGGAGGCGGGGGAGGCGACGGTACAGCGGGCGGTCAAGCCGGGAAAAGGAGGGGGTGAACGAGAAGGGCGGAGGGGTGAAATAGCTTCAGAGATGGGCTCCCGAAGAGAAACATGCGAAAAAACGGCAGTCCTCTTCCCCAACCGTTCTCGCTCAAAAGGAAATGCGATCCGCTATCGCATGGCCCTGCGTGCAGCGGTATGTGTGGCGGCAGGCTTGTTTCCCGACGCCCCGGAAGGGGCTGCCGCGCGGCGGATGCCGGGCCTTCCGGGAGCCGTGCAAATCAGGGTGAGACGCGGTTTGACCGGCGGAGGGAATATCGGCGCAGCCGGCGGCATCCGCCGGCTACGCCCAGTCCCCGCGGTAATGGGCGCGTTCGCCGCCGATGTATTTGGGCCGGGTACGGGCGCAGACCAGCGGCGCTTCCCCGATCTGTGTCACCGAAAGCCGCAGGGGGACGGCGACCGGCCGCAGATGCATGCCGATCAGGGTGCTGCCGATGTCCATGCCCGCATGGGCGCGGATGGTTTCCACCGCCACGGGATCGGTGAAAGCCGCGTAGGCGGCCGCGGCAAAGGAGCCGCCCGCTTTGGGCCGGGGAACGGCATTGACGATTTCCAGCCCGTACCGTTCCGCCGCCTCCCGCTCCACAATCAGGGCGCGGTTGAGGTGTTCGCAGCACTGGGCGGCCAGGAAGACGCCCCGCTCCCCGAGCGGCGGATACAGCCCGCCGAACAGGGCCGCGGCCGCTTCCTCGCTGGAGCAGGTGCCGATCCGTTTCCCGATCACCTCGCTGGAGGAGCACCCCACCACCAGCAGCTGCCCGGCCTTCATCCCGGCGGCGTCGATCAATTCCTCCACGGCGTTTCGGGCCTGCGCCGCCATGCTTTCGTACATACGAAGTTCCTCCTTCCGGCTCTGTGCCGCGGGCGGCCGCCGTATGTACGGCCGCGCCGCCCCTTCTCCCCTTAGTATAACCCCGCCGCGCAAAAAGTCAACGCCGCGCGGCCCTTGCGTTCGGGGGCGGGATGCCGTATAATGGACAAAAGCGGAAAAGGAAGGGGCGGTCGGCATGGCGCGTTCTCATCCCCCCTCGCGGCGGATGACGCCGGGATGGACGCCGCAGTTTTCCTCCGCGCAGAAGGTGGAGGTGGACATCCACCACATGACGCGGGAACAGGCGAAATCCCATCTGGAGCGGCTGCTCGGCCGGTTGGACGGCAATGTGCGGGAGGTGACCGTTATCCACGGGTACACCGGCGGCACCGTGTTGAGAGACATGGTGCGCGGGGGCCTGAAGCACCCCCGCATCCGCGCCAAGGTGGCGGGGCTGAATCCGGGGGTCACCACGCTGGTCCTTCGGTAACGGCGGGGCGCGGCAAAAGGTTCCGGCAGAGGGCGGCGTTTTCCGCCGCGGAAAGGGAAAGGCGGGCAAAGGAATGGAACACAGGGAAGACGGCGGGCAGGACGGGCTCCGTCCGGAGGACCGGGCGCTGCTGGGGTCGGTGGCCGGCGCGAGGCGGTATCCCCTCGTCCGGCTGGAGCTGCGTAGCAGCCGGGAACGCGAGCTGCGCTCCACCGCCCTCAACCATGTCCGGCTGGAACGGCCGGACGAGGGGATGGAGGCGCTTCGGGCGCGGGGAGAGGCGCTCGCCCGCCTGGAGGAGGCCGGCCTGATCCGGCTGGATTACCGCCCGGCGGTCACGGTGGCGGCGGACTATGCCGTTTACCGGGAATCGGACGTTTACCACCGGCTGTGCGAACTGGTTGCGGAGGGAAAGACCCGGCCGGGCTTCCTGTTCGATACCCCGCACATCCGGCGGGGCAGGGCGGTGCTTACGGCCAGGGGACGGCGCCTGCTGGCGCGGGAGCAGCGCCCGGCCGCGGCAGGGGACGCGGAGAGCAGACAGTCAGAAAACGGGAAGGATGGGACGGAAGATGTCGTATAAGAAGGAATTCATCGAATTTATGGTCCGGTCGAAGGTGCTGACCTTCGGCGATTTCGTCACCAAGAGCGGACGGCGGACCCCCTATTTTATCAATACGGGGAACTACCGCACCGGCGCGCAGGCCGCCAAGCTCGGCGAATATTACGCCGCCTGCGTGCAGGAGCACTTCCCCCAGGGGGTGGACGCGCTGTTCGGCCCGGCGTATAAGGGAATTCCCCTTTCGGTGGCCTGCGCCATTGCGCTGTATAACCGGTACGGCCGGGACGTGAATTACTGCTTCAACCGCAAGGAAGCCAAGGACCATGGCGAGGGCGGGGTGCTGGTCGGCTGCCCGCTGAAGGACGGCGACCGGGTCGTCATCATCGAGGATGTGATTACCGCCGGCACCGCCATGCGGGAATGCCTGCCCATCCTGCGGGGGATTGCGGACGTGGAGATCGCCGGGCTGGTGGTTTCCGCCGACCGGATGGAGCGGGGAACCGGCGAACTTTCCGCCATTCAGGAGATCAAGCGGGAATACGGGATCGATACCTATCCGATCGTCACCGTGCGGGAGATTATCGAAACCCTGCACAACGTGCCGGTGGACGGCCGGGTGATTCTGGACGACGCGATGCGGGAGAAGATGGAGGCTTACCTCAGGGAATACGGGATCCGCGGATGAAAGGCCGGCCGGGCGACCGAAAGGCTTCCGACAGGTAAATATCCGCCAGCGAAGCCGGCGGCATTGCACAAGCGGGTGCAGCCCGCTGTTACTGGCTGCCATGGCGATGGCAAGGTACGGCCGGACACTGGCAAAAATTTGTGGTTTGCTGCTCGCTGTCCTCGGCAAGATTTTCCTGATTTCCGCCCGCATTTCTCCATAAGATTTTATCGCCGGAACTTTGGCGCAGACACGACGGGATATTTGCCGTTCCAACCTGTATGTGCCGCAGCAAGCCTGGATTGCTGCCGCTCTTATTGCCGTTCAATTTGAACGTCCTCCTTTTGGCGTCTCCTGCAGCTGCCAGCCCGCCAGTTCATTCTACACCGGGAGGAGTTTTTTGTCTCACTCATCGCTAAAGCTTCCTTCGCTCCACCGGCATGGTCCGTGGTTGTTACCACAAAGCAAAACGCGCCGCAAACCGTGTTTGCGGCGCGTTTTTATGTGGGCGTGGCTTTTCCGGGAGGGGGCTTCCTCATTCCACGGTGACGCTTTTGGCCAGGTTGCGGGGCTTGTCGATGTCGCAGCCGCGGGCCAGGGCGATGTAATACCCCAGCAGCTGCATGGGAACCACCTCCAGCGAGGGCATCAGCAGGTCGTTGGTCTTGGGAATATAGATCACGTGGTCCGCTTCCGGCAGCACGTCGCGGTTATCGTCGGTGGTGAGGACCAGCACCTCCGCCCCGCGGGCCTTGACCTCCTTGATGTTGGACATGGTTTTTTCCATCAGCTTTTCACAGCAGGCCAGGGCGACCACGAAGGTCCCTTCCTCAATCAGGGAGATGGTGCCGTGCTTGAGCTCCCCGGCGGCGTACGCCTCCGAATGGATGTAGCTGATCTCCTTGAGCTTGAGGGAAGCCTCCAGCGAGACCGCGTAATCGAGGTTCCTCCCGATGAAATAGGCGTGCTCCAGATAGGCGTACCGCTGGGCGAGCTGCTTGAGCTCCCCGGCCTGCCGCAGGATACCGGACACCATATCCGGCAGGCGGATCAGGGCGCTGAGCAGCCGCCGCAGATCGCGCTCGTCGATACGGCCCAGCTTGTGAGCGATGTAGAAGGCGATCAGGTACAGCATGGTCAGCTGGGTGGAATACGCCTTGGTGGTGGCGACCGAGATTTCCGGTCCCGCCCAGGTATACAGCACGTCGTCGCTTTCGCTGGCGATGGTGCTCCCCACCACGTTGACGACGGAGAGGACCCGCGCGCCGCGGCGCTTTGCTTCCCGCAGGGCGGCCAGCGTGTCGGCCGTTTCGCCGGATTGGCTGATGATAATGACCAGCGATTTTTCGTCCACGATGGGGTCGCGGTACCGGAATTCGGAGGCGAGGTCCACCTCCACCGGGACCCGCGCCAGCTTTTCAATCACGTATTTTCCCACCACGCCCGCGTGGTAGGCCGAGCCGCAGGCGACGATGAACAGGCGGTTGATCTTCCGCAGCTGGGCGGCGGTCAGATGGATGCCGTCCAGCACGATGCCGCCGTCCGCATCGATGCGGGGGGAGATGGTGGCCGACAGCGCCTGCGGCTGCTCCAGGATCTCCTTGATCATGAAATGGTCGTAGCCGCCCTTTTCCGCGCTGGTCACGTCCCAATCCACCGTTATCGCCTGCTTTTCCACCGGCCGCCCGGTCTGGTCGAACACTTCGGCCGAGTCCCGCGTCAGCCGGACAAGCTCGTGGTCGGCCAGCTGGAGCACCCGCCGCGTATGGGCCAGCACGGCCGGGATATCGGAGGCGATAAAATTGCCGATGTCGGACAGCCCCACGATCAGCGGGCTGGCGTTGCGCACGGCAATGAATTCGTCCGGATGCTCCGCACACAGCACCCCCAGCGCATAGGAGCCTTCCAGCTTCCGGACGGCGGCGCGCACGGCGGCCAGGAAGTCGCCGGTGTAGCTGCGCTCAATCAGGTGGGCGATCACCTCGGTATCGGTTTCAGACAGAAATTCAACCCCTTCGCTTTGCAGCTGTTTTTTCAGCACGGCATAGTTTTCAATAATCCCGTTGTGCACCACGGCGAACCGCCCGCTCGCGCTTTTATGCGGATGGGAGTTCTCGTCGCTCGGCTTGCCGTGCGTCGCCCAGCGGGTATGGCCGATCCCGGCCGTCGCGGCGATGTCCCGCCCCCCGTGGAGACGCTCGCTGAGCACGCTCAGCCGCCCCTTCGCCTTGTAAATGTCGATACGCTCGTTTTCCACCAGCGCAATGCCCGCCGAGTCGTACCCCCGGTACTCCAGCTTGGCCAACCCTTCCAGCAGCAGGGGGGCGGCCGGCTTGCAGCCGATGAAGCCTACAATTCCACACATACGGTTTTCTCCTTTCGCGTCCCGCCGTCCGCTGCCCGGCGCCGTTCCCACAAACGGCGCCGGGTCCTTTCCCGGACGGCCGGCTTGCCCCGGCGGCCGGTCGCCGCACCCCGGAGGGGGCGCATCGGCCGGATGCCCTCCCACAAAGGGCCTCCTTTTGTCCCGCTGTCCGCCGAGCTTCTACTTACCTTCTGTATTTTACCGCAGAGGAGCCGAACAATCAAGAAAAATTTCGCCTGAAAAGCCAAAAAACTTGTCCGAAAATGCAAAAACGAAATGGAGACACGGCGCCTCCCGCCTTTGCGGTATGAAATGGAAAGCCGCCGGGCATACTAACCAGCGGCAAGAGGCAGGTCCTCCGCCTGCCGAAGGGGAAGCCGGCGGCTCCGACCAGGGGCGGGAATGAACGGACCTGGTCCGGCGACGGCAGATTTGGGCGGACGGCGCCTTGCACGGAAAAGGGGGGGGCGGGCGGATGAGACCGGCACAGCGGGCACGTGGTAAACTGAAGGGCAACTGGCTGACGGCCAATGCGGTGCAGTGTACGCAGCTTGCGTTTGGGTTGACGGTACTGATCGGCGAGCTGGCCGCGCTGCATGTGCTGGGGCTGGGAGCCGACCGCGTCGTCCCGGTGGGGGCGCTCTGGACCGGCGGCTGGCTGTACGGCGTCGTTCTGCTGGGGATGCTGGTGTTGGACTGGCTGCTCGTTTCTCCCGTCCTCGCCGGGCAGGCGCTGTATTACCGGCGGCTGGCGCGCAGCGGAGGGACAGCCGCCGCCCCCGCGGATGGGGACGGCCGGGCGGCGCGGGCGATGCTGGAAAAAACGCAGGAGATCCGTCTGCCGGCAGAGAAGAAGGGAGGGTATCCTCCTGCCCGCCTCCCCGGACGGGAGGAAAAGCAGCCGGAGGGCGGCCGCCCGGAGCAGCCGCCTTATACGCTGGTTTTCACCTTTTACCGGCAGGGATACGGGCGGGCGCTTCGCTGGCGGCTGGGGCTGTTTATCCGCCGGCTGGGCTGGGGCGCGCTGTGTTATGCGCCCTCGGCCCTGATCGCCGGCTACCGGGAGCTGCTGCGCCGGGGCGGAAGCGATACGCCGCTGGCGGACCTGACCATGCTGCTGTGCACGCTGCTGGGACTGATGGCCCTGCTGGGCGGCTTTGTCGCGCTGGAAATGCTGATGCTGCGATATCTTCCCGCCCAGTACCTCCTTGCGGACCCGGAGGAACGGCATCTGTTCCGGCGGGCCCGGCAGATCATGCGGGGCCGGATGGGGGAGGCGATCTGGCTGTATTTGGGCTTTGCCGGCTGGTTTGCCGCCTGCTTTGCCGTCCTTCCGTATTTTTACGCCGCCCCCCTGTTCCAGACAATGCGGGCGCAGGCGTTTCTGCGCTTCCTTCGCCAGGCTCCGCCGGAGAAGGAGGGGCGCTCTCCCGGCCGCTCCGCCATGCATCGTGCGGCGAAGCGCGGGAGGCGGCGCCGTCCTCAGCCCGCCATGATGCGGCGGCAGCCCGGCCTCCGCCGGGGAGAACTCCCCAAAAACGGGTTGTAAAATTGTTTTGCAGACGCTGCCGTCCGGCGGCGTCTTTTCCATGAGGCCCGCCTGCACGGGCCTGTGTGTGGGCGGCGGATGGCCTTCGGCCCGCCGGGTGCGCCGGCTTTTGCCATACGGACGCCGCGTCTCCGCCGGGCCCCCGGAAACAGAAAACCCGTTGATGGATAGAAAAATCCATCAACGGGTTTACGTTTTCGCAAACAGGAGAATACGACGGATATTACAGCTTGCTGGCGATATCCTTCGCGCAGGCGCTGCAGATATTCCGGTCTTTATAGACCGTGATATCGCGGACATTGCCGCAGAAGATGCAGGCCGGCTGATATTTCTTCAGGATGATCGTATTATCCTCCACAAAAATTTCCAGCGAATCTCCCGTTTCCAGTTCCAGTGTGCGCCGAAGCTCGACAGGCAGCACGATTCGCCCCAAATCGTCAATACGGCGCACGATTCCTGTATACTTCATGCTTTTTCCTCTCTTTCCGCCCGCTTTTTTGCAGGCTGTCGAATAACCAGCTATTCCTAAGAAATGTTACCATTTTCTTACCATTTTGTCAACGCATGGCACCCGGTTTTTTTGCGTATATCCGCATTTATTTTTTCATAAAAATAGGGAGGGAAGAGGGAGGGAAGAAGGAATGCGCGGGATTACACGGAATCAGGAAAGAAGGCCGGGGCAATGCTGAACATACTCTGGGTGGGAATCATGCTGCTTTCCCTGGCGGCGGGCGCGGCGACGGGGCGCTTGGACCAGGTGACCAACGCGCTGCTGGCGGGCGGCGGGGAAGCCATCCAGCTCGCGCTTACGCTGGGCGGAGCGATGTGCCTGTGGGGAGGGCTGATGCGCATAGCGGAGAAGGGGGGACTGACCGCCCTGTTCGCGCGGGGGATGGCGCCGCTCATGCGGCTCCTTTTCCCCAGGCTGGACCCCGCCGGCCCCGCCTGCCGCGCCATGCTGATGAACATGGCGGCCAATCTGCTGGGGCTGGGCAACGCCGCGACCCCGTTCGGGCTCAAGGCAATGGCGGAGCTGGAAAAGGAGAACCCGCAGCCCGGCGCCGCTTCCAACCATATGGTGGTGTTCGTGGTGCTGAACACCGCCTCCATCCAGCTGCTGCCGACCACGGTGGCGACCCTGCGGCTGCGGTACGGCGCGGCCGCGCCCTTCGACATCCTTCCCGCCGTATGGCTGACCTCCTTCGCTTCCGCCGCGGTGGCGGTGACCCTGGCGAAAATCCTTGGCAGCGGCGCCGCTTTGACCCGCCGCCCGCCGCGGCGGGAAAAGGGGAAAAGGGCGGGCAAAGCGAGAAAGGCGGGAAAAGCGGAGAAATCGTCCCTTCCCGTCTGACCGGCGGGATGGGGATGCAACAGGAAGGAAGGCGGTTCCTCTGGAGGCGGCGAAAATTCTCGCCCTGTGGGCGGTGCCGGTTTTTGTAGCGGCCGTGCTGGTGTCCGGCCTGGTCCGGCGGGTGCCGGTTTTCGATGAATTCACCGCCGGGGCGGCGGACGGTCTGCGCGCCTGCGTGAAGGTGCTCCCTTCTCTGGTCGCCCTGCTGACCGCGGTTTCCATGCTGCGCGCCTCCGGCGCGATGGAGCTGCTGACCGCGGCGGTGACGCCGCTGGCGGAGAAGCTGGGCTTCCCTCCGGAGGCGGTGCCGCTGGCGCTTCTGCGGCCGGTTTCGGGCAGCGGCTCCCTGGCGATGCTGGAAAACGTATACGCCCATTACGGGGCGGACTCCCTGGTCGGCCGGGTGGCGAGCGTGCTGCAATCCTCCACCGAAACCACCTTTTACACCATCGCCGTCTATTACGGCGCGGTGGGGGTCAAGCGAACCCGCCACACCCTGGCGGCGGCGGCCGGGGGCGACCTGTGCGGCATCGTCCTTTCCTCCCTGGCCGTGCGGCTGCTGATGGGCTGACGGCCCGCGCCGTTTGACAAGAGCCCGCCCGCGCCGGTATACTGTAGACAGGAACGGCTGCCGGAGGGGGAGATTCTGTGGACAAATCCAAACGGCGTTTGTGCGGGCTTGCCGCTCTGGCGGCTCTGTTTTTGCTGCTGTTGATGTTGTACCTTTTCGGCGGGGCCTTCCATCTCGTTTTTCTGCCGCCGGGGGAGGACGCCTTTACGGTGGAGGCGGAGGGGATTCCCGACCGCCTTTCCCCGGGGGAGGAACTGTCCGTGCGGGTCCGTGTGAAGAACCAATCCCCGCGGGCTTACCGCGTCGTCCATACCGGGGCGCCGGTCCGGATAGGGATATGCCGGCGGGACGGCGGGGAGGAACCGGTCCGTACCGGGCCGGCGGTGAGCGAGGTCCTGTGGCCGGGCGGGGTTCTGGAAGGCGGGGAGAGCTTTATCCCGCCGGAGGCTGCCGGAGGGGGAGGGTACGTCGTGGCCATTCAGGTTGATTTTTCCATTGAGGGGCTTTTCGGTACGAAAAAATATCACTATTCCCTGGATTATGCCGTGCCGGCCGCCTGAAGGCGGGACAGCCTCCGCGCGGCGGCGTCCTCCCGGCGGGAGCCAGTGCGCGGGGCGGGCGCCGCGCCTTGCTCCCGCGCGTCCCGCGCGGGTTTGTCCGCCCTGGGGGAGGGGCCGCATTGACAGGGGGATACGCGGGTGATACAATAAACACAGTCAATAGTTACCGGCGGCTGTTCGGTGGATTGGTGCGCGCCGCATTGTTAGATACATCTAACAATGCGGCGCGCAATCCGGGCGGAAGGAAGAGGGAGCGGTTTATGGGCAGGACGGTCAACGATCTGAAGATTGGTGAAAAGGCGGTTGTGACGGGGCTGGGCTGCTCCGGCGCCCTCCGGCGGCGGATCATCGACATGGGGATTACGCCCGGGGCGGTGGTTATCCTGCGCAAGGCGGCGCCGATGGGCGACCCTCTGGAAATCAACGTGCGGGGCTATGAGCTGAGCATCCGCCGCTCCGAGGCGCGGGAGATCACGGTCGTCGGCGCCGAAGAAGAAGCGGCCGCGCCGTCCGGCGGAGAGGATGAGCGGGCCCCTTCCGGGGAACGGGGTGTACGGTCCCGCTTCCGCCGGCACAGGGCGTGCCGTGGGGAGAAAAACCGGTAAAACGGAGAGGATACGGCGCGGCGGGTGGGCGGCCTGCCCGGCGCGGCGCCAGGGAAAGGAAGGATCGCCGTGGGACATACCTATGCCCTTGCGGGCAACCCCAACTGCGGGAAAACCACCCTGTTCAACGAACTGACCGGTTCCAATCAGTATGTGGGGAACTGGCCCGGCGTGACGGTGGAAAAGAAGGAGGGCCGGCTGAAAACCCACGGGCAGGATGTGACGGTGGTGGATCTGCCGGGCATATATTCCCTCTCCCCCTATTCGGCGGAGGAGATGGTTACCCGGAACTTTGTCATCGGCGAGGACCCGGACGTGATTCTGGACGTGGTGGACGCCACCAATCTGGAGCGCAACCTGTACCTCACCCTTCAGCTGGCCGAGCTGGGCCGCCCGCTGGTGGTGGCGCTGAATATGATGGACATGCTCAAAAGCCGGGGGCTGGAGATCGACGTGCAGCGGCTGGAGCACCGGCTCGGCCTGCCGGTGGTGCCGATTGCCGCCAGCCGGGGAAAGGGGATTAAGGAGCTGGTCGAGCGGGCCCACCACGACGGGACGGAGCGGAAGAGCGCGGAACCCGCCCCCTTTGACGAGCAGCGTCTGGCCAGGGCGATCGACGAGCGGTACGGGGATAACCCTTACATACGCCACCAGCTCCACGACCGGCGGGAACATCATCCGCAGGAATACCGCTCGACCTACGTGATCGATGAAATCTATACCCCGGCGGTGATGGAAGCGATCCTGCGCATCGAGGACATCATCGAGCCGAAATGCCTGAAAAAAGGGATGGCCCTGCGCTGGTCGGCGGTCAAGATCATCGACGACGACGCGCCCACCATCGAGTCCCTGGACCTGACCGAGGGCGAGGCGCACCTGATCGACGAAATCATCCGCTCGCTGGAGGAAAAGTATGGCGAACGGGATATGATTATCGCCGACCAGAAATACCGGTTTATCTGCCGGGTGTGCGCCGAATGCGTCGTCCGGCGGAAGGAACCGGGCGAGCTGACCGTGTCCGACCGGATCGACCGGATCGCCACCCATCGGATTTTCGCCCTGCCGCTGTTTATCGGGGTCATGGCGCTGGTGTTCTTCATCACCTTCGGCCCGCTGGGGACCTGGATGACCGACGGGCTGGACAGCCTGATTTCCAGCCGGTTCACCCCCTGGGTGCGGGCGCTGCTGGAGGGTGCGGGCGCTTCCGGCTGGGCGGTCAGCCTGGTGTGCGACGGGGTGATCGCGGGGGTGGGCTCCATCGTTTCCTTCTTCCCGCAGATCCTGCTGCTTTTCCTCTTCCTTTCGGTGCTGGAGGACAGCGGCTATATGGCCCGGGCGGCGTTTATCATGGATAAGCTCCTCCACAAGACCGGCCTTTCCGGTCGGTCGTTCGTGCCCATGCTGATGGGCTTCGGCTGCTCGGTGCCGGGGGTGATGGCCGCCCGCACGCTGGAGAATGAGCGGGACCGGCGGATGACCATTATGCTCACCCCCTTCATGTCCTGCAGCGCGAAAATGCCGGTATACGCCCTGTACATCGCCGCCTTTTTCCCCAATCACCGGGGGCTGGTGGTGTGCGGGATTTACCTGACCGGCGTGGTGGTGGCCATCCTGGTGGCGATGGTGCTGCGCAAAACGGTGCTCAAGGGCGGGCACGCTCCCTTTGTGATGGAGCTGCCGCCCTACCGCCTGCCCACCCTGCGCACCCTGTGGATGCATATGTACGAGCGGGTGAAGGATTTTGCCGTGCGGGCGGGGACCATTCTGCTGGCGGCCTCCGTCGTCATCTGGTTCCTGCGGTCGTTCGACCTGCACCTGACCATGCTGGCTCCCGAGCAGAGCGGGCAGAGCATTTTGGCTTCCATCGGCCGGGTGATCGCGCCGCTGTTCGCCCCCCTCGGCTTCGGCTTCTGGCAGGCGTCGGTGGCTCTGGTGTCCGGCTTTGTCGCCAAGGAGGCGGTGGTCGGCACCCTGAGCATCCTGTACAACACCTCCACCGATGCGGCGATGAGCGCCGCGCTGCAGGGGGTTTTCACCCCGGTTTCGGCGTTGTCCTTCCTGGTGTTCGTGCTGCTGTACATGCCCTGTGTGGCGGCCTTTTCCGCCATCCGGCGGGAGATGAATTCCACCAAATGGGCGCTCGGCACCGTGGCAATGCAGACCGGCGTGGCGTGGGCGGCCTCCCTGGTCGTGTATCAGATCGGCACCCTGGCGGTCAACCTGGCCGGGCTGATGGGATAAAACGGGAACAGCAAAGCAAGGGGTCCGCTGCAAAATACCTTATTTTGCAGCGGACCCCTTTTGCGACCCTTTTTGTGCAAGCGGCACCTTTTTTCGGCGGGACGTTTTACCGGGCGAGGTACGGGCAGGACGGGGAGGCGGTCAAGTGATCAGCGAACGGACGCTCTTTTTCAAAAAGCGCCGGGCGGAAAAATCGACGGTGGACAGGTATATGGCGAACAGCAGCCGGAGGACGACTGGCGTGAAAACAGCGTTAAAGAGCGCAAACTGCCCGGAAACGGCGCCATACACGAGAATGGAGGCGGCACAGCCGAGAACGGCGAGGATAAAAGCGGCCGCCATCTTTACGGCGTATTCCGCCAGAAGATTGGCTTTGACCTGACGGCGCCGCAGGCCGAAAACCTGCAGGCAGCCCAGCTCTTTTTTGCGGTAAAACCGTTCCGTCCGGATGATGGAAACAAGAAAAATGCAGGAGACACCACAATATCTATTTCAAAAAATAGTATTGTGCAAATCTCCTTCCGCGGCCCGGTTGGGACTAAGCCGGCCGGGCGGCGGGCCCGGCATTAAGGAGGGAGAGAGGGCTTTAAGCCCTCTCCCCCTCCTTAATGCTCCATGGTCGGAAAGGTGAATTCCCGCCACGGGTCACGACACTTTCCGGTCGAGCAGCGCGAACGCCTCGGCCGGGTCGTCCACCTCCAGGACCAGCGTTTCCATCGGGCAGCGGCCGGTACGGTCGCGGTTGATGATGTACGGGACAAGTTTGCCGTAATCCGCCTCCACCCCCGCCCTGCGGAGGACGGCAAGAGCCGGCTCACTGACGACGCCCGCATACACCGCACGGATGCCGCCGTATACAAACAGCATCGCCGCCGCCTTCCCGACCACGCGGTCGGCGGCCAGGCCGCCCCGGCAGAACGCCGGGTCTGCCCGAAGCCAGTGCAGCAGCGGCCGGACGCCGCGCTCCTCCGAGCGGAAAAGCGCCCCGTCCCGTGAAACCACGCAGGTCAGGCCCTCGTTCTCCAACAGCGCATACAGCGCTTTAGCCTCTTCCATACAGCACCCCGCTTTTCTTCAGCGCCATCACCAGCAGGGGGATGACGGTTAGCTGAAGGAGAATCCCCGGAATGCCGGTCACCGCCGCCCCCGCCACCGTGCCGGCCACGGCGGGCAGCAGCGCGCCGCTGACGCCGGGGTATGACACGCCAAGCAGGCCGACGCCCACCAGCAGGGCCAGCGCGTTCACCAGCCGGCCTGCCAGCATCGCCAGGATGAGGCTGGGGATAAGCGGGAGCTTTTTGTAAAACAGGCCGGTAAACAGGCCGTAGGCCGCCAGCTCAAACAGCATGAAAAACAGGGTGGGCGGCGCAGGCATCTCGCTGGTCAGAAAGCTCAGCAGCGGGAGCAGCACGCCGATCAGCGCGCCAAGCATCGGACCGAGGAGCAGCCCGCCCATCAGCACCGCGATGTGCAGGGGGAGAAAGATTTTACCCATCACCGGCCCGCCGACCGCGTGGAACAGCTGAGGCAGCACCACGCCGATCGCCAGCAGCAGCCCGGCGCAAACCACCTGGCGAAGGTTTACCTGATAAAAAGGCGTTTTTTGTCCGGTCATAGCGTCACAGTTCCTTTGCGTAAAATGATCTTTTGTAAATCAGCACGGAGCGCCGGCGCGGCCGTCCTATCCGGCAAAGGCGTCGCGCACCTCGTCCATCATGGCGCTGATCTCGATGTGCTGGGGACATTTCTGCTCGCAGCGGCGGCAGGCGCGGCATTGATCCGCTTTTCCCCCGATACCCGCATAGAAGGCTCTGGCCGCGTCCTTCCCGCGGGATACGGTCCGGTTGTACCCCTCGAACACCAGCGGGATATCCACGCCGAAGGGGCAGGGCATACAGTACCGGCACCCGGTGCAGGGAACGAGGGCGGCGGTGTCGTACACCCGTTTGGCCTCGGCCAGCATGGCGAGGTCCGCTTCGCCGAGCATCCCGGGCCGGGCGCGGTCGGCATAAAGCAGGTTGGCCTCCGTCTGCACCATGCTGCTCATCCCGCTGAGAAGGAGGGTGACCTCCGGCCGGTTCCACAGGAAGTCGAACGCCCATTCCACCGGCGTTTTATCGGGGCTCAGCGCGGCCTGCACCCCGCGGGGCGGAGCGGCGAGGCGGCCGCCGAGCAGCGGCTCCATAATCACCACGCCCAGCCCCTTGGCGGCGGCGTATTCCAGCCCCCGGAGCCCCGCCTGGTAGTCCGTGCCGATGTAATTGAGCTGGATCTGGCAGAATTCCCAGCCGTCGTATTCGTCGATAATCTGCCGGAAAGCGTCGTAATCGTCGTGGAAGGAGAAGCCGATGTGCCGGACCCGCCCGTCCCGCCGGGCCTGCTCCATCTTGTCCATGATGTGCAGGCGCTTGGCCTTTTCCCACTCCTCCCGGTTCAGGGCGTGCAGAAGGTAGAAGTCAACCGTGGGGATCTCCAGCCGCCCGAGCTGGGTGGAGAGAAACCGTTCGAAATCCTCCTCCCTTTTCACCATGCTCATTGGCAGCTTGGTGGCAATCCGTACCTTTTCCCGGTACCCGTCCCTGATCGCCCTGCCGACGATTTTTTCGCTTTCCCCGTCGTGGTAAAAATAGGCGGTGTCGATATAGGTGAGGCCGCCGTCGATGGCGCGGCGCATCATCTCCACGGCCCTGTCCACATCCACCTTGCCGTCCCTGGAGGGGAAGCGCATCGCGCCGAAGCCGAGCACCGACACCGTTTCCCCGGTTTTCCCGAATTTGCGATACTGCATGGGCTGTGTGTCCCTCTTTCTGCCTTGCGGAATTGTGCGGCGTTTTGCCCGGCCGGACCTGCCGCCCGGCCGCCTTCTTCCCCCTAGAATAGCATGTTTGTCCGGCCGATTCAACGTTTTTGCGCGGATTTTCCGTATTTCACAAAACAGAAGGGCGGGGGCGGCATAGGGCACGGTATAGGGAACGGCGGACGAAAAAGGCGCCCGCCGAAGGGCGGACGCCGGGAACAGGACCGGGCTTCTGGGAACGGCGCTCCGCCGGCAGCCGCCGCGTGCGGGGGAAAAGATCGGCCCGGCGGTCCCCGCGCAGGGAAGAGGACCGCGGCGAAAGGCCGCGCACGGAGCCCGCGGGAGCGGCGCGCCGGCCGCGGTTACGTCCCGCCGCCCGCCGCAGGGGACGCCGGCTATTTGCGGACGGCGGCGTCCATCTCCATCAGCCGGCGGGCCAGCATGGCCGTCGGCTCATAGGGCAGGGCGCGCACCCGGTGCCGGCGGCGCTTTTCGCCGAAGCAGCGCAGCTCCGCCGTGCAGGTGCCGTTCCGCCGCTCCCACGGGCTGCGGGTGATCATCAGACAGTCGGCCACCTCGCAGGGGACGTGGATTTCATACAGCGCCAGGCCGCGGGGATACCGCATGGTGACCGCTCCCCGGCCCACCCCGAAGCCGGCCCGGAAGTATCCGGTCAGCCGGATGAAAAGCCACCAGGAACCGGCAAGGAACCAGACGGCGGCCAGCGTTGACCACACCCCGCCGAAGGCGAGGGGGAGCAGGCTCCCCGCCGCCAGCAGCAGGGGCGGCCAGACATACCGCCACAGCGCGCTTTTGACCGGGCGGAGGGAGCCGGCGCAGATGGGGTATTCCGGCAGCAGCGCGTCCAGCGCCGCACAGAGCTCCCGGGGACGGGCGGCGGGGATAATCAGGGGGCGCGCCCCCTTTTCCCGGCCGTAGCCGGCCGCCGTGATGGTTACGGTGTGCAGGCTGAACAGCCGCATGAACAGGGTCTGCCGCAGCTCCAGCGCGGTGATCCGGCTGCAGTCGATATACACGTCCCGCCGGGTGAGGAGGCCGGAGGTCACGTGCAGCTGTTCGCCGTCCCTCTCGGCGTAGAACCCGGCGGTGCGGATGAAGGTGCGGACAAAGGCGTAGGCCCAGCCCAGCACCAGAACGTTGGTCAGGGTGTTGAACAGCGGGGGCAGGCCGATGGACAGCAGGCGGTCCATCAGGCCGTAGACCTCGCCGGTCATCTCCCGGCCGAGGATCTGGCCTGCCTGCCGCACCGCGGGGGCCAGGGTCAGCAGCCCCAGCGCCGCATTGGAGCTGGAGGCGGACATCACCGCCACCGGGAAAGCGCGGGCGGCGTACCGGCGCCGCCGCCGGTCCGTTCCCTCCAGCATCACCTTCCGGGTGGCGGAGACGGGGAGATAGATGGTCGCGTCTGCCCGCCGCCGCAGCCCGGCGGTATTCACCCGCACCCGCCTTCCGCCGGCCAGCCACATCAGGGGCGTCCGCTCCATTTCCACCGAGGCGGCGTCCTCGGCGGATATCCGCAGGGTGCGGCGGTACAGCAGGCCCTGCCGCAGCGTCAGGCCGCCGTGCAGGGAATACCGCGCTCTCCGCCACTTCGCCGCCGACCAGCCGATGAGCAGCGCCGCCAGCGCAACGTCCCGCAGGGACGCCAGCAGGATGGAGACGATGTCCCGCGGCGAAAAAACCGCCCGCAGGACGGGCAGGAGGAGCAGGAGTATCCATTTTTTTGCGTCGTAATAACAGTACAGCGGGTGAGGGCGGAACATGGCGATACTCCTTTAAAGCGGCCCCGGCCGCAGGGCATCCGCCGGCACGGCCGCTCAGGCGGGTCCGGAGGGAGGCGGCGGGGCCGGCTCCTCCCCGGCGGAAACGGCCTCCAGCGCCCGGGACAAATCTTCGGCTTCCTTTTCCGGCACCAGCGGCAGCAGCACCGCGCCGCCGGCGAAGCGGAGCACCACCGTCCGGCAGTGCAGCTTCCGCTGCAGCGGCGTGGAACCGGATTCCACGGTGCGCAGCGCGGAGGCGGGCACATAGATTTCCCGCTTCCAGAGCACGCCCTTTTCCGCCCGGACGGCGACGCCGTCGAAGCGGCCGCGCAGGGAGGCGGCATACCGCGGCGGGTACCAGAGCGCGCCGACCACCGTCGCCGCGCCGGTCAGAGCGGCGAGGCCCAGCAGCCAGGGGGTGAACAGCCCGGCCAGGCAGCCGGCCAGTCCGGTGGCCAGGATCCCGGCGGCCGCGATCCACAGGGCGAGCACCGTTTCGCCGTCCCTGTTTGCGGCGAAGGCGAGCGGGGCCATGCCGATTCCTCCTTAAAAAGGTCGATACCGATACCCTAAAGTATATGCAATGCGCAGGGAAGTATACTTGCCGGCAGCATCCGGCCCCGAGAAAGGCAAAGAGCCCGCCGCAGGCACAGCGTGCCGCGGCGGGCCCCGGATAACCGCGCGCGGGCTGCGATCCCCGGCCCACGGATGATTCCGGCACGGGCGGCGGAGCGGCCGCCCTGTTTCTTTATGAAGAGCCGTCCCGCGTTCGCCCCGGAGAAACCGCCGCTCCGGATGGGCGGCAGACGGCCTTCCCCCCTCGCGGCGGGGCGTCGCGGCCTATCCCGCGCGGGTCCGCACCGCGCACGGTTTCAGACGGGGCTTCCCCGCCTCAGACGACCTGGAACAGGTAAAATTTCAGATAGTCGGTCTCCGGCACGCTCCAGAGGATGGGGTGATCCGGCGACTGCCGGCGCGCCTCGATCTGGCGCAGGGAGACGCCCGCGTCGGCGGCCGCCGCCTTGAGCATGTCCCGGAACAGCGGTTCGGTCATGAAGTGGGAGCAGGAACAGGTGGCGAGATACCCGCCCCGGGGAAGCAGCTTCATGGCGCGCAGGTTGATCTCCTTGTAGCCCCGCACGGCGTTCTCGGTCGCCGAGCGGGATTTGGCGAAGGCCGGCGGGTCGAGGATGATGAAGTCGTAGGGCCGCCCCTTCAGGGCGGGAAGCAGGTCGAAGACGTTTTCGCACAGGAAGTCCATCCGCCCCTCCAGCCCGTTGAGCCGGGCGTTTTCCGCAGCCATGGCCACGGCCTCGGCCGAAATGTCCACCGCGGTCACATGCGCCGCTCCGGCCAGCGCGGCGTTGAGCGCAAAGGAGCCGGTGTGGGTGAAACAGTCAAGCACCCGCCGGCCGGCGGCGAGCCGGGCCGCGGCCCGGCGGTTGTATTTCTGATCCAGAAAAAACCCGGTTTTCTGGCCGTTTTCAAAATCCACCGCATACATCACGCCGTTTTCGGTCAGCGTCAGGCGGGTGGACGGGAGGGCCGGCCCGAACCAGCCCTTTTCCTCTTCCAGCCCCTCCAGCCGACGGATGGCCACGTCGTTGCGCTCGTAAATCCCGTCCACGGTTTGCCCGTCCTCCCGCAGCACCTTGAGCAGGAGGGGGAAAAGCACCGGCTTGAGCCGCTCCATGCCGATCGAGAGGGTCTGGGTGACGAGCACGTTTTCAAAACGGTCCGCCGTCAGGCCGGGGAACTGGTCGGCTTCCCCGAAAATCACGCGGCAGGCGCCGCAGTCGGCCCCCATCACCGTTTTGCGGTATTCCCATGCATACCGGATGCGCCGCTCCCAGAACGCCTCGTCCAAACGGTCCGAGGCGTTGCGGGTGAGCAGGCGGACCCGGATTTTGGAGCGGTCGCTGACCAGCCCGGTGCCGATATACCGGCCCCGGGTGCTGAACACGTCCACAATGCCGCCGTTCTCGTGGCCCTCGGCGGCGAGCACTTCGGTATCGTAGATCCAGGGATGGCCCGCCTCGCAGGAAAGCTGGGCCTTGCGGGTGACGGTCAGGCGGGGATAGTCGCGGTTCTGTCTCATGGCGTTTCCTTTCTTTGGAACCGGCTTTTTCCGTAAAAAGGAGGAAGAGCGCCGCCCTTCCTCCTTTTTGATGGCTTGATGGCGCGCTGCCGCGCCGCTACTGGGCAGCGGCGGCCGTGGTGGTGGCCGCCGGGGCAGTGGTCGTGGCGGACGTGGTGGCCGTGGGCACCAGGCTCCCCGAAATGTACTGGGCGTTTACATACCCCACGCCGTCCGGCCCGTTGACAAAGCGGATTTTGTACCAATCGCCCTCTTTACCGAGAATGGTGACCTGTTCCCCCACATGCAGCCCGCCGATTGCGTAATATTCGATGCCGGGGCCGGTGCGGATGTTCACCGAATCGGTGGACCAACCGGTCGTCAGGTCGCCGGTCACCGGAGGCACGGTGGTGGCGGCGGTGGTTGCCAGGGTGGTGGTGACGGCGGTGGTCGTATCGGTCTGCGAGGCGGCGGTTGTCGCGTCCCCGCCGGCGTTCGGGGAATCCTCCTTCTGGGTGCAGGCGGCCATGGACAGGGCGGCCGCGGCGGCCAGGACCGCAAGGCTCAGGCGGAGCGGCATATGGGGAAAGGAACGGTCGCTTTTCATCTCGATCAACTCCTGAAAGTAGTCTGAAAACCATCCGGAAAAGAAACTGAGAGTATTCTACCACGATTCGGTATAAAATAAAAGCCGGATTAAGAAAATTTAAGAGGGATTGGAAATAATTCCCCCTTTTTGCCGTCGTTTATGGTATAATCCCGGTAAGAGCTCGTGGCGGAGAGGGGACGGAGCTTTTTGCCGGGAGTTGTGCCGAAGGGGAAAGGACGGGGGCTGTCATGCCGGTTGTTGGGCGGTTGAAAATCGCTGCTGTTTTGCTGGCCTGCGGCCTCCTGCCCGGCTGTGCGGCCGGAGCGGAACCGGCGCTCGGCCGCTTTCAAACCGCCTTTGTCGGTTCGCTGGATACGGTGGTGCGCCTGACCGCCTACTGTACCGACAGCGCGGAGTTTGACCGGGCCGCCGAGCTGGTGAAGGCGGAGCTGGAGCAGGCGGACCGGCTGTTCAACCGTTATCGGGCCGACAGCGAGCTGTCCCGCGTCAACGCCGGGGCGGGGAAAGGCCCGGTTCGGACGGAGCCGGCGCTGGCCGACGCGGTCGACGCCTGCCGCGCCTGGCAGGCGCGGACGCCGGCGGTGAATGTCGCCATGGGCGGCGTCCTTTCCCTCTGGCACACCGCCAGGGAGGCGGGAGCCCCGCCTGCGGATGAGGCGGTGGCGGAGGCGATGCGGCACGTTTCGATGGACGCGGTCCTCGTGACGCGGGACGGGGACGGCGCGGCGGTGGAGCTGGCCGACCCGGCGATGTCCCTGGACCTTGGCTGCGTGGCCAAGGGGCTGGCGGCGCAGACGGTCGCGGACAAGCTCAAAGAGAGCGGGCTCGACCGCTTTCTGCTGGACTGCGGCACCAGCACCCTGGTGTGCGCGGGCTCCCCTCCCGGCCGGGAGGGCTGGACCGTGGCGGTGAGCAATCCGGACGCTTCCCTCAATCTCTCGGGGGCGGAGAAGCCGCCGGCTTCCCTGGGGCAGATCACAGCGGAGGACATCTGCATCGCCACCAGCGGGGACTACCAGAAATATTTTGTGAAAGACGGGATACCCTATACCCATATACTCGACGCCGCGACCGGCCTCCCCGCCTCGTACGTCCGGGCGGTCACCGTGCTGGCGCCGGATGCGGGGACGGCGGATTTCTATTCCACCGCGCTGTACGCCCAGCCGTATGAGCAGGCGCGGCGGCTGGCGGAGGAAACCCCCGGGCTGGAGGCGCTGTGGGTGTTTGAGGACGGAAGCACGGCGGCCACTTCCGGCTTTGTCCTGGAAGCGGTGGAATGACGGCCGCGGCGGCAGGCCCGTGCGCGGCGCGGGGGATGGCCGCCGGCCGGTTTCTATCGGTGTATATTGTTCATATTAAAGAAAATACGCGAACCTGCGGAGAAAGGATGAAGAGCGATGCCCCTGCCTTTTCGAGGGGGCGTGGCGTTCGGCCATGCCGTGGAGCATAAGGATCAGACCTCGCAGAGCAAGATTCAGCCCTTTACTCCCGCCCGCCTGGTGCTGCTGATGCGGCAGGGCTTCGGGGCGGAGTGTATCCCGACGGTGAAGCCCGGCGACCGGGTGCTGGCCGGCCAGGTGGTCGGCGTTCCCCCCGCGGCGGAGGGAAACCGTCCGGTCTTTGCCGCGCCCGTCCACTGCGGCGTGTCCGGAACGGTCCGGGCGGTGGAGCCCCGGCCCTCGGCCGAAGGGCAGACCCTGGCCGTGGTGGTGGACAGCGACGGAAAGGGGGAAGCGGCCCCGCCGCTGCTGGGCGCAAACAGCCGGGACGGCGTCCGCGCCCTGATGCGGGAAGCCGGCCTGACCGGGATGGGCGGCGCCGGATTCCCCACTTTTCTGAAATACGATACCAACAAGCCGATTCGTTATGTGCTGGTCAACGGCGCGGAATGCGAGCCCTACCTCACCGGCGACCATCGCCTGATGGTGGAGCAGACGGCGCAGGTGATCGCCGGGGCGAAGGCGCTGCAGACGGCGGCGGGCGGTGCGCTGGGGATGCTCTGTGTGGAGGAAAACAAACCGGATGCGATCGCCCTGCTGGAGGATGCTGTCCGGGGACAGGAGGGGCTTTCGGTCGTCCGCCTGCCCGCCAGGTACCCGCAGGGGGGCGAACGGCAGCTTATCAAGGCGGTCCTTGGGCGGGAGGTGCCAGCCGGCGGCCTGCCCGCCGACTGCGGGGTGATTGTCAGCAACGTGGGGACCGCGGTCGCCCTTGCCGACGCGCTGCAGGGCCGCCCGCTGACCCACCGGGTGGTGACCGTGGCCGGCCGGGTGGGAAAGCCCGCCAACCTGTATGTCCCGGTCGGCACCCGCCTGTCGGAGCTGCTGGAATACTGCGGCGGCGTCACGGGGGACGCCCGGCATCTGTGGATTGCGGGCGGACCGATGACCGGCGCGGCGCTGCCCTCTCTGGAGGTGCCGGTCGTCAAGGGCACCGCCGGGCTGGTGGTGCTGGACCGGCCGGAGAACCGGGAGAGCAACTGCATCCGCTGCGGCGGCTGCGCGCGGGTATGCCCCTCCTCGCTGCTGCCCTTCGCCATCGACGCGGCGGTGATCGCCGGGGATATGGCCGCCTGCGTGACCTACCGGGCCGACCAGTGCATCTCCTGCGGCTGCTGCTCGTATATCTGTCCGGCCAAGCGGCATCTGGCTCACCGGGTGACAATGGCCCGTTCCGCCTTCCGGGAGAACCGGGTGAAGCCTGCGTAGGCGGCCGGCCGGCGCGCCGGCGCTTCAGTCAACGAAAGGGGGAGACCCTTCTTGGAGTATAAACAAAACATCGCGCTTTCCGCCCCGCATATCCGCCGGCCGCGGGACACGCAGGGCATCATGCGGGACGTCTGCATCGGGCTGGCCCCGGCGGTAGTCGCCGCCCTCTGGTTCTTCCGGTGGAAAGCCCTGTGGCTGCTGCTGGTGACGGTGGCGGCCTGTGCGCTGACCGAATGGGCCTGTCTCCGGCTCCGCCGGGACGGGGCGCCCTTCGACGGCAGCGCCGTCGTGACCGGGCTGCTGCTGGCCCTTTCCCTCCCGGCGGGGACCAACCTGTTCGCCGCGGCGGCGGCGGGCGTCTTTTCCATTGCGGTGGTCAAGCAGCTGCTCGGCGGCATCGGGCACAACCTCCTTAACCCCGCGATGGCGGGACGCGCCATGCTGATGGCGGTGTGGCCCACCGCCTTGAGCGGATACGGCTGGGCAGACGCCGCCTCTTCCGCCACCCCGCTGGCGATGACCGGGGACGAGGGCCTCTGGTCCATGCTGTGGGGCCGGGAGAACGGCAGCATCGGGGAGACCTCGGCGCTGCTGATCCTGCTGGGCGGGGCCTATCTGCTCTGCACCGGCTGCATCCGGCTCCGGGTGCCGGTGACCTGCATATGGAGCTTCGCGCTGTTTATGTGGATCTTCGGCGGCGATACCCTGTTTACCGGGGACGCGGCGGCACAGGTTTTGTCCGGCGGCCTGATGCTGGGGGCGTTTTTTATGGTGACGGATTTCACCGGAAAGCCCACCACCTTTGCCGGCGAGCTGCTTTTCGCGGGCGGCGTGGGGATCGTGACGGCGGCGCTCCGCCTCTGGGGCCCTTACCCGGAGGGGATGTGCTTCGCCATCCTGCTGATGAACCTCGCCACCCCGCTGATCGAGTACCTTACCAGGCCGCCGGTTTACGGCACCTGGCCGTCCCGTTCGGCCGCCCCCGACCCGGCGAAGCGGTGAGCCGCCCGGGAGAAAGGCGGCCGGCGGGTCCGCCCCCGGCAGAAGCCCGGTACAAGAAGGAAGGAGTTAGGATAGGATGAAACAATGGCTTAAACCGCTGCTCAGCCTGCTGGCGGTGACCGCAATATCGGTGGCGCTGCTGTTCGGCATGGACGCCGTCACCCGCACCGTGATTGAAAAGCAGGAAATGCAGGCGGTACACAAGGCGTTTTCCGGCGTGATTTCCGGCGATACCTGGGAGGCGGTGGACACCGCCGGCGAATCCGACATCAAGGCGGCTTACCGCGTATTGGATAAGGACGGGTCCCTGCTCGGCTATGCGGTCACCGTATCGGTGAAGGGTTACGGCGGGGAGATGCAGGTGCACACCGCGCTTTCCCCCGACGCCTCCCGCTTCCTCGGACTGCGGGTCGGCGACAACCAGGAGACGCAGGGGTACGGCTCCCGCGTGACCGAGGAGGCGTTTTACAGCCAGTTCAATTCCCTGGCGGCTCCCGCCTCCCTGGACGGCTACACCGGCCTGGAGAATGGGACGGGGAGCGGCGGTTCCTCCTCCGCGGCTGCGATGCAGGACGGAAGCTACCGGGCGGAGCAGGCGGAATATGTGCAGGGCTACCAATATTTCGTGGAGATCACGGTGGAGGGCGGCCGGATCACGGCGGTGAACTGGGACGCGCTCAAGGAAGGGTCCGACCGGACCAAAAAGCAGGAATCCGAGGCGGGGGAATATGTGATGACCGAAGACGGCCCCCTCTGGCATGAGCAGGCGAAGACAATGGAGGAAGCGCTGATCGACGCGCAGGACCCGGCGGCGCTGGTGTACGATGCGGACACGGGGAAAACCGACGCCTACACCGGGGTTTCGGTGGACGTGTCGGAGTTCGTGTCGCTGGCTTCGGAGGCGCTGGCGAGCGCCGGTGCGCAGGGCAGCGGGGACGAATCCGGCGGCAGGGTGGAGAACGCGGCGACCGGCAGCGGGGAAGTGGACGGCGTGACCGGCGCGACGGTCTCCTCCAAAGCGGTGGTGAAGGCCGCCAACCGCGCGTATGAATTCGCGGCGGCCCTCGCCGGGGGGAGCCGGTAGGATGGCCCCCGTGAAACGGCGTCCGTCGGTGGACGGCGCGGCGGTTTTCCTCTGCCTGCTGGCGGCGGGCTGCGGGTCGCTGACCGCCGCGCTGCTGGCCATCGCCGGCGGCGCGCTGCTCCTGCTGCTCAACCTGCTGATGCTTCTGATATTCCGGCCCCTCTCCGGCCGGATGCGCAACGCGGCCTCCCTTCTTTTCGCCGCCGCGCTGTACACTGCTTTGCGGCTGGCGCTGGCCGCCTTCCGTCCCGCCTGGCTGGAGGCGATGGGGCCGGAGGGCCTCCTTGCCGCCCTGGCCCTGTTCAGCGCCCCGGCCGCGCTGTCCCTGACGGAAAAGCCGCCGCTGCCGGCAAAACGGCTGTTTTTCTGCGCTGCCGTCCTTTTGATCATCGGCGCGGCGCGGGAGCTGCTGTCGGCCGGGACATTGGCGGGGGTGCGGCTCCTGCCGGAGGGGTTCCCGGTTTCCGATTCCTTCGCCTTCGGCGGGGCGGGGTTGATTACGACCGCGCTGCTGTTTGCCCTGTTCCGCATCCGCGGGCAGGGAAGGCTGAACGGCTACCGGATTTCGGAGGGGCTGGTTTATGCGGCGGGCGCGGCGTGCCTGGCCGCGGCTGCAGGGGCGCTGTTCGCCCCGCTGACCCGGCTTCTCCCGCTGCCGTCCCTGTGGAGGACGTTTGCCGCCGCCGTTCTGGCGGGGCTGCTCGCCCTGGCGGCGGGCGCGGCTTTCCGGGAAAAGCCGAATGAAGCCCCCGTCAGGGGGACTCTGCGCGCCGTCTTTGCAGACGGCACCCTTCCCGCCCTGGCGTCGCTGGCGGTGCTGGCCGCCGACCGGCGGCTGCCGGAAGCGGCCGCCCTGCCCCTGTTCGGCGGCACGGCGGCGGCCGCCCTGATTCTCGGGCTCGGCTGTGCGCTGGCGGCGGCGGCGACCCCGCGTGTGGATACCTCCGGCAACCCGCATCTGCCGGCTTCTTTCCGGCCGCTGCCGGTCTGGCTGGCCGTGGCCGGAATGGCGATGTTCGCCCTGTCGGTTCTGCCGAAGTGACCGGAGCGTCTGACGGAGACGGCGGCGATAATCCGCAGGGCCAAAACCGCCTGCTAAGCCGGCAAAAGACCCGGGAAGGGTTTTACCGGCCGGTGTCCTTTTAAAGACGAAAGGAAGCATTTTCCCGCTTTTTTCAAGCCTTCTGCCGCCTGGAAACGGGCATTTCTCTCACTGGGCAAATGTTTTTGCCATTTTCTGCTGATCGACCGGCTTTTGATCGGCAACGCGCTTCGCTCGATACGGGGAGCGAAAACTTTTTCCGGCATTCCTTCCCCCGCCAAAGCCGGTGGTGTCCAAAACAAAAAAGGAGAGGCCGCAAAATTGTCGGTTTTGCGGCCTCTCCTTTTTGTTGCCGTTTTCCGGCAGGTTGTGCTAATATAGAGGAAACGCCGGTCGCGGAAGAAGCCGCCTCTGCGGAGGGAAACCGGCGGCGCGGCGGTGAAAAATCCGGCGGCGTCCGGGAGGACCGGATGGGGTGCGGCCGGTCGAGCGCGACGGAGGAGGCGGCGGCTTTACGGCACCGCGCATTTTTGCCGGAGACGGCAGCCCCGCCCGTCTTCGCCTGCGGAAAGGCAGCCCCTCCGGCGGAGCCGGGGGCTTGCGGAGGCCCTGAGGGGATTATGCCGGCAAGCCTCTCAAAAGGCTCTGAAGCTACCGCCTGCATCACTTGCAACGCCTGCTTCATTGCCCCCGCCGCCCGAAAACGGGAGCCGAAAGGCGCTAAATCAGGCCCTATGCTGTAAAAAATATTTTTATTTATTTCCCTCTCCGCCCACTCCTTGCGGCGAAAGCCGTTTTGCTCTCCCCGGCAGGGCGGCGGGTTTTCATTTCGCGAAAGCGCACAAAGGGAGCCGCTCGAACGGCCGCAATCCTCCAAGGTGCCGCTGTCCGGGGGGGCTTTCGGCCCCCTGTGCGGTCTCTGCGGCGCGTGCGGCTGAGGGCGCGGAGGGAGGGCCGGGGGAGGACGCGGCGCTTTGAACAGGGCGCACGCGCCGGAAAGCCCGCCGGGGGGCGGCGAACCTGCCCGGGCGGCGGCGTCCCGGCTGTTCCGACGGGCCGCCTGCCGTCATGCCGTTCGAACGGCCAACGCATCCCGGCCGCCTGGCATATTAGAGGGTGGGTACCCGGGACGGCGGAAGGCGGGGAAGAGGGGCGGGGGAAAAGGGAAAGGAGAAGGGGGAAAGAAAAATGGAACTTCCCATGGAACTGCGGGCGGCGGTCGAGAAGGAGGCGGACAAAGCGGGCCTTTCCCGCCTGGCGGCGCAGGCGCAGGCCCTGTCCCGGCGCTACCGGGAGGAGAGCGGGCAGGGACGCCGCCTTCTCACCAGCGAGACGGAGGCGGTCGCCTACGCCGCCGCCCGGATGCCCGCCACCTTCGGCGCGGCCGCCGCGGCGCTGCGGTACGCGGCGGAGGCGCTGCCGGATTTCCGGCCCGCCTCCCTGCTGGACGTGGGGGCGGGCACCGGGGCGGCGGCCTGGGCGGCGGATGCGGTGTTCCATCCGGAAACGGTGACCTGTCTGGAACGGGAACCGGCGATGCGGCAGGTGGGCCGCCGGCTGATGCAGGCGGGTTCCCCCGCCCTGCGCGCCGCCCGCTGGGAGGCGGGGGACCTGCTCGGCGGGCCGCTTCCCGTCCGGGCGGAGCTGGTGACGGCGGCCTATGTCCTCAACGAGCTGACGGCCGAAGACCGGCGGAAAGCGATCCGTCGGCTATGGGACGCGGCGCAGGGGATGCTGCTGCTGGCGGAGCCGGGCACCCCGGCCGGCTCCGCCGTCCTGCGGATGGCACGGGAGCAGCTTCTGGAGGAGGGCGCCCGGATTGCCGCGCCCTGCCCGGGCGGCGGTCCCTGCCCGATGGAGGGGGAGGACTGGTGCCACTTTTCCTGCCGGGTGGCCCGCAGCCGGCTGCACCGGCGGCTCAAGGGCGGGGAGGCCCCTTATGAGGATGAAAAGTACGCCTACCTGGCGTTGTGCCGACCGGCGCTTCTGGCGGAGAAGGCGGCGGGAGGGGAGCGGGTGCTCCGCCACCCGCAGGCGGCCAAAGGGCGGGTCGTCCTGACCCTGTGCACCGGGGCCGGGCTGGAGAAGCGGACGGTTGCCCGGCGGGATGCGGCGGCCTTCCGGCAGGCGCGGGGGGCGAAATGCGGGGACCTTCTGCGGCTCTGCCCGCCGGAAGAATAAAGGGGGAGGGCCCCGGTCTGGGGATACGAAGCGGCCTTTGGGCGTTTTCCTGTCCCTTTCCTGTCCCTTACCTGTTCCTTACCTGCCCTATTCCCGCCGTTTTCCCGTTTTTTGGGAGGAAGACGGGTTTTTTCGCACTTTTCGGTGATTTTCCCCCGCCGTCCTTGACAGCGGGGGAGGCGTATATTAAGCTTAAAGGCGGGCTGCACCGGCCGGGCCGGCGGCGGAATGCCCTGCACGGGAGGGGGAGCTGCGTTGAAGGATACCTTTTCGTCGTTTCATCCGGCGGTGAATTTTCTGTATTTCCTGGCGGTCATCCTGTTCAGCATGTTTTTCCTCCACCCCGTGTTCCTGGGGATTTCCCTGGTGTGCGGCACGGCGTATTCCATTCGGCTCAACGGGCGGCGGGCGGTGCGGTTCAACCTGCTGGTCATGCTCCCCACCCTGCTGCTGTTCGCCGTGATGAACCCGGTTTTTAACCACGAGGGCGCCACCATCCTCGTTTACGTCAACGACAACCCCATCACCGCCGAATCGATTGTGTACGGCTTTGCCGCCGCCACGATGTTTGTTTCGGTCATGATCTGGTTTTCCTGCTACAACGCGGTGATGACCTCGGACAAATTCATGGATCTGTTCGGGCGGGTGATCCCCGCCCTGTCCCTGGTGCTGTCGATGGTGCTGCGGCTGGTTCCCCGGCTCAAGGCACAGACGCGGGTGATCTCGAACGCCCAGAAATGCATCGGGCGGGACGTCAGCAACGGGAATGTGATTCAGAAGGCGAAGAACGGGATGCGGATCCTCTCCATCCTGACCACCTGGGCGCTGGAAAACGCGATCGAGACCGCGGATTCCATGAAGTCCCGGGGATACGGGCTGAAGGGGAGGACCAGCTTTTCCAATTTCCGTTTCGACCGGCGGGACGCGCTGGGGATGACGGCGCTGATCGCGCTGATCGCGCTGGTGCTGGCGGGGGCGGCGGCCGGGGAGAACAATATCGTATATTTTCCCGTCCTCGCCGCCAGGCCGGTCACCCCCTTCAGCCTTGTGGTCTATGGCGGATACGCGGGGCTCTGCCTGCTGCCGCTGCTTTTCAACCTGTGGGAGGATGCCAAATGGGCTCGTTTGCAATCGAAAACCTGACCTTTTCCTATCCGGGGCAGGACCGGAAGGCGCTCGACCGTCTGACCCTGACGGTCGAGGAGGGGGAGTTCGTCGCGATATGCGGCCGTTCCGGCTGCGGGAAAAGCACCCTTCTGCGGCATCTGAAAACCGTCCTCACCCCCCATGGGACACGGGAGGGGATCATCCTGTACAACGGCCGCCCGCTGGAGGAGGCCGACCAGCGCACCCAGGCATCCGAGATCGGGTATGTGCTCCAGAATCCGGACAACCAGATCGTCACCGACAAGGTGTGGCACGAACTGGCCTTCGGGCTGGAAAGCCTGGGGCTCGACAGCGAAACCATCCGGCGGCGGGTGGCGGAAATGGCGAGCTTTTTCGGCATTCAGGACTGGTTTATGCGGCCTGTCACCGAGCTGTCCGGCGGGCAGAAGCAGCTGCTTAACCTCGCTTCGGTCATGGCAATGCAGCCCGGCGTACTGATTCTCGACGAGCCGACCTCCCAGCTCGACCCGATTGCCGCCTCCGAGTTTCTCGAAACGGTGAAAAAGATCAACCGGGAGCTGGGCACCACCATTCTGGTTTCGGAACACCGGCTGGACGAAATTTTCCCCGCGGCCGACCGGGCGGCGGTGCTGGAAAAGGGAAGGCTGCTCTGCTGTGACAGGCCGGCGGAGGTGGGGCGGCTTCTCAGGGAGCAGGGGAACGGCCTGTTTTTCGCCATGCCTGCGCCTATCCAGATTTACGCGGGGGTGGACAATTCCCTCCCCTGCCCGCTCACCGTCCGGGACGGGCGGAAATGGCTGGATACGCTGTTTGCGGGACAGGCCCCGGTCCGGTCTGCGCCTCCGGCCCAAGCGGAGAGGAGGAGGGAGGACCGCGTGCCGGCCGTTGAGATGGCCGACGTATGGTTCAGGTACGAGAAGAACGCGCCCGACGTAATCCGCGGCCTGAACCTGACGGTCCGCGCGGGCGAGTGGATGGCCATTGTCGGAGGAAACGGCACCGGCAAGACCACCGCCCTCAACCTGATGAGCCGCCTGAGCCGTCCCTACCGCGGCCGGGTGAAGCTGAACGGGAAGGACCTGGGAAAATACGCCGACGCGGAGCTGTTCCGCCGGAACCTGGGGGTGCTTCCCCAGAACCCGCAGGCTTTGTTTGTGAAAAAGACGGTGGAGCTGGATCTGATGGAGATGTTTTCCGACCGCAAGATGACGGCGGAGGAAAAGCGGGCGAAGGTGCGCGGTATGGCGGCGCTGACCGAGATTCAGGAACTGCTCCCCATGCATCCGTACGACCTCAGCGGCGGGGAGCAGCAGCGGGCCGCGCTGGCCAAGGTGCTGCTGCTCGAACCGCGGATTCTCCTGCTGGACGAGCCGACCAAGGGGATTGACGGCTATTTCAAGCGCACGCTGGCCGGTATCCTGAAGCGGCTTCAGGCCGATGGCGTGACCATCGTCATGGTGTCCCACGATCTCGAGTTCTGCGCCCGGTACGCCGACACCTGCGCGATGTTTTTCAACGGCAGCGTGGTAACCGCCGGGCCTGCCCGGGCCTTTTTTGCGGGGAACAGCTTTTACACCACGGCCGCCAACCGGATGGCCCGCCGCTTCTTCCCCGACGCGGTGACCAACGAGGAGGTGATCGCCCTGTGCAACGGCAATCGCTGAACGGCGCGCCGGCGGAATCGGCGGCGCCGGCGCGTCCGGCCTCCACCCGGCCCGCGGCGGGCGGAAACGGCGGGGAAGGCGGAAACGGCGGAAATGGCGGGGAAAAGCCGAGCCGCCGCCTGAGCCGGCGGACCTGGGTCGCGCTGGTTTTCATCGTCGTCCTCATTCCGGCGGCGCTGCTGCTGCTCGGCAGCCGGCTGCAGACGATGAAATGGGAGTTTTCCCTGTTCGGCACGACGGTGGTCTGGCGGCTGCACTACGCGGTTTCGCTCCTGATCATTGTCTGCGCCATGATCCCGTTTTTCATGACGTTTGAAAAGCGGAAGCCCCAGGCGCGGGAGCTGGTCGTGATCGCCACCCTTTCGGCCCTGGCGGTGGCGGGCCGGGCCGCCTTTTTCATGCTGCCCCAGTTCAAGCCGGTGTGCGCCATCGTGATCATCGCCGGGGTCTGCTTCGGGGCGGAGTCCGGCTTCCTGGTCGGGGCGGTAACCGGCTTTGTTTCCAACTTTTTTTTCGGGCAGGGGATCCATACCCCCTGGCAGATGTTCTGCTTCGGGGTCGTCGGCTTCCTGGCCGGCATTCTGTTCCGGAAGGGGCTGCTGCCCAAAAGGCCGGTCCCCCTGTGCATTTACGGCGGGCTGTCGGTGTTCCTGCTGTACGGCGGGATCATCAATCTGAGCACCCTGCTCGGCACCGGGGCGGCCCTCACCTGGCCGATGGTCGCCGCCAAATACCTGTCCGCCCTGCCGTTCGACCTTCTCCATGCGGCGGCGACGGTGTTCTTCCTGCTGGTGCTCTCCCGGCCGATGATCGAGAAGCTGGAGCGGATCAAGGTCAAGTACGGCCTGATCCAGCCGTAGGAGTCCCGGCGCGCTTGGGCCGCTGGGCGGGATTTCCACAATCTTCGACGGGATTTTTCCGGTGAACCGGCGGCAGGCATTGACTTTTCCGGCTTTTGCGGATACAATGGATACGGCTTTTTACAATTTCATACAGCGCAGATGCAATGGTTGCCGCCGCGCTCCGCGCGGCGGATGAAAAGGGAACGCGGTGAAAAACCGCGGCAGCCGCCCGCTACTGTGAGAAGGACGAAAGCGCGGACACGGGGTTTCCCGTGTGGTGCCACTGGAGACGGATTTGCCGCCTCCGGGAAGGGCCGCGCCGGTAGGAGGATTTCGAGCCAGGAGACCTGCCTTGCATGTTTATCAATCTTTTTCGGCGGAAACAGAGGATACAATGCGCGGGCGGGCTGATTACCCATATTCCATGCCGCCCAGACGCTTGGTCGACGGAGGAGCCGAAGCTTTTCGGCTCCTTTTCTGTTCCTTCCGGGGAAAATCGGAGGAAAGGGACGATGAACGGGATGGAGAAAGGAAACAGAACAGGAATTCGCCGGCGGCTGCTCGCCGCCGGCCTGACGCTGGCCATGCTGGCCGCCATGCTTGGCGCCGGCACGGTTTCGGCAAAGGAGGAGACGGCGCCGGCGGAGGCGTACTGGTCCTCTTTCGCCAGGGACAGCGGCAACGCCGCGGTGGTGGACAGCAAGCTGCCCGCCAGCCTGGATGAGATGGAGATGATCCTGTACGGGCAGGAAGAAAACCTGGTCTCGCAGGACCCCATTATCGTGGGGGAGCGGATGTATCTGGTCGTCGCCAGCGCGGGCAGCTCGCGCCGCCCCGTATTTGACACGCTGGCGGTTTACGACCTGGAGGGGAACCGGCTCAAGGAAACGAAGCTGTACGGCCGCACCGGCTATTTCTCCCGCATCTGCTACGGGGACGGGAAGATTTTCGTGCTTTTGAGCGACCGCATCCAGGCGTTTGACGCCGAAACCCTGGAATCCCTGTGGCTGACGCCGGCGGAAAACCAGATGCTCTGCACCATCACCTACAACGACGGGTATATCTACACCGGCTATACCTCCGGCGGCAGCGGCGGCACCGGGGCCACCGAGGGGGCGTACGTCTGCCTTTCCACCGAGGACGAGGACCCGTCGAAGACCGACGAGGTGAAGGATTACGTCTGGAAATCCGAAACCGGGGGCTATTACTGGGCCGGCGGCGTGGTGGTCGGCAGCCGGATTTATTTCGCGGGGGATTCCGGCGTGCTGTATTCCCACCATCTGACCGAGGACATCGTTTACGACGCCTACGACCTGGGGGACCTGGTCCGCTCGAACCTGATCTACGACGCGACCACCAACCGCCTGATCGTGGCCACCAAGAATACCGCGCAGCTGTTCACCATCGAGCTTAACCGGGACGGCACCTTCAACCGGCAGACCGTCCGCCGGACGGCGGAGGGCGTCATCGGCGGGGTGACCGGGGGCGTCAGCGCCTACAACGGGCGGATTTACGTCCCCTCCGGCGGGATGCACGCCCTTTCCAGCTCCTTCGCCGTGCTGGACGCCGAAACGCTGGAGGCCGCGTATTATGTCGAGGGCCTCAGCTCCCAGAGCGTGCCGCTGATTACCACGGCCTACGCCAGTGCGGAAAACAGCCGCACAGTGTATGTGTATGCGATCGATTATGTGTCGGGCGTGGGTTATGTGTTCGAAGACCAGCCCGGGCAGACGGAATACAAGGAAGTCATGAAGATCGGCACCGACGTGGAGATCGGCGGGAAGAGATACCGGGCGACCGGCTACAATTCCTCCTCCTTTAAGGCCGACCAGTACGGTAACCTGTACATGATCGGCGGCAGCAACACCTATTTCGGCACGTACAACGGGGCGGACTACGAGACGGGGGCCGCTTCCTACGCGCTCACTGTTTTCCGCAATGTAAACGCCGAATTCACCGCGCAGGACGTGGAGAATGCGATCAGCCTTCTTCCGGGTGCGCAGGAGGCGGAATATACCGACAAAAAGGCGGTCCTTGCCGCGGAAAAGCGGTATGAGGGGCTGGCGCCGGCCGAGCAGACCAAGGTGTCCAACGCCGCCGCCCTGACCGCCCTGACCGACCGGATGGACGCTTTGACCGCCTCCCTCGTGGCGCAGGCCGAGGCGGAAATCGCCAAAATTCCCGCCGATATCACCCTGGCGGACGAAGCGGCGGTCGAGACCGCCAGCTTCCTTTACGGCAGCCTGCTGGAGGAAGACAAGCGGCTGGTGGCGGGCCGGGAGACGCTGGCCGCGGCCGTGGAGGCATTGTACGACCTCAAGGGTTCCATCGACGGCCTGATCGAAAACATCGCCCTTCTGCCGGACGCGGCGGAGGTGACGGCGCAGGATAAGGCGGCGGTCAATGAGCTGTGGGCAGCGTTTCAGGCTCTCAGCGAAGCGGATCGGGAGCGGGTGACCAACGCCGACCGGCTGCTGGCCGCGAAGGACAAGCTCCAAGAGCTGGACGACCTGGTCCTGCTTCCCTCGGTGGAGGAAAAGATCGCCGCTCTGCCCTCGGCCGCTCAAGCGACGCTGCTGGAGGATGAGGAGGCCGTGAAGGCGGTGTACGAGGAGTTCGCCGCCCTGCACGCCAACGTGCAGGCGCAGGCGGCGGGCCGGGAAAAGCTGGAGGCGGTGTACCAGGCCATCCTCGGCTACCGCGCGGCGGTGGATGAGATCGACCGGCTGATCTGGAACGAGCTGGATCCGCAGAACATCACCCTGGCGGACAGGGAAACCGTCGCGGCCATCGCGGCGAAATATGCGGCCCTGCGGGACTCCGAGAAGGCGTGCGTTCAGTATTATGACGACGTGATCGACGCGCAGGCGATCATCGCCTCTCTGGAGAAAGGCGTGATTCCGGCGCTGGTGTTTGACAACATCCGGGATACCGACCGGGATTACACCGTTTCCGGCGAAGGCTACTCGATCACCTTCAACGGGCTGGAGATCGTGCGGCCCGCGGATTTCCGGTACGGCATGACGCTGGGGGATACCGCCAACAGCGCGGCGATTGAGAAGCTGGCGGAAGACCCCTTCGCCTTCTCCTTCGACCAGAGCGGCGCCTTCCCCGGCCGGGCGGCGGTGGAGCTGTCCGTCGGCGGCCCGGACGGCCAGCGGGTTCTGTACCGCTACGTGGCGGACAGCGGCCGGGCGGAAAAGGTGCAGACCGTGACCGTGGCCGGCGGCAAGGCCCTCCTCACGCTGGAGGAGGGCGGCGAATACTTCATCGCCGTCACCCTGACGACGGAGGCGGCCCCGGATTCGCCGTCGGGAGAAGGCGTCCCCTCCACCGGGGAGGCCACTGCGGCGGGCGGCATGATCCTGCTGGCGCTGGGGGCGCTGGCCGCGCTGCTGGCGGCGAAAAGGGGCCGGAGATAACGCCGTGAAACCTATGGAAACCCATGAAACCAACAAAGCGGGGATGACCGATGAAACGTAGGCAGACGTGGACGAAGAGCGTCCTTCTGGTCCTGTGCCTGCTGGCGCTGCTTTTTACCGCCCTGACCGGCTGCACGATTGAATTTCCGGACGAGGTGGCGGCGGACGACCCGCTGTCTGTCACCGATTCGGCGGAGCCGGCGCCCTCCGGACCGGTCGACAGCGCCGCCTCTCCCGGGGCGGGTTCTGCCGGCTCCGGCACAGCGGAGAGCGGCGGGACGCAGGAAACGGGTTCCGCGGATTCAACCACGGCGGTCGGGGAGGGGAAAGCCCCGGCTTCTTCTCCCACCTCTCCCACCTCTCCCACCTCCTCCACCTCTTCCACCTCCTCCGCGGCGCCGACCACGACGCCCGCGCCGGTGGAGCCCGAGGATATGGTGGTGGATGAGGAAACCCGCCTCACCTGCACCCTGTCCATCCGCTGCGACACCATCCTGGACAATATGGATCTGTTCAACAAGGACAAGCTGGGGGTGCTGCCGGAGGACGGCGTGATTTATGCCGAGCGAACCGTCACCTTTTACGAGGGGGAGTCGGTTTTCGACGTGCTCCTGCGGGAGACCAAGAAGAACCGGATCCATATGGAGTTTGAGCGCACGCCGATCTATAACAGCAATTATATCGAAGGGATCAACAACCTTTATGAAAAGGACTGCGGCGAGGGAAGCGGATGGATGTACAGGGTGAACGGGTGGTTTCCCAATTACGGCTGCAGCCGCTATCCGCTCAAGGACGGCGACCGGATCGAATGGCTGTATACCTGCGACCTGGGATACGACCTCGGCCGGACCGGCACGTGGGATAATTCCCCACGGTAGGCCCCGCCGGCCGGGAACGGACGGCCAAGGAGGAACGGGCGGATGAAGTGTATTCTTTCCTTCAGCGCGGGGAAGGACAGCGTCCTGACCCTGCACAAGCTGAAGCAGGCCGGCCACGAAGTGACCGGCCTGCTGGTAATGATGAACCGGGCGCTGGGACGTTCCTGGTTCCATGGGATCGACCCGGACCTGCTCGCCGCCATTGCGGAGTCCCTCGGCCTGCCGCTCCTGCTTTGCGAATCGGCCGGGGAGGACTACCATCTGGCTATGGAGGAGGGGCTGCGGCGGGCTGCCGCCGGCGGGGCGGAGGCTTGTGCCTTCGGGGATATCGACGCGGAGGACAACGCGGCCTGGTGCCGTGCCCGCTGTGAGGCGGCGGGCCTGAAGCCGCTGTTCCCCCTCTGGCACCGGGACCGGCTGGAGAACACGCGGGAGGCGATAGCGCTCGGCTACCGGTGCGTGGTCAAATGCGTGCGCAACCGCGACCTTCCGCCGTCCCTGCTGGGCCGCGCGCTGGACGAGGCTGTCCTGCGGGAAATGGCGGAACGGGGGATTGACGTTTGCGGCGAAAACGGGGAATACCATACCGTGGTGCTGGACGGCCCGCTCTTTCGGCAGCCGGTGCCGTATGAATGCCGGGAGCTGCTTGATTTTGGAAATATTACGGCGGTCAACATCGTCCGGGACGCCGGACGGGAAGCGGGCGCATGGGAGCCATGAAAACGGCCCGCGGGCGGTAGAACCCCCGCACGAAGAAATCGGAGCCTCCGGCTTTGCCGGGGACTCCGATTTCGTTTATACGCAGGCTCAGTCGAACGCCGGCGTATAGCTTTGCTCGCGCGGCCGGCTCACAATCCGGCGGACGCGGAAATTCCGCACGGCGATCTGGCTGGCATAGGTGCCCAGCCCAACCTTGCCGTACTGGGTGATGGGCTCGGGGTCCAGCATTTCGATGACCAGCCGGCCGTCAACAAAAAGGAAGCAGTGCCCGCCGATGCTCCCGGCCTGGATGAAGTACAGCCGTCCCGCTTCAAAGGGGAACAGGGGGGTGACGGCGCGGGGGAGGCATTCGGGGTAGCGTTCCATCCCCGTCTTGCTGTCCCACCAGCCGGCCAGGCCGGCAATATAGCTCACGCCGGCGTCGTCCGCCTGCTCGTCCCAGCCGGCGGCGTGCCAGGTAAAATTCAGGTCGTTGTCGCAGGGGGGGACGGTGCGCCCCTCAAATTCCAGCAGAACATCCCCGGGGAAATGGCGCTTCGAATAAAGAATACCGCCGGAATTCCCGGTATGCTTCCCGCAGACCCACCCGTCCCGGACCGTCCATACGCCGTTTTTGTATTCCCAGTCGCGCGCGAGCTCCTCATCGGAGCGGGGGCCCTCCGCCAGGACGGGGCACTGCCCCAGGTCGATTTCCTTTTGCATGATGCGGAGAATTTGCTGTTCCAAGTAACATCATCCTTTCCAAGTGTTCCCACTGTTCCAACTGTATTTGCATTTTCGGCGCAGGCCGAACCTCCGCGGGCGCCGCCCTTTCGGCGGTCCCGCGCCGTTCTACAGCGCAAAGCAGGCGGCCGGTTCCGTTCCGCCGCCTGCCGCGGCCGCCGGGGCGGCTGCGGCCCCTTCGCGGACCTCCAGAAGGATTTCCGCCGTCTCGTCCCCGCTCCGAACCCGGACGCGGGCGGTCCCTGTTTTGCCGCGGGTGCGCACCCAGAAGGCGATGCAGCCGCCGACCAGGGCCACGGAGCCGGGGCCGATCGCCTCCACGGTTCCGTCGGTTTCCAGGGACACCCCGGCGTTGTAGAAGGGGCAGAGGTTCCCCAACGTATCCAGCGCGCGCACCACAAGGCGGGTGGCGTCGTAGGTGCTCCCGTCGGCGCGCAGCACCGTGTCGTCCGCCTGCACGTCCAGCCGGGCGAAGGATTTGGCTTCCCCCACCTCCCGGACGAGGACGGCCTTCCCGCCGACGTACCCCTCCAGGCGGAGGGTGTTTTCCGCCTGCCCCCAGCCGCCGGCGGTCTCGAACAGGAGGGCGGTCAGGGCGCCGCGTTCCAGCCCGGCGCGCAGGGACAGGTCCTCCAGATACGGATAGTCCTCCGGCAGCAGGTCGGGCAGCACCCCCTGTTCGGCCCGTTCGTCGATAAAGCGGGTAAACTCCTCCCGCAGGGCGGGCGGAAGGGGAAGCCGGATATTCTGCGGCATCAGATGGCTGATAAGGACCGGAGGGTGGGGCAGATGGGGGAACGGCGCGCGGTGGGGCGCAAAGTCCCCCACCAGTTCCCCGTTGCGGTAAACCCGCACGAACTCGCAGTTGGTGGCCACCCAGACGGGGAGAATCCCGCCGCCGTCCCGTTCCCCGCGTGAGATCAGCGAGAGCGGCTCCAGCACGGCGCCCTGCTCCGGCGGGCGCTGGGACATGCAGGCCAGGCCCGCGTATTTGGGGATGCGGAACATGTCGGACACCCCGTGGTAACAGATTTTGTCTCCGGACCCGAAGCAGCCGTGGGTGTTGTAGTCAAAAGCGCACCAGCTGATCTCCCCCGCCAGGTCCTCCCGGCCGAGCGCCTCGTCCATCACCCGCAGGTGCCGCAGCGCGTGCTCCACCAGCCGGTTTTCGTGATCGAACCGCTTGGTGGGAAACATGTGCCCGTTGCTTTCGGTAATCAGGAGGGGGACCGGTTCCTCCCGCCCCGTGATCTCTTCCCGGGAGCGGAACACGGTTTCCCCGCCGTTGTGGATGAATTCGTTGAAGGTGTACACATCCTCCAGCAGCTCCCCCTTTACGGAACACCGCACGCCGCCGGTCTGCCGGGTGCCGTCCAGCTCGTGCGCCCTCCGGTTGGTCCGCCGGTAGAAAGCGGAGCAGTCGGCGGATTCGTTGATCCGCACCCCCCAGAGGATAATGCACGGGTGGTTGTAGTCCCGGCGGATCATTTCTTCGACATGCCCCACGGCCGCCTCCTGCCACGCCTCGTCCCCGATATGCTGCCAGCCGGGGATTTCCTCCATCACCATCAGGCCGAGCTCGTCGCAGCGGTCAAGGAAATGGCGGCTCTGAGGGTAATGGCTGGTACGCACCAGGTTGATCCCCAGCCCTTTGAGGATGTCCGCGTCCCGGCGCTGCACCCGCTCCGGCATCGCCCCGCCGACGTAAGGGTAGCTCTGGTGCCGGTTCAGCCCGATCAGCTTGAGCTTTTCCCCGTTGAGGTAAAAGCCGTCCGGCCGGAATTCGCACAGGCGCATCCCGAAGCGTGTCTCCGCCCGGTCGGTTAAAACGCCTTCCCGCCACAGCTCCGCCCGCGCCCGGTAGAGGGAGGGGGACTGCGGCGACCAGTGGCGGAGTTCCTCCGCCCCGGAGAAAACCGCGCGCAGCCGGTCGTCGCCCGCTTTCGCGTGCAGGACGGCCTCCCGGCGCGCGAAATGGCCGCTGATTTCCACCCGCAGCTCCGCGTCCCGCGCCAGAGGGGCGCCGAAAATCGCTGCGACCTCGACGATTTCCCCCTCCGCCGTCCGGCGGGGAGAAACCCGCAGCTCGCGCACAAAATCGGGTTCCGTCACCAACAGGGTCACCTCGCGGTACAGGCCGCCGTAGGTCAGGTAGTCCACCACGTTTCCGCAGGGGGGAAAGTCGGGCCGTTCGGTTGAATCCAGCCGGACCTCCAGGCGGTTCTCCCGCCCGAAAATCAGCAGGTCGGTCAGCTCGGCGCAGAAGGGGGTGTACCCGCCCTTGTGGGAGCCGGCCGGCCGACCGTTGCAGAACACCTCCGTATAAGCCATCGCCCCTTCAAAGTACAGGAAAACCCGCCGCCCCGCCCACTGCTCCGGGGCGGCCAGCGTCTTTTCATAGAAGGAGACAAATTGATAGTCGGCCTCCCGCAGGTAATTGTAAGGCAGGACGACGTTGGCGTGGGGCAGGTCGACCCGTTCGCCCGCCGAGGGGGCGTCGGTTTCCCGTCGGAAAAGCCAGCCCCGGTTCAGGGGGATTGTTTCGCGCATTGCCGCTGCTCCTTTCTCTGTAAACGATGTTCTGCCGCTTGCTGCCGCCCGCCGGCGCTACCCGCCCTCCTGCATGGGAGGGAGGCGGGAGGAGGATTCCTCAAGCAGGCTCCGCCGTCCCTGCGGCCGGACCACGCTGCGGTACTGCCGGGGGGAGATGCCGTGCTGGCGCTTGAAAAGGTTGGAAAAGTAATGGGGGTCCTCAAACTGCAGCTTGCGGGCGATCTCCCAGCAGGGGAGCTGCGTGGTGCGCAAAAGGTTTTCCGCCGCCCGCATTTTCTGACGGAGCAGATAGGCGTACGGCGTCTGCCCATAGGCCCTGCGGAACAGCTTGATGGTATAATCGGGCGAGCGGTAAATCGAGGCCGCCAGCTCGTCGATGCTGACACGGCCGAACACCCGGTCGTCCAGATAATCCCGCAGCTTCTGCGCCTCGTCCGGAAGGCGGTCCGCCTCGCTTTGCAGGGTATACAGCGCCGAGACGATTTCGTGAAATTTCAGCGCACATCGCCGGAACACCTTTTCCTGCGGTTCCTTGAGGCAGCTCAGGGCGTAAAAGTCCCGGAAGATCTGCTCATTCCAGAAGCCGCGTACCAGCACCGTATCCTGAAGGCCGTAGGCGCGCAGGAGATCCTCCGCCAGGTTGCCCTTGAGGTTGCAGAAAATTTTAATCCAGGGGTCGTCCGCATCGGAAAAGTATGCGTGGCGGCTCCCCTGGTGGAGGATATAGACGTCCCCCTCCGCCGGATTCACCTTTTCCCCGTTGCACATCACCGTTCCCCGGCCCCGCACGATATACTCCACAACCGTGACGTCCGATTCCTCCCGCTCCTGATAATAGCTGCCGTCACAGTAGGAAATCCCTGTCAGTTCCACAAAGAACGGGGCGGACGGAGACTCCGCATAAAAAAAGCGCAGATCCTCCTTCAAATTATATCACACACCTTTTTCGGTTATAATCCATTTATTTGCCGTCAAAATAATGATATACTTCAACTTGTAAAAAGTCAATAGAAAACCGCGGCGCTGCCGCCGTTTTCTGCCGAATTTTTTTACAGCCCCTTTAGCCCCCTTTTACAGCCCCCAAAATTTCAAAAAACGGAGGAATCGCCATGAAACTCAGAGCACCGGCCGTCCCCTTGATTACAGTCGACCCCTATTTCAGCGTCTGGTCGTGCGCGGACCGGCTGAACGCCGCCGCCACCTGCCACTGGACCGGGCACACCAACACCATCAACGGCTTTTTGACAATTGACGACACGGTCTACCGCTTTATGGGCGGGGAGGAGGCCGGGGGCATCCCGATGCGGCAGATCTCCCTGGAGATCACCGCGATGGCCACGGTCTACGGGTTTGAGGCGGACGGCGTGCGGCTGACAGCCCGCTTTTTCACCCCTGTTTTTGCCGACGACCTGGATCTGCTCAGCCGGCCGGTCTCCTATCTGGAATTGTCGGCGGAGGTCACGGACGGCAGGGCCCGGCGGCTGACCGCGGAGCTTCGTGCCTCGGAGGAGCTCTGCCTGGACACCGCCCGGCAGGAGCCGGTGGAGATCAGCGCCGGGCGGCTGGAAGGGGGGATCGCCTTTTCCCGGATGGGAGGGACCACCCAGCCCGTCCTGGTCGGCGGTGGGGACGACATCCGCATCGACTGGGGGTATTTTTACCTGTGCGTCCGCGGCGGCGAGACCGGGTCGGCCAAGGTGCTGGGCGAAAGCTATCTCACGGCTAGGGCGCCGCTGGAGGACGGCGGAGCGCTGTTCGCCTTTGCTTATGACGACGTGGAGAGCATCGTTTATTTCGGCAAGCGGCTGAAAGCGTATTGGAAGCGGGACGGTAAGACGATCGAACAGGCGATCGCGGAAGCCTACGGCGATTATCCGGCCCTGCGGGAGCGGGAGGAGCGCTTTTCCCGGGATCTGTGCCGGGAGGCTGCCGCCGCGGGAGGCGAGCAGTATGCCGAGATGCTTTCCCTGGCTTACCGGCAGGTGATGGCCGGCCACAAACTGGTCCGGGACGAGGAAGACGGGCTGCTGTATATTTCCAAAGAGTGCCTGTCCAACGGCTGTGCCGCGACCGTGGATGTCAGCTATCCGTCCATGCCGATGTACCTGTATTATAACCCCGCCCTGGTCAACGCCATGCTGCGCCCGGTCCTCCGCTTCTCCCGGAGCGGCGACTGGCTGTACGGGTTTGCCCCGCACGACGTGGGCTGCTATCCCCATCTCAACGGGCAGGTGTATTCCAACGGCAGCGACCCGGACCATCAGATGCCGATTGAGGAGTGCGGCAATATGCTGGTTATGGCGGCCGCGGCCGCAGTGGCCGGCAAGGATGCCTCCCTGTTCGTGGAGAACCGGGATCTGTTTGAGCAGTGGGCGGAATACCTGATCCGTTACGGCGAGGACCCGGCGGACCAGATCTGCACCGACGACTTTTTCAAGCATCTGCCCCACAACTGCAACCTCGCGGTCAAGGCGATCATGGGGATCGCTTCGATGGCGATCCTGCTTGAACTCAGCGGGTGCAGCGGCGAAGCCGCGCCTTATTGGCAGTCCGCCAGGCGGATGGCGCGCTCCTGGATGGAGCGGGCTGCGGACGGGAACGGCGGAACCCGTCTGGCCTTCGACCAGCCGGGCACCTACTCTCTGAAATACAACATTGTCTGGGATAAGCTGTTCGGCACCGGCCTGTTCACCACCGAGGAGCTGGGACGGGAGTTCGCCTCTTACTGGCCGTATATGAATCCCTACGGCCTGCCGCTGGACTGCCGTGGCAGCACCTCCAAAACCGACTGGCTGGCCTGGACAGGGACGCTGGCGGAAAGCCGGGAGGAATTCGCGCGGTTTATGGCGCCGGTATGGCGGTATTTCCATGAGACGGAAAACCGCGTGCCGATGGCCGACTGGTACAGCACCAAAACCGCCAAGCGGTTCTACAGCCAGCACCGCACCGTGCAGGGCGGCCTGTTTATCCGTCTGCTTGAGCAGGCGGGCCGCTGCCGGTACGACGGCGGGGAAGGAAAGTAAGGCGGGCTGTTCCTGCCGGCGCACACCGCCCCGCGCGCGGGTTCCCATACCCCGCCGGCGGTGTGCGCCGCGGCCTGCCTTCCGAAAAGGGGGAATTTTATGAGCCTGACAACACAGCTCAACCGGTACTGCCGTATCCAGGGGAAAAAGCGGCTGGCGGCCGGCGCCGCCGTCCGGGGACGGAGCCTTTTTGACGACGTGCTGATACAGGCGCCGTCCTTTTCCGCGCCCGGGGAGGACGGCTGGCAGAAGGTCGTCTTCCACACGGGCTTTCCGCCGGAAACTGCCGGGGAACTCCGGGCGCTGGGCGTGACCGACAAGGAGCTGGCAACGGAAGACGCCTTTGCGGTGTGCGGCGAGGGGGATACCCTGACCATTTTTTCCGAGGGCCGCAGGGGCCTGCTTTACGGGGCTTACGAGGTGCTCCAGCAGGCGCAGGACGACGACGGCTTCGTGCCCGGCGGTCTCCGCTTTGCCGTCCCTCAGTGCCCCTTCCGCGGGCTGAAGCTCTATCTGCCCGGCGAAAAGCAGCTCGGCCAGTTTTATAAGATCGTCGACATGCTGGCCTACTACCGCTACAATACCCTGATTCTTGAGATCGGCGGCGCCATGGAGTATAAAAACCATCCCGAAATCAACGAAAGCTGGGTGGAATACTGCCGGGAGATGCGGCGGTATCCCGAACGGGCGGACGAAGTGCAGAATATGTTCGGATGGGTGAAGAATTCCATCCATTTTGAAAACGGGGACGGCGGCTGGCTGCCTCAGGACACCGTGCGCGAAATGCTCGCTTACTGCCGCGAGCGGGGGCTGGAGGTTATTCCGGAGGTGCCCTGCCTCAGCCATGCGGATTACCTGCTCAACGCGCACCAGGAACTGGCGGAACGGGCCTATGACCCCTTCCCGGACAGCTACTGCCCTTCCAACCCGGCCAGCTATACGCTGCTGTTTGAGGTCATGGACGAGGTCATCGAGGTGTTCCGGCCGCGGGTCATGCACGTCGGCCATGATGAATACTATTCCATCGGGATATGCGACCGCTGCCGGGACCGTGACCCGGCGGACATCCTGGCCGGGGACCTCATCCGCATCCACGACTACCTTGCCGAGCGCGGCATCCGCATGATGTATTGGTCGGAAAAGATGCTCAACCACATCACCAGCGGGGGCGAAGGGCTGGGCGGTGCGGAGCGTCACTGCCGATGCGCCCGCAACACCGTGGACCATATGAAGCCGACGTATGCGGCCGTTGACCGCATCCCCCGCGACTGCTGGGCGCACCACTGGTACTGGGCCCTGCGGGAATCGCACGACGAGGTGTTCCTGTCCCGCGGCATGCCGATGACCTACGGCAACTGGGATCCCCGCGGCATCTTCCACTGGCAGCAGCGGGTGGAGGCCGGGGCGCTGGGCGCCGCGCCCTCCCACTGGACGACGCTGGAGGAGGTGACCATGCAGCGCAACGGGGTGCTCCTTTCGGTGGCGTTCGGCGCGTACCTGTTCTGGAAAACCGATTATACCGACGACCGGTACGACGAGCTGCTGCTGGCCTGCATGCGGGATTTGTACCTCTACCGCAACCGCCGGGCCCTGGCGGGGCCGCATCTGGAGTTCACCCATATGACCACCATTTGGCGGGAGCATGTGTACCTGACCAGCGCCCCGATGCTGATGCAGAAGGACACCGTCGGGAAATACGTCGTCGCCTACCGCAGCGGGCGCACCCTGGAAATCCCTCTGGTCTACGGGCTGAATATCATGAACCTGGCGGTGGACTGGAGCCGCACCCCCGACGGGGAGATGGAGTGCTACGACGCCGACGGCTCGCTGGCCGAGGTGACCTATACCACCCTTCCCCTGCGGCAGCCCGACGGAACCACCCGGTTCCGTTTTGTGGTTGAAAACCCTTACCCGGACGATCAGGTTGTCGGCGTTCAGACGGTAAAGACCGCCCCGGATGAGGGGGAAATTTATCTGACAGATTTTGCGGTGCGGCAGTCCTTTGCGGAAAACCCGGTCGCCCGCGCCGCCGCCGACCCCAACCGGCGGGTTAAAACGCCGCTGTACTAGGCGGCCGAAAGCGGCGGGAATCTGCGGAAAGCCGCCGGGGCCCAGAAGGACCGCAGAAGGGCCGCAGGGAACCGCCAAAAATAGCAAGTAATTGCAGGAAATAGCAGGAAATAGCAGGAGAAAGAGCGGAAACCGCCCCGCGGCTCAAAGGAGGAAAGCAGGATGAACACATGGCAAACCGCCCCGCGGTTTCGGTTTCCCCGGCAGGGGGACGTGATGGTCGGCCAGGCCGACGGCGTGTGGGAAGGCCGCAGTCTGAAGATCACGGCGGCGGTCGAAGCGCCCGGCGCGGCCCGCCTCACCGTCAACGGCCGCCCGGCGCACAGGGGAGAAGACGGCACCTTTACCGTCCCGGTATGGCTGGACGGCCGGGTCAACCGCCTGCAGGCCGTGAACCCGGATACCGGGGAGACGCAGACCGTGACCGTGTTTGTGTTTGAAAAGGCGTACCATGCGTACCGCTTCACCGTGGACGACTGTATCCGGGCGTTTGAGGACCTGAACCGGCATAAAGGGGAATACGCCTCCCTCTTTGACAACCCCTTTTTCGCCGTGTTCCGGGAGGCGCACCGGCTTTACGGCAGCAAGACCCATATCAACACGTTTTATGAGACGGACGACGGCTCCTTCAGCCTGTCCGGGATGACCGACCGGTACCGGGAAGAGTTTGAGGCCAACGCCGACTGGCTGTCCTTCTCCTTCCACGCCCGCCGGGAGCATCCCGACCTGCCTTACCGGGACAAGGGCTACGAGGCGGTCAAGGCCGACTGCCTGCTTGTGACGGACGAGCTGCGCCGGATCGTCGGTCCGGCCGCTCTGAGGGACACCACCACCCTGCATTGGGGGGCGGCCACCCGGGAAGGGGCGCGGGCTCTGCGTTCCCTGGGCTACAAAGCCCTGTGCGGCTATTTCCTCTTTTGTCATGGGGAGGAGTATTACGACTGCTACGAAAACGGCCAGCCGATCGTCTCGTATTACCTGAGCAAGGAGCAGACGGCGAACCTGGAGCACCGCTGTTTCTGGGTGGACACCGACGAGGATATTGTATTTGCCCGGCTGCATATGGTGCTCAACGCGGGGGATCTGCCGGCTCAGCGGGTAGGGCCCTTTCTCGACGGGCTGGCAGCCGACCCGGCTGCCGGCGGCTTTATCCAGATGGTGATCCACGAGCAGCATTTTTATCCCGATTATATCGCTTACGAGCCCGACTACCGTGACCGCATCCTGGCGATGGCCCGGTGGATGCAGGAGCACGGCTACCGCCCGGCGTCGCTGTCCGACATTCTGGAGGAGACGCAGAGCCCGGTGCGGTAGTTGCCTGTCCCAAAGCGCTGCGAATGCCCGTTCCTTTTCCCTTAAAATCAGGGGCCGCAAAACGGAAGTTTTGCGGCCCCTGATTTCTGCGTCGGGTTTCCCGCCCTGCGGACCTGCCCGCCGTTATCCGGCGGCGTCCGGCATCCCGGACCCCGGCGGGGGATAGCCCTGTTTGTATTGCTTGGGCGTCAGGCCCGTCACCCGCTTGAAGGTTTTCAGGAAGTAAAAATAGTCGCTGAAGCCGAGGCGGGAAGCGACCTCGCTGATGGAATAGTTCTTGGAGTCGAGCAGCTTCTTGGCCTTTTCAATCCGCAGGTCGGTGATATATTTTAAAAACGTCTTTCCGGTTTCCTTTTTAAAGACCTGACTGAGATAATTGGCGTTCAGGTTCATTTCCTCCGCCAGCTGGTTCAGGGTCAGCCCCTGGTCGTAGTGGCTGTCGATGTAGCGCATCATCTGCAGAAAGCGGGAATTGGAAAGGCCGTCCTGGTCCTGCGGCGGGCCGTCGGGAAGGATGCCGGCACGCAGGGCGTCCAGCAGCGCGGAAAAGCGGTGGAACTGGAATACCAGCTGCTCCGGGCTGTAAACATCCTCAAAGCCCTCCGCCGAAAAAGCGCTGCAGGAGGAAACGATATTGTATAGACGCCAGGCGGAGTGCAGGGTAAACCCCTGCCCGGCCGGGCCGTGGAGGGAATCCAGCAGTTCGCCGATTTTCCGGGAGTCGCCCAGGGCCGCCGCGTTGGCAATTTTCCGCAGGACCGGCGCGGAACGGTCCTCCGTCCGTTCCGTTACAATCTGCTGTTCCGGCCGGATGAAGAACTGGAAGGCGGAATTGTGCAGGTCCTTGACCATCCTGGGCAGCGCGGACACCGGGCAGGGAGTCCGCGTATAGCTGAAGCCGCCTTCCTGCTCTTTCTCCATAAAGGCGCGGATGCTGGCGTCGGAAAAGGGCCGGACGGATATGTAAGCCGCCTGCTTGTACCCCAGGCGCAGCGAAACCCCTTTGCCTTTGGGAAGGGGAGGGAGGACCTCCCTGCCGGCGGATACGGCCGCAAAGTAGGCGTCCGCGGTAAGGCCGAACGTGGCCAGGGCGGACAGCAGCTCCGATTCGTCGGCGTTTTGCAGCGCGTCAAGAAGGTCGTCGCAATCCGGCGGGGAGGCGGCCTTCTTGAGCTGGTGGACGGCGCGGAGCAGGACCCGCCGGATTTCGTCATACTCCAGCGGTTTCAGGCAGTAGCCTACGGCCCCGTAGCTGATGGCCCTTTGCGCATAGGAAAATTCCGCGAACCCGCTGATAATGATGGTCTGTATATTGCGCTCCATTTTCGAGATTTTCTGGCACAGCGACAACCCGTCCGTGTTGGCCATGCGGATGTCGGTGATGACAATGTCGATCGGCATGTCTTCCATGACCGCCATCGCTTCCTCCCCGCTCTGCACCACGGCGGCCACTTCCAGGTCCATCCCGGCCCAGTCAACGGAGCGCCGGAGCGAGTCGGTGACCGACGTTTCATCATCCGCCAACAGCACTTGATACATATTTACGCATCCCCCTCTTCATCGCCGTAAGTATCCTCTTCCGCCTGTTCCTTTCCCTGCCCTGCCGGCAGCGCGCCCTGAACCGGAAGGCGGACGGTCACGCAGGTGCCGTCCCCGGGCGAGCTGCTGAGCCTGAGCCCGTACGCTTCCCCGTATTGCAGTTTGAGCCGCGCGTTGATGTTGGCCAGCCCAAGGTGCGCGCCGGTTTCGTACCGGCCGGAAGAAAGCTCCCGCTCCAGGCCGGCGAGCGTTTCCGGCGGGATTCCGACCCCGTTGTCCCGCACGGTAATCACCAGGAGGGGCCCTTCGATTTTTGCCCCGATGTAAAGCACGCCGGCCTCCGGCTTTGGCTCCAGTCCGTGAACGAAGGCGTTTTCAACCAGCGGCTGCACCAGCATCTTGAACACCGGCACCTCCGCCGCCTCCTGAGAGATGTTGTACAGGGCGGTAATGCGGTTCTGGAACCGCGCCTGCTGGATGCTCACATAGGACTTCGCAATCTCGATTTCCTGCGCGAGCGGCACCAGGGGGGCTCCCTTGGCGGTGTAGCGGTAGATTTTACCCATGGCGCCGGTGATCAGGGACACCTGCTCGATATTGCCCTGCAGCGCCGCCGCGCGGATCAGCTCCAGGGTGTTGTACAGGAAATGGGGGTTGATCTGACTGCGCAGGAAATCCAGTTCGGCGCTCTTGCGCAGGACCTCCGCCTCATACAGAGCGTTGGATTTCTGCAGGATTTCGCCGGTCAGGGTGTTGATGGATACCAGCAGGTCGGAAAAGTCCCGCCCGATCTGCCGGATTTCGGCGCAGCCGCTGAGCGTCAGCGGCTGGTCAAGCTTGCGCAGGCGCTTTTCCCGGATAAATTCAATGGTGCCGCTGAATTTGTTCAGGGGCGATACCACGCCCCGGTAAAGCAGCAGGCCGCCCATGACGAGCACAACGATAAAAACCGCCAGGAACACGCCGCTGAGCAGATAAAAGGAATCCAGCTCCAGCGACGCCTCCCGGTCGTTGACCACGCTGACCAGGATGCTGCGGATCTGGGGAAGAGCGGCGAGCTGGATGCTGTAATCGCCGCGGCGCACCAGCTGCGGGCCGGCGGCGTCCGCCGCCCTGGACGAGGCCCCGCCGGACTGTGCGGCAAGCTCCCGGTAATCCCCGAGCACCTCCTCGGGGATGGCCGATTCCCCAAAGATACAATCGTCCCCTTTCCAGTCGATCAGCACCAGAGAGCTCCCGGGGTTCTGCGGGCTGGGAAACCGGGCGGCGGCGCTGTGAACGTCCACGGACAGCAGCAGGGTGCCCAGCCGTTTGGTTCCGGAATACACGTGGTAGCCAAACACGAGATAGTCGGTGGAATTGCTGGGGGAAGAGGGCTGCCATATCCCCAGGCAGACCAGCCCGCGCTCGTCCGGCATGGCGGCCTGGATCTGCCGGATGTCGTCCGGGCGGTACAGCTTGGACCATTTGAGCAGCTCGTTGGCAAACGCCACGTCGGTCAGCGCGCTGCTGACGGTGCTGGCCGAGGCAATCGCGGTGTTGACGTCCCGTATGGTTTCCAGGGAAACGTTCCGATAGGAGGCGGCGGACAGCAGTTCCAGACAGGCTGGTTCATATTGCAGTTGGATGCAGACGCTGTCCGCCCAACGGGTAATCTCCTCAACGGACGTTTGGAAGTCCTGGCAGTTCCCTTCGGCATACTGCAGGCTCTCCTTGAGCAGGGCTTGGCTCACCGACTGGATCAGCACGACACAGAAAATCACAAGGACCAGAAACAGGGCGACCATGAACAGCGAGAACTGCGTTTTGATGCTGGAAAGCCCGAGCAGCCGCCGCTGACCGGCAGACGCGTTGACAGAAGGCATGGCACAGCTCCTTTTTTACAGGGCCAATCCACCCGGAAACGCCCGCGTGGACGGCGGAACACCACCAGGAGAGAGGAATTGACTGGGAATCTTTTATATAAATTTTAGATGAAATAGGATAATAATGCAAGAACTAATTAATGGAATATCTATAATACATAAAATTTTGCGTAACTTTTTATATTAAATTTAAGTCGATTTCTTAGAAAAATGGAAATTCCTCAGATGGGATCCTTTGGAAAATGGAAATTTCCCCGAAAGGGATTTCAAAAATCACACAAAAACAGCATTTTATTCAGCGTGTGTTCTTGGTATAATCACCAATGTAATCCGACGGTAACCGATGGTGAACCAACAGGGAACCAGGAGGCCGGCTCACAGGAAAGCGAAGGCCGGGGACCGCAGGAAAGAGGGGAGAGGCTCATGACAACGACGAAAAGGGCCAAAGCGGGCGTCAGGCGTTCCCGGGTCATCAAGCAGCTGAAAAACGATTGGCTTCTGTATGCTTTGCTGCTGCCGGTGGTGGCCTGGTATATCATTTTCTGCTATCTGCCGATGGCGGGCATCACGCTGGCCTTCAAGGATTTCAGCTTCCGCGACGGGCTGTGGGGCAGCCCGTGGATCGGGTTTCAGAACTTTATTGACATGTTCCAGGACCGTTTGTTCATCCGGGCGACGGTCAACACCATTATTTTCAGCCTGGGTCGCATCGCCTTCCAGACGCCCTGCGCCATCCTGCTGGCTGTCGCGCTCAACGAGATGCGCTTCCGCCGTTCCAAAAAGGTAATCCAGACCATTGTAACTTTTCCGCACTTTATTTCGTGGGTGGTCCTGTCGGGAATGCTGATCAATCTGTTCGGTTCCACAGGCGTAATCAACCAGGTTCTGGGCACCATCGGGCTGGGGCCCATTACCCCCATCTCCTCGTCCGGCCAGTTCCGCGCCTTCATCTGGCTGTCCGGCATCTGGAAAGAGGCGGGCTGGGACTCCATCATCTATCTGGCGGCCATCACCTCGATTGACGAAGGCCTGTACGAAGCCGCGGAGGTGGACGGCGCAAACCGTCTGCAAAGGATATGGTATATCACCCTTCCCGGCATCCGGAGCACCATCTGCATCATGCTGATTCTGGCCGTGGGTTCCATCCTGACCAACGGCGGCTTTGACCAGATTTACAACCTGTACTCCGCGCCGGTTTACGATGTGGCCGATACGTTGGATACCTATGTATTCCGCGAATCCTTTATTACCGGGGGCCTGGATTACGGATACACCACCGCCATCGGGTTCTTTAAATCCTTCATCGGCGTCATTATGATTGTGATTTGCAACAAGATCGTGACCAAGGCGGGGGAAAACGGGCTCTTCTGATCCGTGTCTTGAAAGGGAGGGATGGAATATGAAAGAAAAAAAGCTGAAAAAGACGCGGTTCTCCAAGGTATCGGCGTTTGATGTGGTGCTGCTGGTTGTTCTCGGCCTTCTGGCGCTGATTACCCTGTACCCGTTTTACCAGGTGTTGATTCTCTCGGTATCCAACACCGTGTCCTACGCCAAGCATCCGCTGTATGTGCTGCCCTACGAGTTCGACACGCTCGGCTACCGCACCATTTTCAATGACCCCACGTTCTTTACATCTCTGGGGGTTACCCTGTTTGTCACCATCGTGGGCACGGCGCTCAACATGCTGCTGTCGGTGGCCGGCGCCTATGCGCTTTCCCGCAAGACCCTGATCGGCCGCAACCTGATCCTCAGTCTGATTCTTTTCACCATGCTGTTCAACGGCGGGGTGATTCCGACCTATCTGGTCGTCAAGGATCTCGGCCTGGTCAACAATATCTGGGTCATGGTGCTGCCCTCAGCCATCAGTACATACTATTTAATCATTATGAAGAATTACTTCGTCTCGTTGCCTTCCAGCCTGCTGGAGGCCGCCAAGCTGGACGGCGCCAACGAGGTCACGATCCTCTGGCGGATCATCATTCCGATTTCCATGCCCTTCATCGCCACCTTCTTCCTGTTCTACGCGGTGGAGCGATGGAACGAATGGTATCAGGCGTACCTGTATATCAACAAGACCGAGATCCAGCCGCTGCAGATTTACCTGCGCAACGTGCTCATCAATATGAGCAGCAACCTCTCCTCAATCGCCAAGCAGATGATGCAGTCCCATACCCAGAAGGTCAGCTCTCAGGCGATTCAAATGGCGACAATTGTGGTTACGACGGTGCCGATCCTCTGCGTGTATCCCTTTGTGCAGAAGCATTTCGTCAAGGGGGTCATGATCGGCGGCATCAAGGAATAGGGGGGCTCTGAAAACGGCACGGTGTTTTTCAAGATAAGGTGAATTATACTATCAAGTGCAACACTTTAGTAAAATAAAAAGAGTTCATACAGGCCCCTGTGGTAGAATGGAGTTACTACACAACCAAAACACTAG
>CAJFTG010000009.1 GCA_904419875.1 Candidatus Avimonas caecicola | reverse complement strand
GGATAAGAACCTGTGGCACCTCTCCCACGAGGGGCTGGACCTGGAGGACCCGGCCAACGAGCCGAAATACGATGAGATTCTGGAAATGGGCGTTTCCCCGGAAAAGGCGCCGGACAAGGCGACCTATATCACCCTGACCTTTGAAAAGGGGATTCCGGTGGCGCTGGACGGCGTGAAAATGGACGGCGTCGCCCTGATCGAAAAGCTGAACGAGGTCGGCGGCGCGAACGGCATCGGCATTGTGGACATGGTGGAGAACCGGCTGGTCGGCATGAAGAGCCGCGGCGTGTACGAAACCCCCGGCGGCTCGATCCTCTACAAAGCGCACGACGCGCTGGAGACCCTCTGCCTTGACCGGGACACCCAGCACTACAAACAGCAGATGGTGGCCGGCAAGTTCAGCGAGCTGGTGTATTACGGTCAGTGGTTCACCCCCCTGCGGGAGGCCCTTTCCGCGTTTGTGGACAGCACCCAGGAGCATGTGACCGGCGAGGTGAAGCTCAAGCTGTACAAGGGGAACATGATCCTCGCTTCCCTGACCTCCCCGTATTCCCTGTACGACGAGGAGATCGCTACCTTTGACGAGGACGACGTATACGACCAGAAGGATTCCCAGGGCTTTATCAACCTCTTCGGCCTGCCGATCAAGGTTCAGGCGATGAAGCAGGGAAAAGGAGAATAAGGCTGGCCCGTCTTCTCCGGGGAAACCCGTGCGGGCCGCAGGCCGGCAATTGGCGGAGGGGCTTCAAAACGGTTTTTCCCATGGGCGCTTCGGAGGAAAAGAGAAGGCTGGCGCTTTAATCCCCGGCAAAAAACCGGCGGCGGCGCGGGCTTCCTCCGTGTGAACGGCGTTTGTGGCGGCGCTTTCCCCGCGGGAAAGCGCCCGTTCCAAGCCGGTGTGTTCTATGAATCTGTAACAAGCGGCAGGGGACGGTTCGCCGTTTCCCTGCCTGCCTCTTTCCATTACGACAGCGCGGCGGCGGGCTTCCCGGCGGGCGCGGAAAGCGGGGCCGATTGAAACCGATGAAACCGATGAAACTGTGGGCCGGCCGGTTCCAGAAGGAGCTGGACCGGAAAACCAACGATTTCAATTCCTCCATCGCCTTCGATTCCCGGATGGCGAAGGAGGATATCCTGGGCAGCATGGCGCATGCCGCCATGCTGGCCGGGCAGGGGATCATTTCCCCGGCCGACGGGGAGGCGATCCGGGACGGGCTGGCGGGCATCCTGAGCGATCTGGAGTCCGGAGCGCTTGCCGTCGACCCGGACGCGGAGGATATCCACACCTTTGTTGAGGGGGAGCTGACCGCCCGCATCGGGGACGCGGGCAAGCGTCTGCACACCGGGCGGAGCCGGAACGACCAGGTCGCGCTGGACGGCCGGCTGTACCTCCGCTCTCTGGCGGGGCCGCTGCGCGCCCAGCTTATCGAGCTGATCGGGGTGCTTTGCAATAAAGCGGAGGAGCACGCCGGCGCGGTTATGCCGGGATACACCCATCTGCAGCGGGCGCAGCCGATCACCTTCGGCCACCATCTGATGGCGTACGCCGAGATGTTCCTGCGGGACATCGGCCGGCTGGATGACGCGGTGAAGCGGATGAATGTTTCCCCCCTGGGCAGCGGGGCGCTGGCCTCCACCACCTATCCGCTGGACCGGGAGGCCGTGGCGGCCGCCCTGGACATGGACGGGGTGACCCACAACTCGCTGGACGGGGTTTCCGACCGGGATTTCTGCATTGAGCTGTCGGCGGCGCTGGCGCTGGTGATGGTGCATCTTTCCCGCTTTGCGGAGGAGATCATCCTCTGGTGCTCGTGGGAATTCAAGTTCATCGAACTGGACGACGCCTTTTCCACCGGCTCCTCCATCATGCCGCAGAAGAAGAATCCCGACATCGCGGAGCTGGTGCGCGGCAAGGCCGGGCGGGTGTTCGGCGACCTGACCGCCCTGCTGACCGTGATGAAGGGGCTGCCCCTTGCCTACAACAAGGATATGCAGGAGGACAAGGAGGCGGTGTTCGACGCCTTCGACACGGTGAAAATGTGCCTGACCGCCTTTATCCCGATGGTGGACACCATGCGGGTGCTGACCGGCAACATGCGCAAAGCGGCGGCCGGCGGCTTCATCAACGCCACCGACTGCGCCGATTATCTGGTGGGGAAGGGGCTGCCCTTCCGGGACGCGTACAAAGCGACCGGCACGCTGGTGGCGGCGTGCATCGAAAAGGGGCTGACGCTGGAAACCCTGCCGCTGGAGGAATACCGGGCAGTTTGCGCGCTGTTTGACGAAGGGGTGTACGAGGCGATCAATCTGGACCGCTGCGCGGCCCTGCGCCGGGTGTACGGCGGGCCTGCGCCGGAGAATGTGCGGGCGCAGGTCAAGCGGGTGCGGGCGCTGATCGCCGGATAAATCGCGCTTCGTCTGCGCAGAGGAAAGGAACGGGAGAAAATGACGATACAAGCGGGGATTCTGGGGGCGACCGGCTATGCCGGGGTGGAGCTGGCGCGGCTGCTGCTCCGCCATCCGGGGGTGAGGCTTGCCGCGGTCGGCTCGGTCTCCTTTGAAGGGAAAAAGCTGTGCGAGGTGTACCCCTCCCTGCGGGAACTGTGCGAACTGGAATGCGTGGACGCGGACGAGGTCGTAACGAAGAGCGATGTGGTGTTCGCGGCTCTGCCGCACGGCCTGTCCCAGGATACGGCGGCCGCCTGCGTGGGGGCGGGAAAGAAATTCATCGACCTGGGGGCCGATTTCCGGCTGGACGATGCGGCCGAATATGAGAAGTGGTACGGCTGCGAGTACAAGCACCCGGCGCTGCACGGGCAGGCGGTTTACGGCCTGCCGGAGCTGTTCCGGGAAGAAATCCGGGGGAAATCCGTCGTCGGCAATCCCGGCTGTTACCCCACCAGCGTGGCGCTGGGGCTGGCTCCCGCGTTGCGCGCCGGATTGGCGGAGCCGCAGGGGATCGTAATCGACGCCAAATCCGGGGTGACCGGCGCGGGCCGGAAGACTACCCAGGGCACCCATTTTCCCGAATGCAACGAGGCGTTTTCGGCCTATAAGGCGGCGTGCCACCGCCACACGCCGGAGATCGAGCAGACCCTGAGCAAGATGGCGGGGGAGAGGGCGACGGTGACCTTCGTCCCCCATCTGCTGCCGGTCAACCGGGGGATCCTCTCCACCATCTACGCCCGGATGAAGCCGGGCGCTACCCTGGAGGCGGCGCGCGCGGCGTATGAGGAGGCATACCGGGGCGAGCGGTTCGTCCGCCTCCTCCCGCCGGGCGCGGGGGTGGACATCCGCCACGTGAAATGCTCCAATTACTGTGATATCCAGCTGTATGCGGACGAACACACCGGCCTGCTGATCGTGACCTCGGCAATCGACAATATGGTCAAGGGCGCGGCGGGACAGGCCGTGCAAAATATGAACCTGCTGTTTGGGCTGCCGGAGGAAACCGGCATCGACATGATCCCGCCGGCGTTCTGAGCCCCCGGTCACCGGAACGGATCGGGCGGCACGGCGTTCCCCGCCGGGCGGACGCGATGAGGATAGGGGTTTGCGGTGAACGGACAGGAAAGGCAGACCGGGCGGGCGCCTCTCCCTGCAAGAGGCGGATTTGCGGGCTTCCAGCGCGCATACGGGTTCCTGCTGGGGGTGTGGGCGGCGTCCTTCCTCCTGGGCGCGCTCTTTTCGGGGCTGTGGGAGGACCGGCTGTTCAGCGCCCAATTTTCCCCGGCGCTCGAATGGCAGAAACGGGCGTTGTTTTCCCTGGGCGCGGCGTTCGGGCTGCTGCGGGAGGCGGCGCTCTGGGTCATCGTCCTGCGGCACAGGCTGCGCTGCTGCCTGCCGCCCTTCCTCCTGACCTGCCTCTTCGAATGGGGAAGCGGCCTTTGGAGAGCGCGGGGCATCTGGGCGGACGGCGCGGCGGGGACCGCCTCCTCGGGGAGGTATCTGCTCCACACGCTCCTGCTCCCTGTGTTGTACTGTGCCGTCCTTTTCCTGCTGGCCAGGGGGCTGCTCCGCCTGTTGGGCGGGCGGGAATGGGCGGCGTTTCTGGGGCTGGCGGTCTTTTTCCTGCCGGGGGAGTCCGGCTTTGCCTTCTCCCCGGCCGCATTGGCGCACGCGGCGCTGGATGCGGGGCTGAAATTCGCCGCCTGCCTGCTGCTTTGCGTATGCATCCGGAGGTGGTGGGAGAGGCGGCCCGTGTGCCCGCCGGTTCCCCGCAGCGACAAGTTTAAGAAAGGGTGGAATAAATCCATGACCCATACGGCTGAATTTATCGAGGGCGGCGTGACCGCGGCGAAGGGCTTCACCGCGTCGGGCATCCATTGCGGCATCCGCAAAAACCGGGAGAAAAAGGATCTGGCGCTGATTTTTTCCGACCGCCCGGCGGCGGCAGCGGCGGTGTACACCCAAAACCTGGTGAAAGGGGCGCCCATCGCGGTGACCGCCGCCCATCTGGAGAACGGGAGCGCCCGCGCCGTGATCTGCAACAGCGGCATTGCCAACACCTGCGCCGCCGACGGGGTGGAAAAAGCGGAGGCCATGTGCCGCCTGGCTGCCGGGGCGCTGGGCATCGCGGAGGAGGATGTGATTGTCGCCTCCACCGGGGTGATCGGGCCGTCTATCGATCTGGCGCCGATCGAAGCCGGGATGCCCGCCCTCGCGGCGGGCCTTTCGGCCGGCGGGCACGCCGACGCCGCCAGGGCGATCATGACCACCGATACCGTCCCCAAGGAATTCGCCGTGCGCTTCACCCTGGGCGGCGTCCCCTGCGCGATGGGCGGCATTGCCAAGGGCAGCGGGATGATCGCCCCCAACATGGCGACCATGCTCAGCTTTATCACCACCGACGCGGCCATCGCCGCCCCCCTGCTGAAGCGGGCGCTGGCTGAAGCCGCGGCGGATACCTTCAACATGCTTTCGGTGGACGGGGACACCTCCACCAACGACACGCTGGCAATCCTGGCCAACGGCGCGGCGGGGAACCCGCCGGTGGACGGGGACGGCGGCGATTACGCCGCGTTTGTGCAGGCGCTGCGCGCCCTGTGCACCGCGCTGACCCGGGCCCTTGCCGCGGACGGCGAAGGGGCGACCAAGCTCCTGGAGTGCCGGGTGACCGGCGGCAGAACGGACGCGGACGCCCGTGCCGTCGCCAAAGCGGTGGTGAATTCCGCCCTGCTGAAGGCCGCCATGTTCGGCGCGGACGCGAACTGGGGCCGGGTGCTCTGCGCGATCGGGTATTCCGGCGCGGCGGTGGACGCGGCCGGGGTGGACGTGGCTTTCTCCTCCGCGGCCGGGAGCATCCCGGTGTGCGCCGGCGGCGCGGGTATCCCCTTCAGCGAGGAAAAGGCGAAGGAGATCCTCAGCGAAAAGGAAATCGTCATTGGGGTGACGCTGCACGACGGGGAAGCCGGCGCCACCGCCTGGGGCTGCGACCTGACATACGATTATGTAAAAATCAACGGCGATTACCGCAGTTAAGGCGGACGGAGGCCCCCGGCGGCCGCCCGGCTCCGGACAAGGAGGGACCCGCCCGGCAAAAGGGCCGTCCGGCGGGGGAAAAGCCGCCGGGGCTGCCGGCGCAGGCGCGCGCCGGGGGCCGGCCTGTCCCTCACGGCTGAGAATTTTTACGTACGGACGGGCGCCGTCCCCCGCGTTCTTTTGGCGGCGGCGTGCGGGAACGCTTTGCCGTGCGTACCGGAGGCGGCTGCCGACAAGACCGGTCTTGAGCTTCGAGGCCGGGCGTTTATCCGGCGGGGGACAGAGCCGGATGGCCGGCCTGGCCTGCGGCAGGCCCGCTGCGAAGGCGGGGCATCCGGCCCGAGGGGCGCGCCCCTATCCCTTTTGACGGCGGAACGCCCGTGCGCGGAGCCTGCCGTTTCCCTGTGTTTGAAGGCGGATATATTCTGAAAAAGGGTGGTTTTCCATGACAATCTCGACGGCGGACCGGGCGCAGGTGCTGACCCAGGCCCTCCCCTACATCAAGCAGTACGCGGGCAAAACCGTGGTCATCAAATACGGCGGCAACGCCATGGTTTCCGACGAGCTGAAGTCCGCCGTGATGGAGGACATCGTGCTGCTCTCCACCGTGGGAATCAAGGTGGTGCTGGTGCACGGCGGCGGACCGGAAATCAACGAAATGCTCGCCAGGGTGGGCAAGGAGCCGAAGTTTGTGGGCGGCCTGCGGTACACCGACCGGGAGACGATGGAGGTCGTGGAGATGGTGCTGGCCGGCAAGGTGAACAAGGGGCTCGTCCAGCGGCTGGAGCAGCAGGGCGGCCGGGCCATCGGCCTGTGCGGGCTGGACGGCGGCATGATGAAGGCCGTGAAGATGCGGGGGGAGGCGGACCTCGGCTTTGTCGGGGAGATCACCCACGTCAACGTCACCCTGATCCGCAACGCGCTGGAGACCGGCACCATCCCCGTGGTGGCGACCGTCGCAGCGGGGGAGCGGGACGGCGAAACCTATAACATCAACGCCGACACAGCCGCCTCCCATATTGCGGCCGCGCTGTGCGCGGAAAAGCTGGTGCTGATGACCGACGTGCGCGGCCTGCTCCGGGACAAGGACGACGAGGAAAGCCTGATTTCGGTGGTGCATGTCAGCGACGTGCCCAGCCTGAAAAAGCAGGAGATCATCAAGGGCGGCATGATTCCGAAAATTGACTGCTGCGTGGAGGCGGTCCGCCGGGGCGTCAGGCGCACCCACATCATCGACGGGCGGATCCCGCACTCCATCCTCATCGAGATGCTGACCGACGAGGGCATCGGCACCATGTTCCTGTAACCTCCGCAGCGTTTCCCGCAGATCAAACGGCCGCTGCGGGCGGCCCGGGCCATTCCGGAAAGGAAGGATTTCTATGCTCTCTCCCGAACTGAAAAAGCGGCACGACGGCGCGCTGATGCCCACCTACGGCCGGTTCCCCGCCGCGCTGGAAAGCGGCGCCGGCGCGGTCGTGACGGACGCCGGCGGCAAGGAATACATCGATTTCGGCAGCGGCATCGGCGTGAATTCGCTGGGATATGCCGACCCGGAATGGGTGGCGGCGGTGCAGGCGCAGGCCGCCCGGCTCCAGCATATCTCCAACCTGTATTACAGCCCGGTGCAGATCCGCTTTGCGGACGCGCTCTGCCGCGCGGCGGGGATGGGACGGGTGTTCCTGGGCAATTCCGGCGCGGAGGCGAACGAATGCGCCATCAAGCTGGCACGCAAATACAGCTATGACAAATACGGCGAAGGCCGCAGCCGGATCGTCGGGCTGCGCAACTCCTTCCATGGCCGGACGGTGACCACCCTGGCGGCGACGGGGCAGGACGCTTTCCATCAGTATTTTTACCCCTTTACCGAGGGCTTTTTGTTCGTAGAGGCCGGCAACATCGCCGACCTGATCGACACGCTGGTGGAAAACGAGGGTTCCGTCTGCGCGGTGATGCTGGAATGCATTCAGGGCGAGGGCGGCGTCATCCCGATGGAAAAGGCGTATCTTCAGGAGGTACGCCGCCTGTGCGCCGAGCAGGACCTGCTGCTGGTCATCGACGAGGTGCAGACCGGCGCAGGCCGCACCGGCCGGTTTTTTGCCTATGAGCACGCGGGCATCGTCCCTGACGTGGTCACCATGGCGAAGGGGCTGGGCGGCGGCCTGCCCATCGGCGCCTGCCTGTGCGCCGAACGGCTGGCGGATGTGATGGGGCCCGGAACGCACGGGTCCACCTTCGGCGGCAACCCGGTGGTGTGCGCCGGCGCGCAGGTGGTTCTGGACCGGCTTGCGCGGCCCGGCTTCCTCCGGGAGGTGGAGGAAAAGGGGGAATACCTCGCTTCCCGCCTGGCGGGAATGCCCCACATCGCCGAGGTGCGGGGACTGGGCCTGATGCGCGGCGCGGTCCTGGATAAGGGGACGGCCCGCGAGGCGGCGGAGAAATGCCTGGAGGGCGGCCTGCTGGTGCTGACGGCGAAAACCCTCCTGCGCTTCCTGCCGCCGCTCACCATCACCCGGGAGGAGCTGGACCGCGGGCTGGATATCCTCGCTTCGGTGCTGCAGTCGCTGTAATAAAATCGCGCAACCATCAACCCATCAAGTGAATTAAGGGAGAGATACCGTATGAAACACCTGCTCAAACTCCTCGACCTGTCCAAGGACGAAATCATCGACATCCTGAACCTGGCCGACCAGCTGAAGTACGAGCTCGCGCACGGCATCGAGCACAGGCTGCTGGCCGGGAAGACGCTGGGCATGATTTTTCAGAAAGCGTCCACCCGCACCCGCGTTTCGTTTGAAACCGGCATCTACCAGCTTGGCGGGTATGGGCTGTTCCTCTCCTCCCACGATCTGCAGATCGGCCGGGGCGAGCCGGTGGAGGACACCGCCCGGGTGCTGTCCCGGTACCTCAACGGCATTATGATCCGCACCTTCGACCAGGAGGAGGTGGAGACGCTGGCCCGGGTGGGCGGCATCCCGGTCATCAACGGCCTGACCGATTTCTGCCATCCCTGCCAGGTGCTTGCCGACCTGATGACCGTGCGGGAGCACAAGGGCTCGCTGGAAGGGCTGAAGATGGCCTATATCGGGGACGGCAACAACATGGCCAACTCCCTGATCGTCGGCTGCCTCAAGGTGGGGATGGCGGTCTCCGTCGCCTGCCCGGCGGCTTACCGGCCCGACCAGCAGGTGCTGGATTTTGCAAAGGAATACGGCGGGAAATTCACCCTGACGGAGGACTGCCGGACGGCGGCAGAGGACGCGGACGTGCTTTTCACCGACGTATGGGCGTCCATGGGCCAGGAGGGCGAGGCTGAAAAACGGCGGCTCGCCTTTGCCGGCTACCAGATCAACGCGGAGCTGCTTTCGGCCGCCAGGCCGGACTGCATGGTGCAGCACTGCCTGCCCGCCCACCGCGGGGAGGAGATCACCGCCGAGGTGTTCGAGGCCCACGCAGAGGAAATATTCGACGAAGCGGAAAACCGCCTGCATGCGCAGAAGGCCGTCATGGTCACGCTGATGAGGGACTGACGGCGGCGTTTTGGCAAAAGGCCGCGCAGGCCGCCCTGCAAAAATGCCTTCCAAGGGCCTTTCCGCCTGTTTGGAGGGCGGCGGGGCGCAGGAGAGGGTGCAGGGGGTGCAGGGAGGCGCAGGAGGGCGGAATCCCCCCGCCGCGCCCTTCCGGAGACGGAAGGCTTTGGCAGGCCAGGCGCAGGATGGCCGGCCTCACCGGGGACGGCCCTTGCGTTCCTTGGAGAAACGTTTTATGCCGTTATTTTTGTTCGTTCCTGCGTTTTATGGCCCGCAAAGAACCGCGCACGAGACCGAATCCGTGCGCGGTTTTTTTGCGGACGCCGGCTTTGGCGGCGGCGTACCCCTTCCCGCTCCGCCGTTTCCTATCCACCGGTTCCTCTGTCTTCCGTTTCCCCCATTTCTCCCGTTTCTCTCGTTTCTCTCGTTTCCTTCGTTTCCCCCGGCTCCTCAAGCTTCCCCGATTCTCCCGGTCCTTCCCGCTTTACCAGTTTCTACTGTTTTCCACCGGTTCCCCCGCTGCGCCGGTCCGGCCGGCAGAGCGCCCCGTTTTCGGCAAGGGCGACGCGGGGCGCCACTGTTCCGGCGGGAGGAAAATGTCCTCCGGCCGGATTTGACAGTATACGGCAAGCTGGATAAGGGAAAAAACGCTCAGCCGTTTGGGGATGCTGCCGGATTCCAGGCTTTCCAGGATGCCGGGTTCCGTATCCATAATCTGCGCCATCTCCTTTTTGCTGAGATGGTGCTTTTTGCGCAGATAGCGAATATTGTCGCAGAACCGTGCGCACTCGTCTTCCGACATCATGGCCAATCCCTCCCAAGGTCACAAAATGTCAAATATTACAATACTATGGTATTTAATATTTGTCAATACATATTTGTATAATAGTATTGCAATAATTGATCGTTGGAGATGGCCGTTATGCTGGGAGAACGAATCCGCCAGTTGCGGATAGGCAGAGGGGTTAGCCAGGTCGAGCTGGCGGATGTCCTGGGCGTGACCAAGCAGAGCGTTTCCAATTGGGAAAACAACAACATTCAGCCCTCCATCGACATGCTGCTTAAGCTGGCAGGGTATTTTTCGGTCAGCACGGACAGCCTTCTCGGGCTGGACGACCGCACGTATCTGGAGGTCACCGGCCTGTCGGAGGAAAAGCTTCGGCACATTCAGCAGATCATCGAGGATATGCGGCGCTGATTCCTTGCCCGGGGACTGCCGCGCAGACGCCTGCCGCCGGCGAAACCGCTGAAATCCGGGCTTTGCCGTGCGCGGCGCGGGAACGGTTTCTCCCAGGGAACCGCTTTGCCCGCAGGGGCGGTCGCCGATGGCGCCGGGACAGCCCGGGCGGTGCTTCCGGCAAAACAGGCGCTTTTCCCCTTAAAGCCGCCAAACCGGGAAACGGCGCGGAGCGTTTTCATCCTCGGCGCCTCTGCCGCCGGGCGCCGCCGAAAAATCTCTTATTTTGCGGCGGCGCCCTTTTCGATTTCAGGGAAAGGGTTCAATCGATTTTGAAATCCTCCCGGGTGTATTCCTTCAGCCCCGGCTGGCGGAAGGGAATCCGCTTGAGGGGGTCGTAAACGAATTTGCGGCAGTGGTGATACAGCGGCATCACACCCTTTTTGGGACAAAGGACGGCCTTGTTGTCGGACGACCGCCGGCCGTGCTGACAGTATTCACAGGTCGCCTGGATGTTATTGCCGTAAAGCTTGCGCCGCATGGCGGTCTCCCTCTCTTCGAGCGATATCGACTCGTTTTTTTCTTCCATTTTACCACAGCCACCTCTCTTTTTCCAGATGGATTCTGAAACCGGATAAAAATTCCGCCCGCCGAAGCCGGCAGGGCTTCCCGCCGCGCGCTCCTGCGGCCGCCCCACCGCCTGCCTGCCTTTTCCGCCCGGCCTTTCCACCCGGCCCTTCCCGCCGCATTGACGTTTCCCTCAGCTCCGGGGCGGCCGCCGGGAGGGGAGCCGCCCTCCGCCCTCCTTCGGCCTGACGGCGGCGGTGAGGAGGAACAGGGCGCACATCGCCAGCAGGGCGACGGCCGCCCCGGCGGAGGAGGAATAGGGGGCGATCAGCGCTTCGGCAGAGGAACGGAAGACCGCCGCCTCCACCGGGACATACCGAAAGAGCAGCACGCTGAAAATCCCGCCGAGCAGGGCGTGCAGCGCCCGGGCGGCGAAGAAACCCCGGCCCACCAGCCCTTTCCCCTGCAGGGAGGCCGCCACCTGGCAGTGGACGGACAGGCCGCCCCAGCCAAGCGTCATCCCCAGCAGCAGGGGGGACGCCGCGCCGGCGTGGGCCGCTTCCACGCTGCCGCAGCTCACCTCCAGCAGGCAGGGGAGCAGGCAGCCGGCAAGGGAGGTTTCCAGGCCGAGCGCTTCCAGCGGGCGGGACAGCCCCCGCTCCACGGCCGCGGTCAGCCCGCTCCCGTCCGCCAGGGCGAGGAGGGCGGCGAACAGGAGGATGAAGCCGCACATGTACAGCATCGACCGGCAGGAGGCGTTGACCGCCTCCACAAACGCGGCGGCAGGGGAGGGGCGGGGAAGAGCCGGGGCCTGCGGCCTTTCCGTCGCCTCCTTCCCGCCGTCGAACAGCCGGAGAAGGATGCCCAGCAGGACGGAGGCGGCAATGTGCGCGGCGTACAGCATCCCGCCGTAGGCCACGTTCCCCAGCATCCCCGCCCCGACGGCGCTGATGAGAAAGGCCGGGCCGCCGTTGACGCAGAAGCAGAGCATCCGCCGCCCCTGGGCGCGGGTGATCGTTCCCCTCTCCACCAGCTCCCCGACTGCGATGCCGCCGGCAGGGTAGCCGCCGATGAAGCCGACCAGGATGCCCGCCGCACAGCTCCCCGGCAGGCCGAAAAGGAACCGGGTCGGCCGCTCCAGCCGGCGGCCCAGGGCCTCGCTGAGGCCGGATTTGACCAGAAAGCCCGCAAGCACCAGAAAGGGGAAAAGGGAGGGGATGATGATGGACGAGCAGATCGACAGCCCCCGGCTGATCCCGGAGGCGGCGGCTTCGGGCCAGGCCAGGAGCGCCGCCCCCGCCCCGGCGCAGGCGGCCAGCAGGGCGCAGGCCGTCAGAGTGGACTTGCGGATGGTTTTGATGAACATGGCTGTCCTCCGTCCTGTTTGCTTGCCCGCCGCCGGCCCGGGCCGAACCGCGGAGCGCCGGGAAACGGCGCGGCGGCCGGCGGGGTGAAAAAGGGGGCGGCCGCTTTTCCGCCGGGGCGGGGGCTGCCCTCTCCGGGGAAAACGGCGGCGTCTATTCCATTCCTATGTTTGTCCGGCCGTATTATTGCCTGCCCCGCCGCATATTTTTATTGAGCGGGGGAAAGCGGGCGGGGCCGCCGGCTTTTCCCGGAGCGCCCGGCTCGTCCGGGCAGAGAAGGGAAGGATTGGACAATGAAAACCAAGCGGCGCAGAAGGCGGGGGGGACCGTCCCGCCTCCAGGCAACCGGCATTCCCTCCCGCGTGGAGAGGGCGCTGGAGCTGCCTGTCGGCTCCCTGTGCGACCTGGCCCGCATCGAGCTTTCCGGCAACCGCCGGGCCGTGATCGAGGGGTGCCGGGGCATTGTGGAATACGGGGAGGAAACGATCCGGCTGAACACGGGGAACGGCATTGTCCGCTTTATGGGACGGTGCCTGAGCATGAGCTGCATGACCGAGGACAGCGCCGTTATTGAGGGTATCATCCTTTCGGTGGAATATTTGTCGTAACCGGCCGCCCGGGGGAGCGGCTTTCAGACGGCGGAAAGGGCTTCCGGCGCTGGGCGCTGGGCCTCCGCACGGAAAATCGGGAGGAAAGGCGGGAAAAGGCATGTTTTTGATCCGGCTGCTTCGCTGGCTGTTCGGATGGGTACGGCTGGAGGGGGAGGGAGGCTTCCCGGAACGGCTGCTGAACCTGACAGCCCGGGAGGAGATCGCGCTGTGGAACGTACGGCGCCGGGGGGAGACGCTGTCCGCCTGCTGCCCGGCGCGGCGGTACCGGCGGCTGCGGCGGCCCGCGCGCAAGGCGGGGATGCGGCTGCGGGTGAAGGAAAAGCACGGCGCGCCGTTTCTCATCCGGCGTTACCGGGCGCGGTCCGGGCTGGCGGCGGGGCTGCTGGCGTTTTTTGTGGTGCTCCACCTTTTTGCCCAGCGCACCTGGGTGATCGAGGTGCGGGGCAACGAGACGGTGCCCACCGAGGATATTCTCACGGTGATGGAAAAGCTGGGCGTGCGGGAGGGAAAAAATCTGGCCGATCTGGATATCCCCACCCTGCAGCTTCAGGCGCTGCACGAGCTGCCCGACCTGGCCTGGTGCACGGTCAACCTGAAAGGGAGCATCGCCTATGTGGAGGTGACGGAGCGCATCCCGACCCCGGAGCTTTCGGACGCGGACGAACCCTCCAACATCAAAGCGGCGCGGGACGGCCGGATCGTATCGATCCAGACCTATACCGGCCAGGCGATGGTGCAGGCGGGGGACGCCGTCGCCCAGGGGATGTTGCTGGTCAGCGGTGTGGTGGAAAGCAGCGCCGGGCCGGTTTTCCGCCGCTCCCAGGCGAAAATCCTGGCGGAAACCGAGCGGCGTTTGGAGGTCCGCGTCCCCCTGAAGGAGACCCTCGTCCTTCCCACCGGGGAGGAGCTGCTGCGCCCCAGCCTCCGGCTGTTCACCCTGGAGATCCCGCTGTTCACCGACGGGCCGATCGAGGAGCAGAACACCCTGACCGTCACCCGCCATATGCTGGAAGCGGGGGGGATCGAACTGCCGGTGGGAATCGTCAACCGGCGGTATGCCCTGATGGCCCCCGTCGAGGTGGTCCGCACCCAGGAGGAGGCGGCCGCCCTGGCGGCCGAACGGCTGGAGGAAAAGGTGAACAAGGAGCTTGCCGCGGCCGAGATCACCTCCCGGCAGGAATCCGGGCGGGTGGAGGACGGCTGCTATATTCTGAGCGGGACCTATGCCTGCATTGAAGACATCGGCGTGGAGGAGCAGCTCCTGATCGACAATCAGGAGCCGGAGGACGGCCGGGAGCCGGGGGATTCACCAAAATGAATTAAAATATGGCTAAATTGGTATTTTGAGTGAAATAAAGGGAGGGTAGACGGAAAATACAGGGTAAATTTTGTATATTATGCGAAATGACAAAGAAATGATTTGTGATATAATAGACACAAAAGGCAGTATTCCGTAGAAATGCGGAAGACGCCTTGCTGGATTCAAGGCGCAGCCGGTATTCCACCGGTTCACAAAGCGGGCTCCGAAAGTCTGAGAAGAAGTCTGAAAAAGGGATCGCCGCGCCGGGAACGACAAAGACCAGGAAAGGGGCGTGCGGATGATCGAACAGATCATAAATGTCGACCGTATGGAACAGGCGGTGTCCCTGTTCGGCAGCTTTGACGAAAACGTCCGGCTGATCGAGCAGCATTACGGGGTGGACATTGTTACCCGCGGCGCCGACCTGAAGGTGAGCGGGGAGCCGGAGGCGGTGGGCAAGGCCGTCCGCGCGATCAATGGGCTGCTGCAGCTGATCAACCGCGGCGAGCAGCTCGGGGAGCAGAACGTCCGGTATGTGCTGATGCTGGTGGACGAGGGCGGGGAGGAACAGCTTCCGCAGCTTACCTCCGACAGCATCTGCATCACCTCCAAGGGCCGGCCGGTCAAGCCGAAGACGCTGGGGCAGAAGGCATATGTGGAGGCCATCCGGAAAAACACCATCGTGCTGGGCGTAGGCCCGGCCGGCACGGGGAAAACCTACCTGGCCGTGGCGATGGCGGTCAACGCCTTCCGCGCCAAGGAGGTCAACCGGATCATCCTGACCCGGCCCGCGGTGGAGGCGGGGGAAAAGCTGGGCTTCCTGCCCGGCGACCTGCAGTCCAAAGTGGACCCGTATCTCCGCCCGCTGTATGACGCGCTTTTCGACATGCTCGGCGCGGAAAGCTACCAGAAATATCTGGAGCGGGGGAACATCGAGGTCGCCCCGCTGGCGTATATGCGCGGGCGGACGCTGGACGACAGCTTCGTGATTCTGGACGAGGCGCAGAACACCACGCCGGAGCAGATGAAAATGTTTCTCACCCGGCTGGGTTTCAACTCCAAGATGGTCGTCACCGGGGATGTGACCCAGATCGACCTGCCCGACGGGCGCAAAAGCGGCCTGCGGGAGGTCATGAAGGTGCTCAGGGGGGTCGAGGACATCGGCATCTGCACCTTCAATCAGAAGGACGTTGTACGCCATCAGCTTGTGCAGCGGATTGTGCAGGCGTATGAGCGGTATGAGAAAAACGAAAAATTTGAAGAAGGGAAACGATACAGAAGCCATGGAAAAAATCAAAGTAATCATCACGAATAAGCAGAAAACCGTCCGCATTCCCACCGGCGTGCGTCTCCTCATCCGCCGCTGCTGCCATGCGACGCTGGAGCTGGAAGGCTTCGAGGGCTCCGCCGAGGTCAACGTGTCCCTTGTGGACGACGATCAGATCCGCCAGATCAATAACGAGCACCGCCACATCGACTCGGTGACCGATGTGCTTTCCTTCCCGCTGGGGGAAAACGGGCAGTATGATGTCAACCCGGAAAACGGGGCCAAGATGCTGGGCGACGTGGTGCTCTCCATCGAGCGCGCCCAGGCCCAGGCGGAGCAGTTCGGCCATTCCCTCCAGCGGGAGATCGGCTATCTGACGGTGCACTCGGTGCTGCATCTGCTGGGGTACGACCATGTGGACGGCGGCCTGGGAGCCGTGCGGATGAGGGAGAAGGAAGAGGCGATCATGACCTCCGTCGGCCTGCCCCGCGGCGCAAGCTATGTGATGAGCAGCGGCGATAAATAAATCCCGCTTCCGGCCGGGGCCGCCCCGTCCGGCGGCGCCGAATAGGCCAAATAGGCCGGAGAGCGCGCAGGCCAGGAGTTTACTGCGTCTTGAGGAGAGCAATGAAAGCGTTTTTCAGGGGCTTCGTTTATGCGGGGCGTGGGGTTTGGTTCTGCCTGCGGCATGAACGGAATTTTCGGATTCATCTGGTCGCGGCGGCGGCCGTGCTGGCGATCGCCCCCCATTTCCGCCTGACGCGGGGGGAATGGGCGGCCCTGCTGCTGACGCTGGCGCTGGTGATCGGCGCGGAAGCGCTGAACACGGCGGTGGAGCAGGCGGTCGACCTGGCTTCCCCCGCCTCACATCCCAAGGCCCGCGCCGCGAAGGATGCCGCGGCGGGGGCCGTTTTGGTGTGCGCCGTCGCGGCGGTGGGGGTGGCGGCCGCCCTGTTCTCCCGTCCGGATGGCTGGGCAGCGCTTTGGGCATGGCTGCTCGCCCGGCCGTGGGGTTTCGCCGCCACCGGCGCGGCGGCCGCGTTGGCCGTGTGGTTTGTCCTCCGCGGCGGCGCGGAGGATGCGCCAAAACCGTGAAAAAAGAGAGGAGAGGTTCGCTGTGAAAGAAGGCATGAAGGTCTCCCTGTCCGTTCTGCTGGCGGGGCTCCTGGTGGGCGGCGGGCTGTGCGTACTGGCCTGGAGCCTGCAGAATCTGCCCGTTCCCTCGGCTCCCTCGACCCTGCATGTGACCACCGACGACTATGAGCCTTACGATACCGGCCGCGACTTCCTCACCCTGACCGAAGCGTCGGCGTATACCGGCCTGGAGGCGGACGTTCTGCAGCAGCTGGTGGATTTGGGGAAACTGGACGGCTGCTTTGCCCTGACAAATAAGCAGGGCATCAGCGGCGAGCATCTGCTTTTTTCCCGCGACAAGCTGAAGGCTGCCCTAGAAACGCTGATGGAGCAGGGGGAAAGCCTGGCGCTATCGGAAATATAAAGCCCCCGGCCGGCTGTGCCGGGACGGAGGGAGGCGCGCCGCGCCTCCCCGGAAATCCTCTGAGATAAAGAAATGGAGAACAAGCATGCCAAATACCAATCAACCGAACCATGCCGCCCCGGCTCCTGCTGCCCGTTCGGCCTTTATCGCTCTGGTCGGGCGGCCGAATGTCGGGAAATCCTCTCTGCTCAACGCTATGGTGGGGCGCAAGGTGGCGATCGTGTCGGACAAGCCGCAAACCACCCGCAACCGCATCATGGGGGTCCTCACCCGGGAGGAGACTCAGCTGGTCTTCCTTGATACCCCCGGCGCGCACCGTCCCCGCACCCGGCTGGGGGATTTTATGGTCAGGTCGATCGGGGAGGCGGTTTCCGGCGTGGATGCGGCCGCCCTGGTGGTGGAGCCTGTCCCCGGCGCGGTGCGGGAGGAAGAACGGGGCCTGCTGGAGCAGTGCCGGAAAAACCGGCTTCCGACCGTGCTCGTGGTCAACAAGATCGATACGCTGGAGGACAAAAGCCGGCTCCTTCCCGTGATTGAAAAATGGCGGCAGGCGTATGATTTTTCCGCCGTTCTTCCCGTGTCCGCCCTGACCGGGGACGGGGTGGGCGACGTGGTGGACGAGCTGTCGAAATTCACCTTTGAAGGCCCGCATTTTTTCCCGGACGATATGGTCAGCGACCAGCCGGAGCGGGTGGTCGCCGCCGAGCTTATCCGGGAGAAGATGCTGCTGCTCCTGCGGGACGAAATCCCGCATGGGATTGCGGTGGTGATTGAAAACGCCGGGGAGCGGGAGACCGAAAACGGCCCCATCCTCGACCTGGACGCCTACATTTACTGCGAAAAGGAAAGCCACAAGGGGATCGTGATCGGCAGGCGGGGCGCCATGCTCAAGGAGATCGGCACCCAGGCGCGGCAGGAGATGGAAGCCCTGTTCGGCGCGAAAGTCAACCTGCAGTGCTGGGTCAAGGTGAAAGAGGACTGGCGTAACCGGCAGGGGCTGCTCGGCAGCTTCGGCTATAAGCTGTAGACGGCGGCGGTTCCCCGCTTTGAAGAAAGGCAGAACTTTCCGTAACAAGTTTCCGGGTATGGGCCGGCGGCGGCGCGGTATGCTAAACGTATCCGAAAACGACGGGAGGCGCGGGAAATGAAACGCAGCGATTTATGGGACGCCTTTGCCAAGACCGGCCGGGTCGAGGATTACCTGCGGTACTGCGGCGTGGATATTTACGCACTGGCGGACAGAGAGGCGAAAAAGCGGCATGAGGCAGACCACCGACGCCCTGATTATCCGGGAAAACAACAATATTGGTGAGGCGGACCGCTTTGTCACCGCCCTGACAAGGGAGTTCGGCGTGGTGCGCGCGTCGGCCAGGGGGGCGCGCAGCATCAAAAGCCGGGCGTCCTCCGCCACACAGCTGCTGTCCTATTCCCGCCTGACCCTGTACCGCGGGCGGGAAAAATACATAATCGACGATGCGGAGCCGCTGCGGGTGTTTTTTGAGCTGCGCGCCGACATCGAAAAGCTCGCTTTGGCGCAGTATTTCTGCGAGCTGGCCGGCGTGCTCGCCCCGCGGGAGGAGCCGGCGGAGGATTTTCTGCGCCTGATGCTCAACGCCCTGCATTTTCTGGGGAACGGGAAGCGGGACCCCCGGCAGGTCAAGGCGGTGACCGAGCTGCGGATGCTGGCGCTGGCGGGCTTTATGCCCGACCTGCTGGCCTGCGCGGGCTGCGGCGCCTTTGAAGGGGAGGAGATGTGGTTCTCCCTTCAGGAGGGGCTTTTGCTTTGCGGACGGTGCCGGGCGGCCCGCCCGCAAACCGGCCTGACGCCGATGCCGGGGAACGTGCTGGCGGCTATGCGGCATATCGTGTATTCCCCGTTTGAGAGCTGCTTTTCCTTCACCATGGCGGACGAGGGGCTGTCCCGGCTTTCCCGACAGACGGAAGGCTTCCTCCTGGCCCAGCTTGGCCGGGGCTTCAAAACCCTGGATTTCTATCATTCCCTGGACCCCCGCCGGCTGTACGCTTACCCGGGGGAGGAAGCCGGCGGAAATCCGTCCGCTTCCGGCGGAGGGACGGCGCCGGGGGCCGGGGAAGGAGCCGGGGCGGAGCGCGGGGCCGATGAGGAGGAAAGGCCGGCGGAGTGCTGACGAAAATTGGGCATCGACGGCGGGGGAAATATTTGCTATACTGGAACATAAGCGGGCAAAAGCCCGTGCCCGTGCGAACCGGCCGGTGCGCGCCGCGTGTGGCGCGGCCCGGACAGGAGCCCTTTTTATTCTGCCCGGCGCGCGGGGTTTGCCTGAAGGGATTTTTTGAAGGACGCAGAAAAGCCTGCCGCGCGGCGGCGGAACGGAGGAACCCATGAAAACCGAAACCATGAATGACCGCGCCCAGCTCTTCGGCCGGGATTATCTGCTCCGGTACGCGCGCTCCCGCCGGGCCGCCGCCTGGGTGCTGGCAGGGTTCTGTCTTTTGTTCCTGGCGGCGGCGCAGGTTTTGACCTGGTTTGTCGCCCGGCGGGCCGGACATGCGGATTGGGCGGCGGTGGTTCTGGCTGCCGTCCCCTTTGTCGGCCCGGCCGTGCTGTGCGTGCAGACGGCGATCGCCGGCGGCGGGACGGAATTCCTCCGTCCCCTGGCGCTGTTCGGCGCGCTGCTGCCTGCGGTGCTCTTCCTGCTGCTCGGCGCGCATTGCCACGACCTGCGCAAGCGGGCGCTCTGCGTGCTGGCGGAACGGGACGAAGCGGCGGCCGCGCTGGCTCAACGGCAGGCGGCAAAAAAGCGGATTGCCGCCGCTCCCGTCTCGGTGATCGTGCGCCCCGGCGCCGATGCGGCCGCGCCTCTGCCGGCAAAAGCGACCCCGGCGGCCAGGGAGGAAGCCTCCCCCCGCCCTGCCGCCGTGCGCCCGGCGGCCGCCCCGGCCCGACCGGCCGACAGCCGCCCCGCGGAAAGCGCTCGTCCCGCCGCAGTGAAACCGGCGTCTTCCGTCCTGACGGCCGCCGCTGAGGGCGGAAAGGCGGAATCCGGTTCCGTCCCCTCCCCGCTGCAAAAGGCTCAGGAGGAATACAACCGCGCCATGCAGGATGTGCTGGCCTTCTTAAAGAAAAAATAGGCGGCGGGAGCCGGCTGCTTTTCCGCGCGGAAGGCGGCCGCCCCGCCCTTTTTAACGAAAGGAACCCTTTTCCATGAACCGAAATCATAAAGCGCTGGAGCTGGACAAGATTCTGGAGCTTCTGGCGAACGAAACGAGCTGTGACGACGCGGCCGGACTGGCCCGCGCCCTGGAGCCCTCCGCCGACCTGGCGGAGGCCCGCCGCCGCATGGCCGATACGGCCGCCGCGGTGATGCTGATGGCCCGCTTCGGCTCCCCTTCCTTCGGCGGGGCGCAGAATGTCGCCAATGCCCTGCGGCGGGCGGAAGCGGGCGCCTCCCTGTCGACGCGGGAACTGCTCCAGGTGGCGGAAACCCTGCGGGTTATCCGCTCCCTTCACGAGTGGCGCGCTCACTGCGCCGGGGTGGAAACCTGCCTGGACGACCGCTTCGACGTGCTGACCCCGAACAAATACCTGGAGGAAAAAATCAACGCCGCCATCCTTTCCGAGGAGGAAATCGCGGACGGCGCTTCCCCGGAGCTGGCCGCCATTCGGCGGAAAATGCGGGCGGCCTCCGGCCGGGTGCGGGAGCAGCTGGACAAAATGATCCGTTCCCCCGCCTATCAGAAGCTGCTGCAGGACCCGATCGTCACCATCCGCGGCGGGCGGTTCGTGGTGCCGGTCAAGGCCGAGCACCGCGGCGAGGTCGCGGGGCTGGTGCATGACACCTCTGCCTCCGGCGCCACCGTGTTTGTGGAGCCGATGGCGGTGGTGGAGGCCAACAACGAGCTGCGGGTCCTCTCCTCCCGCGAGGAGGCGGAGATCGAACGGATTTTGGCCGCGCTTTCCGCCGAGGCGGGGAGCTTTGCACAGGGGATTATCGCGGACTATCGGGTGCTGGTGGAGCTGAACCTGATTTTTGCCAAGGGGCGGCTCGCCTATAAGATGAAGGCGGCCGAGCCGAAGCTGACCGACGACGGCCATATCCTCCTGCGGCACGCCCGTCATCCCCTGATCGACCCCAAAAAGGCGGTGCCCGTCGACGTGGAGCTGGGAGGCGGCTTTGATACGCTGGTGATTACCGGCCCGAACACCGGCGGCAAGACGGTCACCCTGAAAACCCTGGGCCTGCTGTCGCTGATGGCCATGTGCGGGCTGATGCCGCCGGTGGACGACGGGAGCAGCCTGTCGGTGTTCCGGGAAGTGCTGGCGGATATCGGGGACGAGCAGTCGATTGAGCAGTCGCTGTCCACCTTCTCGGCCCATATGACCAACCTGATTCGCATTCTGGAGGAGGCGGGGGAAGGCTCCCTCGTCCTTCTGGACGAGCTGGGAGCGGGAACCGACCCGGTGGAGGGCGCGGCTCTGGCCACCGCCATTCTGGAACGGCTGCGGGGGCAGGGGGCGCGGATTGCCGCCACCACCCATTACGCGGAGCTGAAGGCGTACGCCGTCCACACGCCGGGGGTGGAAAACGGGAGCTGCGAATTCGACGTGGCGACCCTGCGGCCGACCTACCGCCTGCTGGTGGGGACGCCGGGGCGTTCGAACGCCTTTGCCATTTCGGAGCGGCTGGGGATGGATCACGCCCTGGTGGACCGGGCGAGGCAGCTGGTCTCCGGCGAGAACCGTCGGCTGGAGGATGTGGTCGTCGCCCTGGAGGAACGGCGGCAGAACCTGGAACGGGAGCTGGCCGAAGCGCATGCGGCGCGCGCCAGGGCGGAGGCCGCCGGGCAGCGGGCGCAGGCCGGGCTGGAGGAGCTGGACCGGCTCCGGGAAAAGGAGCTGGACAAGGCCCGGAACGAGGCGCGGCGGATTGTCGAACGCGCCCGGAGCGAGGCGCATCAGCTCATGGACGAGCTGGACGAGCTGCGCCGGCAGAAAAACGCGGCAGAGTTCGCATCCAAGGCCCAGGCCGCCAAAAGCCAGCTCCGTTCCCGCCTGCGGACGATGGAAGAGGCGGCGGATCCCGTCGCCCGCCGCCGGCAGGAAGAGTATACCCTCCCCCGGCCGCTGAAGGCGGGGGATACGGTGCGGATTGCGGAGATCGATAAGCAGGGAGTGGTTCTGGCCCCGCCGGACGACGCCGGCATGGTACAGGTGCAGGCCGGGATCATCAAAACCCGGGTGCCGGTGACAGGCCTGCGCCTGGTGGACGAAACCAGGACCGCTCTGGAAGGGGGCGCCGTTTCGGAAAAAAAGGGGGGCGTCCGCCCTCTGACGGGCGCGGGAGGCCCCGCCCGTCCGGAACGGGGCGTCGTATCCCGCGCCCGGCGGGAAGCGCGCATGGAAATCGACCTGCGCGGCAAAATGACCGACGAGGGCATCCTGGAGCTGGACCGCTTTCTGGACGAGGCGCTCCTGTGCGGGCTCGACCAGGTGACGGTGATCCACGGAAAGGGGACCGGCGCGCTGCGTGCCGCGGTGCAGCAGCATCTGAAAACCCATCCGTCGGTGAAAAGCTTCCGCCTGGGCGTCTACGGCGAAGGGGAAAACGGCGTAACCGTTGTGCAGCTGAAATAACACCGGGAACGCCGATACAGGACGGGCGGCGGAGGATGCCTCCGCCGCCCGAAGCTTTTGGGGAATATTGCAGCCTGCCGGCAATCGACCCGGAAAGGCCAGGAAAGCAGGGAAGCAGGGAAGCAGGGAAGCAGGGAAAAACGGGGAAGCGCGTAAGCGGGAAAGGCCGACGGGGACGGAAAGGACCTGGGAAGAACAAAGGGGAACAGGAGGGAACAGGAGGAGGGGGAAGGCGTTGCCGGTCTCCCGGCGGCCGTAACTGCCCGGGCGGAGCGTATCCAAGGCTCGGTTGTTCCGCAGCGGAAATGGCCTCCCAACTCGGAAAGGAAGTATTCCCGGCAAACCTGTGTAAACCCGCTGCCCGGGGCTTCCGGGTATTTACTCAAATCGTTGATCGGTTTTCGCTGCGAATGACCGGGAGCACCGAAAAGATGCGGTGAAAAGATTCAGTGAAAAGATTCAATGCAAAAACGCGGGCGGGGACCGCCGTTCCTTTCGGGGACAAAATCGTTTGCCGGGTTTTCTCGGCCCCTGGTAAGCTGCCGGCAGGGCGGAAGGCTTCTCCGCCCCCCTGGAAGCCGCCGTCCGCCGGCCTGCCCTGCCTTTTGAGAAAACGTTTACATTTTTTCGTTGACTTTCCCGCCAAAGGCGGGTACAATCGCGGTAGAGGCCGCCTCGCAAGCGGGTGCGGGCGGCCGGTCAAGGAAAAGGAGACGAGGCAATGAGCGGCATACTGGAGCAGGCAAAGCGGCGGATTCGGGAGGTCCGGACCAAGGACATAGAGTTCTGGGTGCTTCGGGACGGCAAACCGGTGGAAAACGCGGGCGTTTCGGTGCGGATGAAAAACCATCAGTTTCTTTTCGGCGCTGTCTGCTATAAGTACGGCACCTACGACAGGCCGGAGATGAACGAGCGGTTTACCGAGGCGTTTACCCACCTGTTCAATTATACGATGGTGCCCTATCACTGGAGCTGGTATGAGCCAAGGCGCCATGCGTACAACGAACCGTATACCGGCAGCCTCCTCCGCTGGGCGCAGGCGAACGGGCTGAAAAAGAAGCTGCACGCCCTGATCTGGCATGAGCTGTGCCCCGACTGGGTGAGGGAATCCGACGATGTCAGGTCGCTGTATGTCGAACGGATTTCCCACCTGATGGCGAATTACGGGGACGATTACGATTTTTTTGACGTGGCGAATGAAACCACGGTGAACGACCGGTTCGACAATCCGGTTTCCCGCTGGGTGCGGGAGTACGGGCCGATGAACATGCTGAAATTCGGGGTGGAGCTGACCCGTTCCTTCAAGCCGGACGCCAGGCTGATCTACGGCGACTGGAATGTGCACGGGGAGGAGTACTACGATTTCCTGCGGCAGATGCGGGAAAACGACATCGACGTGGATTATCTCGGCATCCAGAGCCATCAGCATGTGGACCGCTGGAGCGAGGAGGAAACCATGCGGATTCTGGAGCGGGCCTCGGCCTTCGGCTGGCCGCTGCACTTCCCGGAGTGCTCGGTCTGCAGCGGCACCCCGATCGGCGTGACAAATTACGGCGCGGGCCAGCATAACCGCTGGCATGAAACCGAGGAGGATCTTTATTCCCAGGCGGCGTTTACCAGGGATTTTTATACCCTGGTGTTCAGCCATCCGGCGGTGGAGGCGCTGTCCTGGTTTGATTTCACCGACCACCGCTGGCTGGACGCGCCGGCGGGCGTGGTGACCGACGACCTGAGGCCCAAGCCGGTTTACCATACTCTGTACGACCTCATCCACAGGGAATGGCATTCCGACGCCGACCTGACGACCGGGCCGGAGGGGATTTGCCGGACCCGTCTGTTCTTCGGCAATTACGACATCACCGTGGAGGCGGCCGGCCGGCGCGTCACCGTCAACCGGGACATTCTGCGCCGGAGCTTCTATGCCGGCGGCGGGGAGCCCCGGCGGGTCGTCATCCGGCTGTAGAGGGCCGCGCGGAAGAGAGGGAACGGGGGTACCCGGAAGGAGAGAGGGCTCCCCGGCGGGCCCGGACGGAAAACGCGCCTGCGGGCCGTGCGCGGCGGCCCGCAGGCGCGTTTTGAAGGGCTGTTGTTGCACGGTTAACCCGGCCGGCGGGTGAACATGGTAAACGAGGTAAACATGGTGACCATGGTGACCATGGTGAACCGTTTATTGCGGCGGCGCGCTGACGTATACCTCGCCGGCCACGCCGCCGTTCTTGCGGAGCTGCAGCAGTTCGCTGACGGTGACGGTGGTATAGCCCTCCTTTTGCAGCCGGTCCATCATTTCCACCGCGGCGTCCACGGTGTCGGTATAAATGTCGTGCATCAGGACGATGGCGCCGTTGCGGATGCCGTAAGGCCCTTCCTGGAAAGCGGTGGAGAGGATGCTGCTTTTGTTATGGCTTTCCCAGTCGCGGGTGTCCACCGACCAGTAGACGATCCGCAGCCCCTGCCCGCCGCAGTAGCTTTTCAGCTCGTCGTCATACGAGCCTCCCGGCGGGCGGAGCAGCGTCACCGGTTTCCCGGTGATCGCCGTAATCGCCTGGATGGAGCTTTGGATTTCCTCCGCTTTTTCCTCCAGGCTGAGCTTGGTCAGGTTCGGATGGCTGTAGGTGTGGGTGCCGATCTCATGCCCCTCGTCCGCCGCCCGCTTCAGGGTGGAGGCGTAGCGGTTCACCCGGTTCCCCACCACGAAAAAGGTGGCCTTCATATTCCGCTTTTTCAGCTCATCCAGCAGGCGGGTGGTGGTATCCCCCGGGCCGTCGTCAAAGGTCAGGGCAATCAGCTTTTTCCCGTCGGGCTCGGCGGGGGTCTGCGCCTCCTTTTTTACCCGGTCCAGTTCCGCCTGCAGCGCGCTGTTTTCCCCTTCCAGCTTCTCGTTTTGCGCTTCGGCCTCGGCCGCGCGTTCCTCCAGCTGCGACACGCGTGCTTCCAGCTCGGAAGCGCGCTCCTGCTCCGATGCCAGCTGGGACTGCGCGTCGGAAACCGTCTTCTCCAGCCTGTCCCGCTCCTCTTCGGCGCTGGCAAGCCGCGTCCTGGTCCCTGCCAGCGAATCCGCCGTTTTTTTCCAGCCTACGGCGCCTGCGCCGACCGCCAGAAGAGCGGCCGCCGCACACACGCAGAGCAGGGCGGCGCGCAGCCCGCGGGAGAGGCTTTTGCCGTTTTTCCACATGGGTTCCCCATCCTTTCTCAGCAGCCTGCCGGCGGCCCGGCCGCCTTCTGCTTCCTGTTCTTTCCCCTTTTTTCCTGCACGGCGGCAGGGGAATTGTCAGCCTTATTGTAGCATTTCCTCAGCGGATTCCGCAATAAAAAGGCGGATTTTGTAATCAATTTGTAATGTTGTTGTAATCTTTTTTCTTTTATGTTATACTTTACTATCATGCCAAAGCAGTGAGCCCAGTAATCCAGCAATTAAGCGGCCGGGGAACGCCGGCCGGGATTACAAAGTATTCGGGAGGGAATGCACCGTTGAGCGAAGCAAGCAAGAAGATTATCCTGAGCGCCGACAGCACCTGCGACCTGGGCGACGAGCTCCGCAGCCGCTACGAGGTGAATTATTATCCGTTTCATGTGATTCTGGACGGCAAAACATACGGGGATGGGGTTGACCTGGTCCCCGACCAGATTTACGAGGTGTACCGCGCCCGCAAGATCCTGCCGAAAACGGCGGCCATCAACACCGCGGAGTATATCGAGTATTTCCGGCAATGGACCGACCAGGGGTACGAAGTCATCCATATCACGCTGGGACACGGGCTGTCCGCCACCTACAACAACTGTCGTCTGGCGGCGGAGGAGCTGCCGGGGGTGTATGTGATCGATTCCCGCAACCTGTCCACCGGTTCCGGTCTGGTGGTCATTGAAGCGGCGGAGCGGATCGCCGCCGGGATGCCGGCGGCGCAGATCGCACAGGAGGTGCAGGCGCTGACCTCCCACGTCAACGCCAGCTTTGTCATTGATACGCTGGAATTCCTCTACAAGGGCGGGCGGTGCTCCGCCCTGCAGATGCTGGGGGCAAACCTTCTGCAGCTCAAGCCCTGCATCGAGGTGAACAATGCCGACGGCACCATGGATGTGGGAAAGAAGTACCGCGGTTCGCTGGACAAGGCCCTCGCCCAGTATGTGAAGGACCGTCTGGCGGGGCGGGAGGACCTTCGGTACGACCGGGTTTTCATCACCCATTCGGGGATTTCGCAGGAACGGATCGACCTGGTGAAAGGCGAGGTGGAAAAGCTGGCCTCCTTCCGGGAGGTTTATGTCACCCGCGCCGGCTGCACCATTTCCTCCCACTGCGGGCCGAACACCCTGGGCGTGCTGTTCATGACCAAATAGGTCCGGCGGGGCGGAAAGACGGAAAGGGCGGCGGAACGGGAAAACCCGGGATAAGGAAGAATTTTTACTGGGCGGCTGGCCGTTTCACGGCCGGCCGCCTTGCTTTGGAACACGGACTATGTCGGTGGCGCAAAGATTGCGGAGTACATCAAGTATTAACTTGAAGGCGCGGCTCCAGGACCAACGATCTTTCAGAGAGTACGAAAACCCTTCCAAGGGCAGCAAGTAACAAGCTTTTGCAGATGGCGGACCGTATCAAGCCATTGCAATGGCTGCCGGCAGCAGCGGGTTATACCCGCCTAAGAAATGCCCCCGGCTTTGAAGCGCGGTTATTTATTGCAGCTTTAGCGGGAAAGAGTCCCCGGTTATTGAACGGTACGGGGCCAAAAGGGCTGTTGCATAGAAACCGCCCCTACCAGGATAGAACTGCTGGCGGGTTCCTGTGGTTTTGGCGCTTTCGCAGGAATAAGCCCCCGGTTCTGCCGGGGATAAGCGGCTTTGGCAGCGGCATCCCTCACGAAAATAGTCCAATGGCATTAAGTCAAGAGGGCGATCGGAGAAACTGTTGAATGAATACGCACGAAAACGGCCATGTAGAAGGCAAAAGGCAATACCATACAAGCCCTGCCCCGGAGATTTTTTGAAACAGGGCTGCGGCGTCGGCACGGCAAGCGGCAGGCTCCGCCCTCCGGCGGGATTTACAGGCGGTTGTCTTTCAGCAGCCGAAAGATCAACCGAACCAATTTTCCGGCAGTTAAGGCGAGTGCGCGTTTGCGCCGGCACTTGTTGACCTCCTTAAATTTGAGCCCACAATAGCGCCGAAGGAATGACCCGGCCGCCGTGTTACAGCCGGTCAAGAGGGATGTGCCTGACGGCGTTCTCATCTACTGGAACCGGCCTGGCAGAAGCGCGGCGGCTCGTGGACGGGCGGCGGGGCGTGCGATGCGGTCACAAAGAACCGGCGCCCTTTTCAGAGGGAGGGGGCCTGTATTTGGCCCTTCCATAGCCTGGGCAAACCACCGGTTCCGCGGCGGCGGTGATTCCGCCGAAAAAGGCCGTTTTGTTCCCCCGCCGCCGAATGTTGGAAATAGCGCCGGATTTCTTGCAATTTCGGTAGGGCTGTGCTATCATGACTTCGTGCATTGGCGTATACGGCAACCGGCCGCGGCCGCACGGCGGCCGAAAGAAAAGCCCTGGCGGGATTCATAAAAGGGCGCGCCGGGGCACACTATGGAGTAAGAACACCAAACGGATTCGCCGGATGACGGAGCGGACATCCTCCTGCCTTTTCTGCCCTTTCCGTCCCGTCTGTCCCGTCGTCCCTCTTGTCCCGCCTATCGCCCGGATGCGGTGCGCCGGCGGTGAAACACAGCGAGGCTGCCGGGTGCCGGGGCTGTTTTCCGTCCCGTCTCCCTTTGGAAAGGAATGACATCTCTATGAGCAAAAAGCGCCCCGCGCACGCAAAGCCGGGTCCCGCTCCGCGTTCGAAGGGGGACGGAAGCGCGCCGGCGAAGCCGGTCAGGCCGAAGCCTTCCCGCGGCAGAAAGCCGCACGGCAGGGGGGTTAAAGGGGTGATGATCGCCCTGATCGCCCTGCTGAGCATCCTGGGGATTCTGTTTATCCTGCTCGGCTCCTATATCAGCGTGATGGTCAACCGGGTGGTCTACGACGGGGAAGTCTCGGATGAATACGTGGATTCGATTGCGCCGGACGATATCGACCCGAACGAAAGCTACGATGAATCCGATGTCCTCAGCGATTATACCTTTATCGACGACAGCGCGACCGAGGTGTCCAAGATTCCGGTGCGCGAAGACACCAAAAACGTGAAGAATTACCTCCTCATCGGTGTGGACGGCCGTGGGAGCAGCTATTCCGCCCGTTCGGACACCGCGATCGTCCTGACCATCAACACGGAAAAGAAGACCATCAAGCTCACCTCCCTGATGCGGGACATCCTGGTCACCATTCCCGGCCGGGACAAGGACGGCGACGGAAAAGACGATTACGGCAAATTCAACTGGGCGTACGCCTTCGGCGGCTTCGACCTGATGCAGAAGACCATTGAGCAGAATTTCCGCCTGAAAATTGACAAGTATATCGCCGTCAATTTTTCCGCCTTTGAAAAGGCGGTGGACGCGCTGGGCGGGGTGGACATCGCCCTGACCGACGCGGAGCTTGCGGAGGTCACCCGTACCTCCAGCCGGCCGTCCGCGACCTCCGAGGCGGGCGTGTATCATCTCAACGGCGCACAATCCCTGGCGTATTCCCGCATCCGCAACCTGGACAGCGACTTCGGGCGGAACAACCGCCAGCGCAAAATGATTCAGGCGATGTTTAGCGAGGCCAAGGGAATGAGCATCGGCCAGCTGAACACCCTGCTCAACGAGGTGCTGCCCGAGGTGCGCACCAACATGACCCCCAACGAGCTGACCGGGTTTGCGATCAACTCCGTGACCTATTTCTCCTATTCGATGGAGGAGACGTATTATCTCCCGCAGTCCGGGACCTATTCCTCGAAGATCGATTCGAGCATCGGCTGGGTGATGCTGTTCAACGACCCGGTTAAGGCGATTACCGACCTGCACAAGTTCATTTACAGCCTGGAATAGCGCCCCGGCTCTGGAAGGAGGAGGGGAAAGGCGCTCCTCGCCGCCTGCCGTGGGGCGGGCCGGCGGGATGCCTTTCCCTCTCTGTGTTCTGTGCGTGAAAAACACGAATAAACTCGTAAAACGTGTGGAAACCACGCGAAAATTAAGGAAATATTTAGAAAAAGGCGTCAACATTCCGGCCTTGTCGTTCGTCTTATTATAAAGGGGCCGCCCCGGGGGCGGTTCCGGCACAACGCCCTTTCGGGCAGGCGGACCGGCGGCCGGCCCTCACGCGCGGCCGGGATGGGGCGGGACAGGCCCCCGCCCGGCAGCCGGGCGTCCCGATTAAAAAGCGGATTTGAGTATTAAGAGAGGATGAATCGCTTTGGCACAGAACAACGGCTCCCACATCAGGCGGAAAAAGAAAATGAAAAAGGGGAAGAAGGCGGTCCTTATCCTTCTGATCGCCATTCTCTGCGTGCTGGCGCTGCTCCTGATTGCCGGCGGCATTTATATAAAGGTGATGCTCGGCCGGATCGGGCGGATCAATCCGAACGACGGCAACATCAGCTACGTTGACTCCATTGCGCCCGATCCCCTGGAACCGGATTTCAGCGGGGTCATCGTCGACGATCCGGTGCACATCAACGACGCGGTGGATTCGGTGAACAGCATCGAGATTCAGGGGAACACCAAGGTGATCTCCAACATCCTGCTGGTGGGCGTGGAAACCGATGTCGGGACCCGGGACGACGTGAACAATTACTCCGGCCGCAGCGATTCCATGATTATCCTCTCGATCGACCGCTATCACAAAACCATCAAGATGATCTCCCTGCTGCGGGACAGCTATGTGGCGATCCCGGGCCACGGCTACGGCAAGCTGAATTCCTCCTACCGCTACGGGGGCTTCGAGCTCCTTGCCCAGACGATCGAGCAGAACTTCCGGATTAAAATTGATCAGTATATCGCCGTGAACTTCAAGGCGTTCACCATCGCCGTGGGCGCGATGGACGGGGTGGATATTGTGCTGACCGACGCGGAGATCGACCAGTTCCGGAAAAACAATCAGAAGGTGCCGGTCAAAACCAACGACGAGGGGCTCTGCCACCTGGACGCGGAGCAGGCGCTGTATTATTCCCGCATCCGCGCCATCGGGGACGACTGGGGCCGCACCGCCCGCCAGCGCACCGTGCTGCAGGCGCTGATGTCCAAGGCGAAAAGCGCGGGGATCGGCACCCTGCACAATGTGTTGTATGAAGTCCTTCCCTATGTCAGCACCAACATGAGCGAAAACGAAATCCTGGGGTATGTCGGCAGCGCCCCCACCTACCTGTCCTATGAGGTGGACCAGATGATGCTGCCCGACCGGGACGAGTGGTACAAGGTGTATGTGAAGGGCATCGGCTCCTGCCTGGGCCTGAAGGACCCGACGGAGACGGTGCTGGGGCTGCATCATTTTATTTACGGCTGATACCAGCCGGAGAGTGCAGCGAAGGGCGCCGCCTGCATCGGGCGGCGCCCTTCGCCGCGTGGGCCGGCCCGGCCGGCGCCGCGGGTCCCGGCCCGCGCCGTCCTGCCCCGGGATGCCGGGGGGAAGTTTTGCCCTGTTTCCACCGGATTTTCAACAAATCGTTGCAAGGATGGGGTATTATCCCCTTCGTATAGTGTAAACGAGGCGAGGATGGGGGCGGGAGAAGGCACAGAAAGGCACAGAAGGGCGCAGAAGGGTGGGCAGAGATGGGCGCAGGGCGGAAAGACGGGAAGAAGAGCAGGCGAGAGCAGGCGAGAGCAGATAGGAGCAGGCAAGAGCAGGCAGGAGCAGGTTAGAACAGGGAAAGGCCGGGGAGAAGCAATTTAACAGTGGACAAAGGCGGCGGAATCCTGTATAATAAAAAACTGTATTCCCGGCATTCGCGGCATTTTCGGATTTTCGGCATTCCCGGCTGTGCCCGGGGCTATCCCCGATTCTGCGCCGGAAGGGCGCGGAGGAATACGAAGGCACATGAAGGCACATGAAGGCACACGAAGGCAAAGGAACGGCAAAGCGTCCTTCAGGAAATACCACAGAGAGGAAGTCATAGTATGCACCTGTCCAGACGAATCAAACAAACGGCTTGTGCCGCGCTGGCTTCGGCCGTGCTGCTGAGCGGCTGCTCCACCCCGGCGGTCGCCGCCACCGTGGACGGCAAGGAGTACAGCACGGGCGTATACCTCGCTTATCTGTATCAGATTTACACCGAAACCTACAGCAACTATTTATACATGTACGCGTATTACGGGATGGACCCCTGGGAGCAGACCATCCCCTACGGCGAGGGGGACGACGAGCAGGAGCTTCCCGCGGAGGATTATATTATCCAGCTGACCAAGGACACCATCGTCCGCCAGAAGGCGCTGGAAAACAAGATCGCGGAATACGGGCTGGAACCTGACCCGGACGAGCTGGCGGATGTGGAAAGCCAGCTCGCGCAGGTGAGCGGGGACGACATCATCAAGCTCGGCTTTAACAAGGAAAGCTACGGCAAAATGCTGCGCGCCTACGCCCTCAACGAGCGCACCCTGTTCTACGGGCTGTACGACAACGGCGGCGAGCGCGCCATGAGCGAGGAAGACATCCGCGCGTATTTTGATGAAAATTACCTCAGCTACAAAATCATTGAGATCAGCCTGACCGACAGTTCGGGCGGGGATATGGACGACGAAGAGGTGGAAGAGGTCCGGGAGCGGCTGCAGGGTTATCTGGACATGTACGAGGAGAGCGGCGACTTCGACAGCGTGATCGAGCAGTACAATAAGGACGAAGACGAGGACGACGACGAGGATTCCGACTCGACCGGCACCACGACCACCACCGGCGGCGACAACGCGGCGACCACCACTGCGGCGGCCACCACAACCACGACCGGCACCGAGCCGGACGGCACCACGACCACCACCGGCTCCGGAGAGGAGAGCGGCGACGGCGGGGAGGAAGAGGGGGAAGACGAGGAAGAGGAAGAAACCGACCCGAATCTTCACAACATCGATGCCAGCGCCTATGACGACGAGGCGTTCACCGACGCGATCAAGTCCGTGCCGGAAGGCGAGGCCCAGATCGTGGAGTACAAAAAGAACGAATCCACCAACACCATGGCGCTGATCCTCCGCCTGGACCCGGAAGAGGCCAACAAGCCCAACGAGGACGGCGAAACCTATTTCGAGCAGAGCCGGGAAAACATCATCTACGGCGCGAAGTACGAGGAGTTTGACGACGAGATCACGGAATACGCCAAGACTCTCGACGTGCAGTTTGACGAAGGCGTTGTGCGCAAATGCACGCCGCGGCAGATGGAGAAGGACGCCGGCAACTGAGGCGGCAGGGAAAAAGAGCAGCGGGACCCGCGGGTCCCGCTGCTCTTTTGGCTTGTAAAGGTCAACCACTGGCTGAGCCAGTGGAGATAAAAAAGCTTGAGCTATGGACAAAAAAGGGACTCCCCGAACGATTAAAGTTAAGGTCTGCCAACCTAACTAAAAAATATCGAGGAGGTCTTTTTTATGACTTCCCAAGCCGGGAAAGGACGTGCGCCGGGGAGGCCCGTCCGTCCGGCTACTTCGCGGTTTTCTCCAGCACCCCCGCTTTCTGGCGGGCGTGGCGCTTGATCGCCTCGAAGCTCTCCGCGCTGATGACATGTTCGATCCGGCAGGCGTCCTCGGTGGCCACGGAGGGCGTCACCCCGAGCGCCGTCAGCCAATCCGACAGCAGGGTGTGCCGCTCGTAAATCCGTTCCGCGATTTCCTGCCCGGGCGGGAGAAGGGAAATGAAGCCGTCCGGGCTCATTTCGATATAGCCGTTTTCCCGCAGGTGCTTCATCGCGATGCTGATGCTCGGCTTGGAGTAGCCCAGCTCGTTGACGATGTCGATGGAGCGCACGGCCCCCTTGCTGTTATGCAGGACAAGGATCGTTTCCAGATAGTTTTCCGCCGATTCCTGGATTTTCATAGCGGTTCAGTCCTCCGTCTCAGCGGCCGATGGCCGCGGTGATGTTGTGATTCAGTCTAAATAGAGATACACTTAGTATACCACATTCTGTTTGCTTTTCAAAGAAAAATACCGGAATGAAAAAATATGATCATTGCCCGTTGACAAATGGGTTAGCTAGTGCTAACATATAGTCGGTTAGAAAATGCTAACTTCCGGGCCGCAAGCCGGCCCGCGTTTGAACAGGCGGGGTGAAGCGATGATGCCGTTGACGTTTGCGAATGTGGGGGAAAAGAGTATCATCCGAAAGGTCGGGGGAGCTCCGGAGGTGCGGGCGCACCTGAAGGACCTCGGCTTTGTGGCCGGGGGAGATGTCACGGTGGTCGCCGCCATCGGCGGAAACCTGATTGTGAACGTCAAGGAGTCCCGCGTGGCAATCAGCCGGGAGATGGCCAGCAAGATCCTGGTGTGACGCCGGCGGCAAAAGATTTCGGAGAAAAGGGACGTTCTCCCGCAGGGGAGGGCTGCGCCCGTTTTTTCAATGCGGTTTTATGTCGGGGGAACGGGGGCCTTCCCGTCCGCCGGGCGTAAAGCGGGAAAGACAGGAGGCTTGGAATGAAAACGTTGAAGCATGCCAGGGTGGGTTCCACGGCGAAGGTCGTGAAGCTCCACGGCGAGGGCGCGGTCAAGCGCCGGATTATGGACATGGGCATCACCCGCGGCGTCGAGGTGTACGTCCGCAAGGTGGCGCCGCTCGGCGACCCGGTGGAGGTCACGGTGCGCGGCTATGAGCTTTCCCTGCGCAAGGCGGACGCGGAAATGATCGAGGTGGAGTGAGCCCCGCGGGGCGGCGCCTTGGTCCGCGCAAAGGTTAGCTGTGGCTAATTACATATGGAAAGATCGGAAGGGAAGAAGTGCGATGAATATTCGAATAGCCCTGGCGGGGAATCCGAACAGCGGGAAAACCACCCTGTTCAACGCGCTGACCGGCTCCAACCAGTTTGTCGGCAACTGGCCGGGCGTTACGGTCGAGAAAAAGGAAGGCAGGCTGAAAAAGCACAGCGACGTCACGATTATGGACCTGCCGGGCATCTACTCGCTGTCCCCTTACACGCTGGAAGAGGTGGTGGCCCGCAATTACCTCATCAACGACCGGCCGGATGCGATCCTGAACATCGTCGACGGCACCAACCTGGAACGCAACCTGTATCTGACCACCCAGCTCACCGAGCTCGGCATCCCGGTGGTGGTGGCGGTCAACATGATGGATGTGGTCAAGAAAAACGGGGACCACATCCATGTGGCGGAGCTTTCCCGCCAGCTCGGCTGCCAGGTGGTGGAAATCTCCGCGCTCAGGGGCGACGGCATCATGGAGGCGGCGCAGGAGGCGGTCAAGGCGGCCTCCGGCCCGGCCGTCATCCCCCAGCATACCTTCAGCGGCGCGGTGGAGCACGCCATCGCCCACATTGAGGAGGCGGCGGTTCACGGCATGCCGGCCGAGCAGCAGCGCTGGTACGCGATCAAGATTTTTGAGCGGGACGAGAAGGTGCTGGAGCAGCTCAATCTGGACAAGGCGGTCCTCGGCCACATTGAGGAGGACATCAAAGCCGCCGAAAAGGAACTGGACGACGATGCGGAGAGCATCATCACCAACGAGCGGTATGTGTATATCGCCTCCATCATCAAGAGTTGCTATAAGAAGAAGAATGCGGGGCGCCTGTCCACCTCGGACAAGATTGACAAGGTGGTGACCAACCGCTGGGCGGCTCTCCCGATCTTCGCGGTGGTCATGTTCATCGTGTATTTCGTGTCGGTGTCCACGGTGGGCACCTGGGCGACCGACTGGGCGAACGACGGGGTGTTCGGCGAGGGCTGGCACCTGTTCGGCATCGGCTCTGCGGATTATGAGGAAGCGGCGGGCGAATACGAGGCGCCCGGCGCCATGGTGGAAGCGTTCGAGGCGGCCGCCGCCGACGCAGGGCTGGATCCCGCCGAAGCGACCGACCTGACCACGGAGGCTTACCTGTATGACGACGAGGGCAACCTGACCCAGACGCTCCCCGTGGATTTCGCGGCGTATGAAGAGGCGTCGGCGCTCGAGGAGCCCGACCCGGCCGATTACGGCGTGTGGGTGCCCGGTATCCCGGTGTTGATCGAAAGCGGCCTGGAGGCGGTGAACTGCGTCGACTGGCTCAGAGGGCTGATCCTCGACGGCATCGTCGGCGGCGTCGGCGCGGTGCTCGGCTTTGTGCCGCAGATGCTGGTGCTGTTCATCTTCCTGGCATTCCTGGAGGGCTGCGGCTACATGGCGCGCATCGCGTTCGTGATGGACCGTATCTTCCGCAAGTTCGGCCTGTCCGGCAAATCCTTCATCCCGATGCTCATCGGCACCGGCTGCGGAATTCCCGGCGTGATGGCCTCCCGCACCATTGAAAACGAGCGCGACCGCCGGATGACGGTCATGACCACCACCTTTATTCCCTGCGGCGCCAAGCTGCCGATCATCGCGCTGATTGCCGGCGCGCTGTTCGACGGAGCCTGGTGGGTGGCGCCGAGCGCCTATTTCGTCGGCGTGGCGGCCATCGTCGTCTCCGGCATTATGCTGAAGAAAACCAGGATGTTTGCCGGCGACCCGGCGCCCTTTGTCATGGAGCTGCCGGCCTACCATCTGCCCACCGTGGGCAATGTGCTCCGCTCGATGTGGGAGCGCGCCTGGTCCTTCATCAAGAAGGCCGGCACCATCATCCTGCTGTCCGCGATCCTTCTGTGGTTCCTCCAGGGCTTCGGCGTGGAGAACGGCCGGTTCGGCATGGTCAGCGACCTGAACAATTCCATTCTGGCGGTAATCGGCACCGGCATCGCCTGGATCTTCAAGCCGCTCGGCTGGGGCGACTGGCAGGCGGCCGTGGCCTGCATCACCGGCCTGATTGCCAAGGAAAACGTGGTGGGCACCTTCGGCGTCCTGTACGGCGGGTTTGAAGAGGTGGCTGAAAACGGCTGGCAGGTCTGGGCGAACATGCAGCAGCATTTCACCATGCTGTCCGCCTACTCCTTCCTGGTCTTCAACCTCCTGTGCGCTCCCTGCTTTGCGGCGATGGGCGCCATCAAGCGCGAGATGAACAACTGGAAGTGGACCCTCTTCGCCATCGGCTACCAGTGCGTGTTCGCGTACGTCGTTTCCATGATCATTTACCAGCTCGGTTCGCTGTTTACCGGCAGCGTCGCCGGCGTGGGAGGCGTGATCGGCGTGATTGCCGCTTTCCTGCTGCTGGCCCTCATCCTGTTCCAGCTCTTCCGCCCGTATAAGGAGAGCCATACGCTGCGCAGAAAAGTGAGAGTCTGACGCTGTCCGTCGGCTCAACGGATTCCCAAAGGAGGGGTCGATATGCTGCAATTCCTGACGTTGTACGGCGGTTCCATCCTCATCGGTCTGGCGGTTCTGGCGGTCGTGGCGCTGATTGTGAGAAAGCTGTACCGTGACAGAAAAAGGGGGCGGTCCTCCTGCGGCTGCGGCTGCGACCACTGCCCCTCCTCGGGCGCGTGCCACGGGGACACGCCGCGCAGGCCGTGACGGCGGGAGCGGGGATTGCGCGGCGGGAGTAAGCCTGCCGAAATCCCTGAAAACCGCCGCCTGCCGGAAGGCGTCCGCCCGACGGCGACTTCCCATCCGCGGCCTGCCTACCTCGTCCTGCAGGCGCGAAGCCGCGCCCGGGCCCGCGCGCTGTACTCTGTCACAGCGGCTTGCTGTGGCTGGCGGCGGCTCGCCATAACTTTCTAAAAACGGCCTGCGGCCCCTGTACGGCGGCCCGCAGGCCGTTTTCTCGCTTTCTCACTTTCTCATTTTCTCGCTGACACGGAGCGGCGGCATCCTACGGCTTTTCCGGTGCTCTTCCGATGCTCCGGGGGCTACTCGCCTGAAGGGCGCGGCTGCCGCCGCTGCGGAAAAATTCCGCCGAAACGCATTGACAGGAGCGGAAGAGTATGGTATGCTTTGTGTTAGTCAATACTAACTAGCGCCAAAAGGAATGAGCGGGCGCTATTTTTCAAGCCAATAGTTAGTTATAACTAACTATTGGTGATTGACCGCTTCCCTGGTTTTGCCGGCGTCCGGCGCGGGCAAGCGGGCGGGAGCGCCCGCTTGTTGCCGAGGAAGAAAGGGCTGGCCTCGGGGCCGGCCCGCCGATGAATATTTGCGGAGAAAGGAACGAACAATGAGCATAGTGATCGTGGGCGGCAATGAACGGATGGCCTGCCAGTATGAAACCATCTGCCGCGGCTACGGCTGCAAGGCCAAGGTGTTCTGCAAGGAGAACGGCTCCCTGAAAAAGAAGATGGGCTGCCCGGACCTGTTGATTCTCTTTACCAACACGGTGTCGCACAAAATGGTGATCAGCGCCTTCCAGGAGGCGAAGCGCAATAATATCCCGGTCGCCAGGATTCACACCAGCAGCGCGGCGGCTCTGCACTCCGTGCTCTCCGAGCACTGCGCCGCCGTTTAGGGGAAAGGCCTGGAGAGGCTTGGGAAAGCATGGGAAAGCATGGGAAAGGGGGAACCGGCTTGTTTGAAAAATACCTGATTGAACACTGTTCGCCCACCTTGGCGTCTCTGAAAACCGCCAGCCTTTTCTGCCTGGCGTATTCCTCGGAGGAGGACCTGCAGAGCCAGCTGGAGGAGTGGAACCGGCGGCTCGGCGGCAAGGGGATTTCCCTGCTGGCCCTCCGCCGGCAGGAACGGCCGGCGGAGGGCCGACGGTCGGCGCTGATTTATGTCTGCCGGCGTTCGAGCCTGCGCCGGGACCTGAGCCGGCCGGGGGTCGCCCGTTTCCTGAGACAGTGCGGCTATGAAAGCGCGCAGCCCGTTCCGGCGCTGGAAACCCTGAGGAGGCGGCTGAGGGCGGACGGAGGCTTTCCCCACGAGATCGGCCTGTTCCTGGGCTACCCGCTGGGGGACGTCGAGGGCTTCATTCAAAACGAAGGGCGCAACAGCAAGTGCTCCGGCTGCTGGAAGGTGTACGGCGACGAGCGCGAAGCCGTCAAGCTATTCGCCAAATTCAAAAAATGCCGGGATGTGTATACCCGTCTCTGGCAGGAAGGACGGAGTGTTTGGCAGCTCACTGTGGCGGCTTGACATAATTTTTGAGAAACGAGGGACAAAACCATGAGCAAAATTGCCGTTGTCTATTGGAGCGGTACCGGGAACACCGAGCAGATGGCCCGCAAGGTGGCGGAGGGCGTGCAGGCGGCCGGCGCGGAGGCATCCGTGTTCACGGCGGCCCGGTTTGACGCAGACAGGCTGGAGGAATTTGACGCGGTGGCGTTCGGCTGCCCGTCCATGGGGGCGGAGCAGCTGGAAGAAAGCGAGTTTGAGCCGATGTTCGCCGCCTGCGAGCCGAAGCTCGGCGGCAGGAAAATCGCGCTTTTCGGCTCCTACGGCTGGGGGGGCGGCGAGTGGATGCGCACCTGGGAGGAGACCTGCCGAGGGGACGGCGCCTTGCTGGCGTGCGACAGCGTCATCTGCAACGAGGCCCCCGACGACACGGCGCTGGCCGCCTGTGAAGCGCTGGGAAGGGCGCTGCTCTGAGTACATAGAAGGAGGCGGCTGCGGCCGGAAACGCGGCCCGTCTGAGGGCCGGCCGCAGCACGGGGAACCGGCGCGGTCGGCGGAAGGGCCGCGGAAGGGCCGGCGGAAGGGTTGGGAAAAGCGGTTCTGCCGGCAGGATTCGGGACCCTCCTGCGTATATCCAAGGGCGGCGGGTCATATACTGGGACAAGGAGGGGTTTCGCGCAATCGCTTTTATGGGCCGCCGTTGGGACGGGCTTTCCGTTCCTGATGAGGACGCCGGGAGCGGGGATGGCGTTTCCCTGCCGGAAGGCCGCGGGCGCCGCCGCCCAACGGGTGTTTCCCGGCTTCGCCGCCGGGTGCTGACCGCCGCGTCGGTGTGGACCCTTCTGCTTCCCGCGACCGGGGAAGCGAAGCGGCCGGCCTGAGCGGCCGTAGCCCCCGCGGGCGGTTTTGCCCTGGGCGTTGGTTTCCTGATGCTGCTGGATGCGCTGCTGCCGCGCCTGCACCCCGGGAACGACCGGCCCGAGGGACCGAACGCAGCTCTGGCGGCGGATCACGCTTCGGGTGCCGGCGGTCACGTGGTCACTCTGTATGACATCCCGGAGGGGATGGCGGCAGGGCTCTCCCTCGCCTCTCCTCCGCCCTTGGGCCCGGCGAGCCGGCGACGCGGCGGGCGGCTTTGGCCCTTGCCCTGGGGCCCGGTATCCAGAACTTTCCGGAAGGGGCGTCCGTTTCCCTCCTTCTGCGGCAGGAGGGGCTGTCCGACGGCCGTTCGTTTTGGTACGGCGGCCGCTTCGGCGCGGTGGAGCCGGTTTCGGCATTCTGGTTGTTCCGGCAGCCGGCGGTCTTCGGACCCTGACGCCGTGGCTGCTGTTCTTTGCGGCGGGGGCGCCGCTCTGCGCCGCGGCGGAGGGGCTGGGCCCGGGAGCGCATCCGGGAGAGCGCTCCCACGCCGGGACGCTGGGGGTTAGGGCTGGATTTTCCCTTATGATGATTCGGGATGCTGCGCTTGGATGAAAGGAGAAGGATGTTATGAAACTGGTGCTGGTCCGGCATGGAGAGAGCGAGTGGAACCGGGAAAACCGGTTTACCGGATGGACCGACGTGGGTCTGTCGGCGGAAGGCGTGCGGGAGGCCGGGGAGGCCGGCCGTCTGATGAAGGAGGCCGGGCTGGATTTTGACCGCTGTTATACCTCCTGCCTCAAGCGGGCGATCCACACCCTGAACCTGGCCCTGGAGGCAATGGACCGGGAATGGCTGCCGGTCGTCAAGAGCTGGAAGCTGAATGAACGGCATTACGGCGCGCTGCAGGGGCTGAACAAATCCGAAACGGCGGAGAAGTATGGGGAGGAACAGGTGAGAATCTGGCGCCGCTCCTTCGACGTTGAGCCCCCGGCGCTTGACCCGCACGACCCGCGGAATCCGGCGCTGCAGGAGCAATACCGCGGTGTGGACGCCGCCGCACTGCCGCTGACCGAGAGCCTGCGGACCACCATCGCCCGGGCGGTGCCCTACTTTGAACAGGAGATCCGGCCGCGGGTGCTTGCCGGCGAACGGGTGCTGATCGCCGCGCACGGCAACTCTCTGCGCGCGCTGGTCATGACCTTTGAAGGGCTGACTCCGGAGCAGATCATGGGGGTCAATCTGCCCACGGGCATCCCTCTGGTGTACGAATTCGACCGGGATTTCCACGTCCTTCAAAAGGTCTTTCTGGGCGACCCGGCTTTGGTTGAACGTAAAATGCAGAAGGTGGCCAATCAGGGCAAAGCGGGCAAGTAGCGGATGCGGTTGTCCGCCGCCGCGGACGGCGGCCTGAGAGCGGCAGCCACAAGGGCGCAGGAAATGGGAGGAAAAAGGGAGGCAGGGAAACCTGCCTCCCTTTTGTAACAAATTTTCACTTGTTTTGCTAAAGTGTGACTTGTTTACTTAAAGCTATCAGTAAAAGATACGGCTGCAAGATACGCATGTGCACAAAAAAGAAAGGGATAATATAAAATTATTTTGCACAAGGTACTTGACAACTGCTAAATAATGGTATATCCTTAACTTAAACAGATAAGGAAGAGATGACAGGATGGCTAGACGTGTGACAATACGGGACGTGGCCAGAGAGGCGGGCGTTTCGACGGCCACCATCTCGTACGTTTTAAATAATAAGGTTTCCGAGAGCATCACCCCCGAGACGATTGCCAAGGTCAACGCGGCGGTGGAGAGGCTGGGCTATGTCCCTAACCTGTCCGCGCGTTCGCTTCGCTACCGCCGGTCCAACCTGATCGGGGTGGTCATCCCGCAGACGGAGCCGGGCAAGGAATTCATGTTCAGCAACCCCTTTTACGGCGATTTTTTGAGCGCCGTGGAATACACGGCCCGTACCCGGGGCTACCGCCTGTTGATTTCGGGCACCAGCGTCGGCCAGAGTTATGTGGAAATCGCGCAGAACCATGGGTTGGACGCCATCATTATTCTGGGCATCTATCCGTCGGACGACATCGACGCCTATAAAGAGGCAAAAATCCCTCTGGTGCTGGTGGATTGCTACCGGAACGATCATTTTTTCCATTCGGTGGGGACCAACGACCGCCACGGCGGGTACCTCGCGACCAACCATCTGATTCAGCGCGGCCATCGGCGCATCGCCTTTGTTTCGGGAGCGGTGGAGGCGTCGGGAGTGAACCAAAAACGGCTGTTCGGCTACCGCGACGCGCTGGACGAGGCGGGCCTCCCCTTTGACCGCAACCTGGTCTTTTCCGGAAATGTGGGCTATGAATACGGAATTGAAACCGCCCGGCAGATCGCCCGCATCTGTCCGGATGTGACGGCGATTTTCGCCACCGCGGACATTATGGCGGCCGGTGTGATCAAGGGCGTATCCGAAGCCGGCTTGTCCGTGCCCGGCGACATCTCGGTGGTAGGTTTTGACGATATCTTTGTCGCTAATATTTCTTCACCCGGCCTGACGACGGTGCGGCAGAATATCAAGGAGAAAGGGCGGGTTGCCGTGGAGCTGGCCCTGGACGCGGTGGATAACCCGTCCAGCCCCAAAAGGGACGTGGCCATTCCGCTGGAGATTGTGGAACGCGATTCCGTGCGCAGTCTTTAACATATGCGAGGAGGAAGCCCATGAAGATCAAGCATCTGCCCTGCGGACTGTTTCCGCATATATCCACCGGCTTTCAGCGGGACCCGCTGTATGCGGAGGAGGGCGCCCGCGTAACGGTGGGCTGCCGGCTGGACGAGGCGCAGGGAGAGGCTGACGCCGTCCTGTGGTGGAGGGCCGTTCCTTCGGCGGAATGGCGCGAGGTGCAGGCTGAAAAAAGGGAGGACTGTTCCCGCGTGTTTTCCTTCTCCTGCCCGTGTGGGGCGGAGCAGGTGGAATATCAGTTCAAGGCGCATGATAAAGGCGGAGAAGAGGAAAGCGCGGTGTTCCGCTTTTCTCCGGTGCACCGGGTGACGCTGGAGGCGCCTTATGAGGTCGAACACACCGAACGGGAGGTTCGGGCGAAGTATAAGGCCGATAATACCGAGTGCGTGTGGAGCGTTGTTACGGAACGGGATTCTGTTTTCTACTACAACTTAAACGTTTATTTGACAGATTCACCATACAAAAGTAATTTTACCACACAAAATAAACCGTTGGTTTCCCCGCTGGCCCTCAAGACGGCGGACGGTTCCGTTTTCCTCTCGGCGTCGGAAGGGACGCTTGCCGAGCTGCCCGGCCGGCTTACGCTCTGGATGGACCGGCGGGGGAACGTGTACGAAGCGGAGCAGGAGCTGATGGTTTCCGGCGAAGCGGTTTATGGGCTGGGAGAAAAGTTCGACGCGGTCAATCAGCTCGGCAAATCCCCGCTGTCGGCGGTGGTGGAGCAATACGCCCATCAGAAGGACAAAACCTATTTCCCCATCCCGTTTTTTTACACAGATAAAGGCGTCGGCTTTTTGCAGGAGGGAGACTGGCGGACGCGGTTTTCCTTCCGCAAAACGGAACATCCGGACAGGGTTGCGGTGGTCATGCATTCCCGCTGCCCGCGGACCGGCAGGCTGTTTTCCGGCCGCTTCTTCACAGGAGAGCCGGCGCAGCAGCTGGCACAGTATGCCGAATACACCGGGATGCCGGCGCTCCCGCCCAAATGGGCGTTCGGACCCTGGATGTCCTCCAACGGGTGGAACTCCCAGCAGGAGGCGCTGGAGCAGATCCGCCGGATGAACGAGCTGGCTATCCCGGCCACCGTCCAGGTGCTGGAGGCGTGGAGCGACGAGGAGACTTTCTACATATGGAACGACGCGCAGTACACGCCGAAGGCGGAGGGCTCCTTCACCTATGAGGACTTTACCTTTCCGCCGGAGGGGAAATGGCCCGATCCGCGCGGCTTTATCCAGACGCTGGAGCACAACGGCGTCCGGCTGATCTTGTGGCAGATCCCGGTCGTCAAATACCAGCAGGGCCCCCGTTCGGCCCAGCTGGAGATGGACGAGGCCTATGCGATCCAGCACCGGCTGTGCATCCGCAATCAGGACGGGACGCCTTATCGGATTACCGAAAACTGGTTCGGCAATTCCCTGATGCCGGATTTCACCAATCCTGAAACCGTAAAGTGGTGGTTTGGCAAGCGCAAGTATCTTCTGGATCTCGGCGTGGCGGGCTTCAAAACCGACGGCGGCGAATTTCTGTTCGACGAATCGGCCCGGCTTTTTGACGGACGGACGGTGGAGGAGGCCCACAACGATTACCCCAATCAGTACGAGGGCGCGTATCACCGTTTCCTGGAGGAGAATCTGGGCGAAGGCCAGGGCGTGCTGTTCAGCCGCGCGGGCTATACCGGCGGGCAGAGGCACCCCATCCATTGGGCGGGCGACCAGGTCTCGGAATGGTCGGAACTGCGGGGCCAGCTGACGGCGGGGCTTTCCCTCGGGCTGTCGGGCGTCCCCTTCTGGGGCTTCGACATCGGCGGTTTCGCGGGGGACTTCCCTTCCACCGAGCTGTATCTCCGCTCCGCGGCGATGGCGGCCTTCTGCCCGGTGATGCAGTTCCATTCGGAACCGCGCTATGGTCAGTATTACATGACCGCGCGGGATCACTGGAACAACGACCGCAGCCCCTGGAATATGGCGGAGGCCAACCGGGACGACCGGATCGTGCCGATTTACCGTCTGTTCGCCAACCTGCGGATGAATCTGCTGCCCTACCTGTGGCAGGAGGCGCAGCACTGCGCGGCCGCTGTCCGGCCGATGATGGCGCATCTGGTCTATGATTATCCGAACGACCCTGCGGTGCGGGAACTGGACGACGAATATATGCTCGGCCGCAACCTGCTGGTTGCTCCCATCGTGTGCGAGGGAGCAACGGGCCGGGAGGTTTATCTTCCGCAGGGCGGTTGGTACGACCTGTGGAGCGGGGAAGCTCACCGCGGCCCCTGCCGGGTTTGGGTATCCTGCGGGCTGGACCGGCTTCCCGTCTTCCTGCGGGAAGGGGGCGTTCTCCCGCTGAACATGAACCATCGTTTCGTCGCGGGGGAAACCGACCCGCGGGCGGCGGTGTCCAACCGGCTGGACGGGTATGAGGAACTGGCGTTCATTGCGGCGGGCGACAGCGCCGCGGCTTTCGAAGACGAATTCGGCAACGCGCTGGAGCTCCGCGTGAGCGGCGGGCGCGCCGGGCTGGAGGGCGCATGGAAGACACCGGTGACGGTGTTTCCATGGGGAAGCGCCTGCGAAGAGGCGGCGGCTGCCGGGGAAGAGAACGGGGTGCAGGCGGCGCTTCAGACGGCGGAATTCTTTGGCCGGCGGATGGCCGGCCGGCGGTATTCCCCGAAGGCGTGAGAAAACAGGAAGAACATAAGCACAGACAGAAAGAGGTGGCGGCGTGAAGGAGCGTTATCTGGTAACGGGAAACGAGGCGGTTTCCCTCCCGACCATCCGGGAATCGGACGGCGGGCTGGAGGGAATCTCCATCCTTTACATGGCGGCGAAGGGAATGCTGGAAATTGTCGGTTCTCCGCTGATGGTCCCGTTTGTGGAGGTTGACGGCGAGCCGGTGGAGTTACAGGATTTTGTTTGGGAACGGGCCCATTACTGGATCCCTTCCTTTACCGCGGCGGCCGGCGGCATCCGGCTGGAAGGCGTCCTCCTCGCCCCGGTGGGAGAGCGCGGGTTCTGCTACCGGCTGAAGGCGGTCAACGGGGACGGCAGGCCGCATACGGTCCGTTATGGGCTGAAGGGCGGATGGGAACGGACGATTCATTCCATCAACGAAAGCAAGCCGGTCTGCGGCGAGATGCACGCGTACAACAGCGGCTGGAACCATGCGTTTGTCATGGATATGCGGGCGGGCGTTTCCCTTTTCGCCTTTGCTCCCATTTACACCGAGCAGCCGGAGGCCTCCCGCACCCGGTCGCTGTACAGCCAGGGCCGGGACGGCGCCGTATCCTACTGCCTGTACCGGGAGGAAACGCTGGAGCCCGGCGCGGCGGATGCGGAAAATTACTGGTTCGGCGTCGGCTTTGAGGAGGTGGCCGCGGCAACCTCCGCCAAGGAAATGCTCCGGCAGGGGTTTGACGCCGAATATGAGAAAACCAGCCGCTGGCTGGCGGCAAGAGAGCGGTCCGCCGGCAATCCGAAACTGGATGAGCTGCTCAATGTCAATATGTTTTTCAGCTTTTTCTTCGGTTCCGGCGTGACGCTGGACACCGAAGAGCTGGTGCTGGTCACCTCCCGCAGCCCGCGGTATTATGTGAGCGCGGCTTACTGGGACCGGGACAGCCTGCTGTGGAGCTTTCCGGCCATCCTGATGGCCGACCCCGCCTATGCCCGCGAGATGCTCGGGTATGTGTTTGGACGGCAGGGGCGCAATGTGGGCATCCATAGCCGCTTTATCGACGGCACGGTGCTGGAGCCCGGCTTTGAGCTGGATGAGCTCTGCGCGCCGGTTCTGGCCCTGGCCGGCTACGTCCGGGAAACCGGCGACCGTTCCGTCCTCACCCGGGCGGAAATCGCCTCCGGGGTGGAAAGGATTTTGAGCCGCCTGGCCGAAAAGAAGCACCCCGAGGCGGCGCTGTATGAAACCATGCTGCAGCCCACCGACGACCTGCGCGTCTATCCCTATATCACCTATGACAACGTGCTGGTCTGGCGGCTCCTGTGCGATCTGGCGGAGCTGTACGAAGGGATTTGGCCCGCCGAGCGGTGCAGGGAGCTGCTCCGCATGGCGGAGCAGACCAGGGAGGCGATCGCCGTCCACTGCGTCAAGGAGAAGGACGGGAAGCGGATGTACGCCTGGTCGGTCGACCTGGAAGGCGGCTGGGATGTGTACGACGAACCGCCGGGAAGCCTGCTCCTCCTTCCGTTCCGGGGCTTTTGCTCCCCGGAGGACGAGGTGTGGAGGAACACGGTGGCCGTCATCCGCCGCAAGGAATATCCCTATTCCTTCGCCGGCTGCCCGATTGCGGAAATCGGCTGCCCCCACGCTCCGCATCCCTGGGTGCTGAGCATCGCCAACAGCCTGCTTTCCGGAAACCGCGAGTCGGCGCGGGAGCATCTCCTGCGCTGTGTGATGGACAACGGCATCGCCTGCGAAAGCGTGGATGAGGTGACGGGGGAGAGCGCCACCGGAGACGCTTTCGCCACCTGCGCGGGCTTCCTGGCCTATGCCATCGACCGGGCCTTCGGGGCGGGCGGTAATGAAAGCGGGAAATAACAGGAAACAGCAGGAAACAGCAGGAATGAAAATATGGAGAGAGAATGGAACAGAGGAACAGAGGAAAGGAGGCAGAAAAGTTGAAATTGCTGAAAATTTCCCCCTGGTCCGTTTCCTGTGAGGACGGTTCTCAGGAAACCCTGGATTTTCGGGAAAGCGTCTTCAGCCAGGGAAACGGCTATATGGGGGTGCGGGGCTATCCGCCCGAGGGAGAGAAGAAACACGGATTCGAGCGGTCCACCTTTTTGTCCGGCTTTTTCGAGTACATAAAGCCGGGAACCACCGACATGGTCAACCAGCCGGATTTTTCGGTGTTTCGCCTCGTTCTCAACGGAAGGGAGCTGCGGGAATGCACCTGCACCGGCTTCTGTGAGGAACTGGATTTCCGCAACGGCGCGCTTACCCGGCGGTATGTCGCGTCGGACGCGGAGGGGCGGCGCACGCGGGTGGAGACGGTCCGCTTCCTCAGCATGGCGGATGTCCATGCAGCGGGCGTCCGCATCCGGCTTACGCCGGAAAACTACGACGGCGAGGTGACGCTGACGGCCGGCATCGACGGCGGGGTGGTGAATCTTCCCATTTCGGACGACCAGCTCACCCAGAACGTCGAGGTCGCGCAGCTCTGGGGGAGGATCACTCTGCGGCCCGCGGTGAAGGGCGGAGGGCTTACCGCCCTGACCGATTACTCCAAACGGGCGGTTTCGATGGAATACCGTCTGGACGACCACGGCGGCAATTATGCCTGGGAGCCGGCTTTTGCGGATTCCTTTGCCGGAGAAAAGGCGGTCATTCCCGTTCATGAAGGCCAGGCCGTGACCGTCGACAAGCTGGTGGCGGTGTACAGCTACCGCGACGGCGCGTCCCCTGCCGAAGCGGCGCTCGCGGCGGCGGACGCCTGTGCGCAGCGCGGGTTTGACGGGATGCTGAAGGATACGGCGTCGGCTTGGAATGCGATCTGGCAGGCGGCCGATGTGGAGCTGGATGCTCCGGATGAATGGCAGGGCGGCGTGCGCTACAACATCTTCCAACTCGTCCAGACCGACCCCCGCAGCGACCCGCACGCCAGCATCGGCGCCCGCGGCCTGATGCACGGCCGCTATAAGGGCTGCTATTTCTGGGATACCGAGATCTTCATGCTGCCGCTGTTCCTGCATACCGACCCCCAGGCGGCCAAAAACCTCCTGCTTTACCGTTATCACACTCTGGAGGATGCGGTGAAGAGCGCACGGGGCTTTTCGCTGCCCGGCGCACGCTATCCGTGGATGGCCTCGGATACCGGCTTTGAGCAGTGCGGCACCTGGGATACCGGCTGCTGTGAAATCCACATCACTGCGGATATCGCGTATGCGGTGGGCCGGTATCTGGAGGTGACCGGGGACGACGATTTCTTCCGTGATTGCGCGGCGGAAATCCTGATTCAGACCGCGCGGTACTGGACGGAACGCTTTACCTACGACGAAGCGTCCGACCGCTACAACCTCCTGTTTGTCAAGGGGCCGGACGAATACTGCGGCGTTACCACCAACAACCTGTACACCGTGTGGCTGGCGTCCGAAAACCTGCGGCTGGCGCGGGACGCCGTGGCCCGGATGAAAAAGGAATACCCCCGCGAGTGGGAATCCCTGCGCGAGCGGCTGGATTTTCACGAGGAGGAAGCGGCGGCCTGGGAGGACAGGATGCGGAAATCGGTTCGCCGCTACGACGAGGAGCGCCGGCTCTGGATACAGGACGACACCTTTGAAAAGCTGGAGCCTCTCAATCCTGCCGATTACAAGGAGGACGACATCCCCCTGTACCACAAAATCAGCTACGACCGTCTGCAGCGCTATCAGGTGCTCAAGCAGGCCGACGTGCTGATGCTTATGGCCATGCGGCCCAAGGATTTTACGCCGGAACAGAAGCGGACGGCCTGGAATTATTACGAGCCGAAAACCCTGCACGATTCCACTCTGAGCTTCGGCATCCATGCGCTGATGGCTGCGCAGGTCGGACGGACGGAGGAAGCGAGCCGGTATTTTGAAAAAAGCCTGTTCCTGGACCTGCGCGACGTGATGAAAAACACGGCGAGGGAAGGCATTCACACCGCGGCGCTGGGGGCGACCTGGCAGGCTCTTGTTTTCGGCTTTGCCGGGCTGTGGGCGGATGCCGACGGCGTTTCCTGTACCCCGCAGCTCCCCCGGGAGATTTCGGGGATGCGGTTCGGCTTCCAATACCGCGGCGAGCGCTACCGGGTGCAGATCGACGGAAAAAGGGCGCAGGTGGAGCGTCTCGGCCGTTAGAGGAGAGACGACGCCAAACAGACGGCGCAAGCCGTGCTCTCAAGGCTTCAGCGGCTGTGAATCACGGCCGTTGGCATAAAATTATCACTCAAGGGAAAAGGAGGATTATCCATGTTCAAGTTGAAGAGGATCTTGTCGGCAGTTTTTGTGGCAGCATTGTCCGTGGCGGTCATGGGCGGCTGCTCCTCGACGGAGGAGACGTCGAGCGGAGGCACCAGTACAACCAGCGGCGGCGGGGACGATTCGGTCTATTCCATGGAAGGAAAGGTTTCCATCGGCTATCCGGTCGCGGAGGAAGCGGAGCTGCAGCCGGTGCTGGAAGCGTTCCGCGCCCAGTATCCGAACATCGAGGTCGTTGAGATTTCCTTTGAGGGCTCCACCTCGGGCGCCTTCAACGAGTTCCTTGCCAACCAGGCCAGTTCCGGCAGCATGCCCGATGTGATGTGGTGCGACTGGAACGACTTTGCTCCCCAAGTGGCCAGCGGCTTTGTCATGGCGCTGGACGACCTGATGAAGGACGACGGGGAAGCGGATTACGTGCCCTCCGGCATGACCGACCCGTACACCTACGGCGGCAAGCTGTATGCCCTGCCCTGCCAGCTCAACGCGATGGGAATCACCATCAATCTCGACATGCTCGACGAGCTCAACCTCGACAAGCCCAGCTATGACTGGACAATTGACGAGTTCGAAGAGCTGCTCCGCGCGGCGATCACCAGCGACACCGTCGGCGCCGCCACCCTGGAGGATCTGGATCAGGTGTATTCCGCGCAGGACGACGGATTCTTCTACCCGGCGTATGATTACGTCAACCAGAAGTTTGATTTCACCAACAAGTGGGTGCCGGCGATGAACCGCCTGGCGGAGCTGCGCGCCGTTCCCGGCCTGGAAGCCTGGACCATGCGGTATCCCAAGAACGACGACGGCACGACCTCCCTGGACAGCGACTATGTCAAGAAGTTCGGCGAGACCGGTAAGGACGACACCCATTATACCTTCAAGAACGGCATGGCGCTCCTTTGCACCAACGCGACCTACAACGACAACTGGATGCGCAGCGAATGCAAGATCAACTGGGATTACTGGCCGTATCCGCGCCTTGACGAGAACACCCCGGTCAAAACCCCGATCCATGTGGACTGCGCGTATCTGACCAGCACCTGCGCTCAGCCCGACGCGGCGTTCCAGCTTCTGAAGTGGCTGACCTACGGCGTGGAAGGCAACCTCCAGCGCCTGGACATCTTTGCGGCCCGCAGCGACGGACAGGTTGTCGAAGGCGACACCAAGCTGCTCAAGACCTGGTTCATCCCCTGCACCCAGCACCCGGACGTGGTTGCCAAATTCGGCGAGAACCCGAACCTGACCGAAGGCTTCAAGGCGCTGTACAAGAGCACCGAGAACTCCATCCGCGGCGACATCAACAAGATCGTCCCCGGTTACAGCAACGTTTTCACCGATGAAGTGAACAAGCTGATCACGGATGTGCGCGAAGGCAGAGCCAACGCCGCCGATGTTGCCCCGCAGATCGACGAGATGGTCAATGCCGCGCTGCAGGAGCAGCTGAAAACCTTCAACGAAAAGGTGGAAGCCAACGGCTGAGGATTTTCATGACGGAGACCCGGCAGGGACTGGATAGGGTACGCCCGATACCCGGTCCGTTGTGTCCGGCATTCGGCAGATATCTAGGCTTAAACGTTTTGGATTTGTGTTTGGGCCCGTTCTTTCTTTCATGATTTGCCCCTCCGTCCCTCCCCGCTTTGCCCGGGGAGGGACGGGGCGGGGCAGGGAGGGGTTGTCGGTGAAAAAACTAAGAGGCTTCCGGGTGGGAGCGGGGCTGCTGGCCGCGTCGATGTTTCTTTCTCTGATCGGCTGCTCCGGCAATTCCTCAACAGCCGGCTCGGAGATGACACCGCGCGTTTATCGGCTGGACGACGCCGCCGTTTCGGAAAAATGGGTGTCGTATCGTCCGGAAGATGTGGCGCTGGAAGTGGACCTTTCCGAACCGGACGCCCCGGTTTCCGGCGAGGGTGTGGAAAGGCAGGCCGGCGGCGTGCTGATGTCGGTGGATGCCGCCTGTGAAATTACTTTGAATGTTCCCGGACCCGGCGAGTATTGGGTGCTCGCCGAGTATGAACCGGTCAGTATAAATATGTTTGAAAACCCGGTTACGGTCTCCCTGGGCGGGACGGAGGTCACCTGTTCCCTTCCGTTCCTGTGGGAGGACGATGTTTCCGAGGTGCGCACGGACCGGTACGGCAACGAGGTCGTTCCGGACCAGCAGTACCTTGACGCGCCGTCCCTGTGCTATTTGGAGGATTACGAGCATTTCACCCGCACGCCGATCCGGTTTTCTCTGGAGGCGGGGGAGAACACTCTGGTTATGACGGCGCAGAACCAGGATATTCTGCTGCGTTCCATCCGGCTGATCCGTCCCTCGGAGGATCTCGCCTACGCTGAGTACCGCGCGCAGTATGCGGATGCGGCGGAGTTTGAGGGCATCCTCCGGATTGAAGGGGAGGACTACCGGGCGAAATCCGATTCCTATATCCGGGGGCGGAACGTCCAGAATACCAGCCTGACGCCGAACGATCCCTACGTCAAGATGATTAATGCGACGGACGATAAGTCCAACAAGACTATGGGGCAGAAGGTGCTCTATGAGGTCGAGGTGCCGCAGGACGGGGTCTATTATCTGAGCTTCAAATACAGCCAGCCGCTCAAAAGCGGCGGCGCGGCCTACCGGACCATCGAGGTGGACGGGGAGGTCCCCTTTGCCGAGGCCCGGGACATGGCCTTTGTCCATACCGGCATTGATATTTACGGCAACGCCACTCTGGGCGGGGAAGAACCGCTGGGGATTTATCTCACCGCCGGGCTGCATACCATCGCCCTTAAGGTGACGGCCGGCCCGATGGACGCGCTGTATCAGGAACTGCTGGCTGTGGTGAACGAGATCAACGACGCCGGCATCCAGATGAAACGGATCAAGGGCAGCAATTCCGATGATACGGCGGCGGTGGATTCCAACCGGACGTGGGATATCCTACAGTATATGCCCGACATCCTGACGGACCTTCAGGATTGGCAGGATCGGCTGAGCGCGGTCTATCAGACGCTGGAAGAGGCCACCGGCGAGGCCCCGGCGTTTGCCAGCGACCTGTCCCTGGCGGTCCAGAACCTGGAGCGTCTGGCTTCCGAGCCGAGGGAAATCCCGAACCGGATGGCCCTGCTCAGCGACGATTCCAGTTCGGCGGCGCAGCTGGTCGCCCTGTCCCTGACAAAAATATATGACCAGAACCTGAGCATCGACTGCTTTTATCTTCACGGGGCGGATACCCGGCTGCCGTCCGCCAGCGCCAATTTCCTGGACGGCCTGGTCACCGGCATCCAGCAGTTTTTCTATTCCTTCTCCCCGGTGATGAACGAAGCGGTCGACGTGAAGAACTCGGACGGCGCGCTGACCGTGTGGATCAACAAGCCCTCCCAGTATGTGGAGGCGCTGCGGGAGCTGACCGCGCAGAGCTTTACCGAACAGACCGGCATCGACGTGGTGTACTCGATCATGCCGGATGAAAAGAAAATCACCCTGGCCAACTCCACCGGGAGCAACCCGGACATCGCGCTCGGGCTTTCCTATTACCGGCCGGCCGAATTCGCCATGCGCGGCATGGCGAAGAACCTGCTGGAATACGACGATTTCCTGGATTGGTACGGCGCGGAATACAACCTGCAGGCGCTCGCCCCCATGGCGTATGAGGACGGCATTTACGGGGCGAGCGAGACCCAGGACTTCTACGTGCTGTTTTACCGCACCGATATCCTGGAATCGCTGGGACTGGAGGTGCCCGACACCTGGGACGACGTGAAGGAAATGATGCCGGCGCTGCACCGCAATGCGATGAATTTCAACCTCCCTCTGGCCAACAACGTCGGGTATAAGAGCTTTGAGGCGACCGGCGCCTTCATTTTCCAGAACGGCGGGGATTATTATTCGGCGGACGGCTTCACCTCCAATTTCCGCGACCCCAATACCCTCAAAGGCCTGCGGGAAATGACCGACCTGTATCGGGTATACGGCCTGATTCAGAATGTGCCGAACTTCTTCAACGCTTTCCGGTCCGGTTCCGTGCCCATCGGCGTGTCCAACTTCTCCACCTATCTGCAGCTGCAGATGTCCGCGCCGGAGCTGTCCGGACGCTGGGATATCGCCCTGGTGCCCGGCACGGTGCAGGAGGACGGGACCGTCGCACGGTACTATTCGGCGGCCGCCAGCTCCGCTATGATCTTTTCCAACACCAGGATGCCGGAGGAAAGCTACGAATTCCTCAAATGGTGGCTGTCCAGCGAAACCCAGATCGAATATGCCACCAGCCTGCAGATGAAGTACGGTCCGGATTACGTGTGGAATACGGCGAATCACGTGGCCTTTGCCCAGATGTCCTATCCGCGCAAGCACAAGGAAGTCATTCTGGAGCAGTGGAGCTGGCAGAAGGAGGCGCTCCGCCACCCGGCCAGCTACATCCTGGAGCGGGAAGTCAGCAATGCTTGGATCGATATCGTCACGGAGGGCGAAAGCTTCCAGCCGCGGATTGACGAGGCGACGCTGGCCGCCGACCGGGAGATGATGCGGAAGCTGACCGAATTCGGGTACTACGATGAGGACGGCAGCAAGGTCAAGGAATACAACGTCCATCTGATCGATGATCTGATTGCCCAGCAGGAGGGAAAGGAGGCGGTCTCCAGTGAGTGAGGGCCGGAATGCAAGCCGGAGCGATAGCCGGAAGGTGTGGAGGATGGTGTCCAGCCTGCCCCGGCGGACCGTGCAGAGCGCGAACCGCCATTCGGTATTTTGGCTGCAGCTCCCGTTTGTGCTGCTGTTTATCACCTTTATCATCATTCCGATCCTGGTGGCGATCGGCCTGTCCTTTACCGATTTCAACTCCATTGAAGCGCCGAATTTTGTCGGGCTGGACAACTATGTCACCATTTTAACCGATGACTCCACCTTTATGGAGTTCGCCCTCCCCAACACCATCCAGTTCGCCGTGATCGTGGGAGCGGGCGGTTATATCCTCTCTTTCTTCATGGCCTGGTCCCTGGCGCAGATCACCCGGATTCCCCGGACCGTCATGGCGGTGATCCTGTATTCTCCCTCCATGACCAGCGGCGTGATGCTGTCCACCGTGTGGCAGGTGGTATTTGCCGGCGACAAGGTGGGGTACCTGAACGCTTTTCTGCTGAAATACGACTTTATCCAGAAGCCGATCCTCTGGCTGAGCGACGGCGCTTACCTGCTGCCCATCATGATCGTGGTTTCCCTCTGGAGCAGCATGGGCATCGGCTTCCTGGCCATGCTGGCCGGTATCCTCAATGTGGATAAGGACCTGTACGAAGCGGCCTACATAGACGGCGTGACCAACCGCTTTCAGGAGATCATTTACGTCACCATTCCTGCGGTGCGGCCGCAGATGCTCTTCGGCGCCATTATGGCGATTGTGAACACCTTCCAGAACGGGTCCATCGGCGTGCTGCTGACCGGGGCCAACCCGACTCCGGGCTATGCCGGGCAGCTGCTGGTTACCCATGCGGAGGAACACGCCTTCGTCCGGTACGAAATGGGGTACGGTGCGGCGGTTTCGGTGATCCTGCTGATTCTGGTGTGGGTTATCTCCCAGATTGCCAAGAAACTGTTTGCAGACAAAGAATAAGGGGGTGAGAGGGTGAAAAAGAAGAACAAAATCCGGATTATGGGGATTAATCCCCGCCGGTTCGACCGTACGCAGATCAAATTTTACGTGTATCTCATCCCCATCGTGCTGCTGACGGCGCTGCCGATTGTCTTCATTTTTTCAAACGCCTTCAAGCCGCTGGATGAGCTGCTGGTCTATCCGCCGAAATTCATCACGACCCGTCCGACGCTGGACAATTTCCGCAATCTGTCGGCCACCTCGGCCAACAAGGCGATTCCGATGAGCCGGTATCTGTTCAACAGCATTTTCACCACCCTCGCGGTCATGCTGCTGACTCTGCTCATCACCGTGATGGCGGCCTACTGCATGTCCAAAAAGCAGTACCGGCTGAAGAACTTCCTCTTCGGCGTCAATGAGGCGGCGCTGATGTTCGTTCCGGTTGCCGTAGCCATCCCCCGCTACATGATCGTGTACGGCCTGGGGATGATCGACAGCATCTTCGCTCACATTGTCCCGCTGGTGGCGCTGCCGGTCGGGCTGTTCCTTGTCAAGCAGTTTATCGACAGCTTCCCCAACGAGGTCGTGGAGGCGGCGCAGATCGACGGCGCGGGGGACTTTTACATCCTGCGTAAAATCGTGGTTCCCAATATCACCCCGGCGCTGGCGACCGTGGCGATTCTCGCCTTCCAGTCCAGCTGGAACAGCCTGGAGGCTTCGAACTACTATATCAACAACGAGGCCCTTAAGAACTTTGCGTTTTATATGACCACCCTGACCGCGACAAGCGGCAATGCCAACGCGATGGTCGGGCAGCTCACCGGCAATACGATCGCCGGCCTCGGTATCCAGGCAGCGGGCACGCTGATCATGTTTGTGCCCAATCTGGTTCTGTTCATCATTCTTCAGAGCCGGGTTATGAATACGATGTCCCACTCCGGCATGAAATAAGCGGGGGAAACGGCTGCCGTCCCGGGACGGCCGTCTCCGGCAGCGCCGTTTCCGCGTCCGCAGAAAGGAAGGGCCAATCCTATGAAGCAGCGTTCCCGATGGAAACGATGGATGAAAAAAGGGCTCGGCTTATGTATGGCGGCTGCGGCGGCGCTGGCTGTATCGCTGCCCGCCTCCGCCATTGAGAGCACGGCTTACACCTATACCCTGGCGATCGACTGGAACGGCTACATCCGCACCCAGGACGGTTACCTGCCCGGCGGGACGTATCTGTCCGATATCGGGCTCAGCGCGCCGGAGGATCTGTACTACCGGGACGGGGCGCTATATATCGCGGACAGCGGGAACGCCCGGATTGTACGGTATGAACTGGAAACCGGCGAGCTGGACTACTTTGGGGAGGAGCTGCTTGACACCCCGACGGGGATCGCGGTCACCGAGGACGGCCGGATGTTCGTTGCCGATTACGGCGCGTCGGAGCTGGTGATCCTCTCGCCGTCCGGCAATCTCCAGCAGCGCATCGGCCGGCCGGAGGAGGTCATCTACGGCTCCAGCCCCTATAAGCCCAAGAGGGTGGATGTGGACAGCTTCGGCAATATCTTCGCCCTGAGCGAAGGCACCTACGAAGGGATCCTGCAATTCAACGCCGACGGAACCTTCAACGGCTTTTTCGGCGCCAACAAAACCGGCGCCCTTTCCTTCACCGAGTGGTTTCAGGACACCTTCTATACCGACGAGCAGAAGGATAAGCTCTTTTTCCATACGCCGCCGAACATCGTTTCTCTGGATGTGGATTCCAGCAATCTGGTGTATTCGGTCACCCAGCAGGACGCCGATCAGGCGATCAAAAAGCTGAATCTGGCCGGCGTCAATGTGTTTTCCGGCACAGGGGAAATCTGGGGAGAAGACAATTATGTGGACGTGGCGGTCTCCCCATGGGGCGAGATTTTCGCCGTCACCAGCACCGGCTCGATCGAGGAGTTCGACAACGAGGGGAACCTGCTCCTGCTCTTCGGCGGGCGGGCGGCTTCCAGCGACCGGAACGGCCTGACCGCCGTGGTCAGCGCCATCGAGGTGGACGACGCGTACAATCTTTACATCCTGGACAAGGAACGGGGCCTGATTCAGACTTTTTATCCGACCAGCTACGCCAACCTGATCCATCAGGCCAACCTGGATTACAACGCGGGGGAATATGAGAAAAGCCTGGAGGGCTGGACCGAAATCCTCCGCATGAACCCCACCGCCGAGATGGCCCATTTCGGCTATGCCAACGCGATGTTCCAGCTGGGGGAGTATGAGACGGCGGCGGAGCATTATAAAACCATCTACCAGGGGTCCCGGTATTCCGACTGCTACTGGAAGCTGCGCAGCCTCTGGCTGAGCGAGAACATGGCGGCGATTCTGATTGGGATTTTCTGCATCGCGGTGGTGTTCCTCGTGCTCTGGCTGGTGCGGCGCAGGGTTGATTACCTGGCGCCGGTAACGGCCGGATGGCGGCGGGTCAAAGGCCGGCATCGGCTGGTGCGCGACCTGCTGGTCGACCCGTTTTACATGATGAGGCATCCCATTGACTGCTATTATGACCTCAAGCACGGGCTGCGGGGGAGCGTGCTGGGCGCAAGCATCCTCTATGTGCTGGCCTTTATCGTCTGCCTGTTCAGCATGGGCTTCACCTCCTTCATTTTCGGCGGAGGATTGAACTACTGGCAGGATCCGGCGATTGTGGCGCTGACCATCATTGCGCCGGTTCTCCTCTTTGTGCTGGGCAGCTATCTGATCAGCTCCATCAACGACGGCGAGGGCAGCCTGAAGAACGCCTATGTGGCCTGCGGGTATATGTTCGCCCCCTATATCGTCTTCACGCCGATCTTAACCATCCTGTCCCATGTCATGACCAACAGCGAGGCGTTTATCTACAGCTTCTGCAACCTGCTGATCCTGGGGTACACCCTGGTCCTCCTTTATCTGGCGGTGAAGGAAACCCACAGCTACACCCCGTGGAAGACGGTCGGCAATCTCCTGCTGACCATCGCGTTTATCATTATCGCCGTGCTGGCGCTGATTATCCTGTATATTCTGTGGAACGAACTGGTGGACTTTTTGAGCGAGGTATTCGAGGAGGTGCGGTATCGTGCGTTTTCGTAAAGCGGCGGCGGCCGCGGTGATGATCGGGCTGAGCGCCTCCCTGATTCTGGGCTATTCCCAGGCGGCGTATACCGAGGAGGAGGCGCCGCCTCCCACCCAGACCGTGCCTTTGCGTGCCGATACGATGGAGGCCAATTCCAACCGGCAGGTCCATCCCTTTTCCGACGAGGAGGTGGCAAGCCGGTTCGGCCTGGAAGGGTTTGAACTGGCGGCGGAGTCCGCCGACGCGGAACTCTGGCTGAGCAGGGAATGGAACACCGTCCGGCTGAGAAACAAGCACACCGGTTACGTTTGGGGCGCCCTGCCCGTGGAGGACGCGGAGGGGCTGAACACCAGCTGGAACAACTACGGGAACGCGATTGCGGCGGTCGAATGCTTTGACGAGTCCGGGGTGTCCAAACGATACGGCATGACCGGGAACGCCGCTACCTCCTATACCATGCTCGGCAACGGCTTTACCTGCCGCGCCGAATACGGCGAGCTGGGTCTTTCCTTTGAAGTGAAGGTCACCCTGGAAGGCAACCGCCTTCAGCTGTCCGTGGATGAGGATTCGATTACCGAAGGGGAGGGATTCACCCTTAAATCCCTGACCTTCCTGCCCTTTCTGGGCTCGGGCTACGGCGACGAGCAGGACGGCTATCTCTTTGTGCCGGACGGGTCGGGCGCCCTGATCCGTTTTCAGAAACCGACCAACTATTCGGCCGCCTTCGATAAGAAGGTGTACGGCAAGGATCTGGCGATCGACGTGCTGGCGGACCCGTCCGACCTGCAGGCCTACCGGCCCAACGATTATATCGTAGAAGACCCGCAGATTCTGATGCCGGTGTACGGCGTTGTTCACGGCGCGTACCAGAACGCCTTTTTCGGCGTCATTGACAGCGGCGCGGAATACGCGAGCATTGTGGCGAACCCGGCGGCGCCGAACAATCCTTACAACTGGGCGGCGGTCCGGTTTGAATTCCGGCAGAAATACAATCTGAGCGTCAACCGGAAGGAGGGGACCGGCGCGATTGTCCCGCAGGAGCACCGGAATGAGCTGTCGCCTTCTCTGTCCCTCTACATTCTGGACGGCGAAGAGGCGAACTATGACGGCATGGCCGTCTTCTACCGCGGGCTGCTGGAGGAAAGCGGCGCGCTCCCCGGCTCGGTGGACGCGGATTCCCCCCTGCCTCTGCGCCTGGAGATCCTCGGCGCGGGACTGCGCGACGAATTCCTCGGGATGTCGGTGCGGGTGTTTACCAAGGCGGAGGACGCGCAGGAAATGGTCCGCCGGCTGTCTGCGGACGGGATCACCAACCTTTCGGTGGTCTTTCAGGGATATACCAAAAACGACGAGGCGGGGAATCCTCTGTTGGGCAAGCTCGGCGGCAGGCAGGACTTTGCGGCGCTGTCCGAGCAGGTGGCCTCGCAGGGCGGCCGGTTCTATTGGCATATCGACCCCGTGAGCGCCAATGTGGACCAGATCAATCAGCGCAGCGAGGCGGCGAATACCCTGTCCAACCTGGTGATTCGTATAGTGCGCCAGAACGGTACTCTGCTGTATCCGGACACGTATTTTTATCGTTACACCGAAGCGGAAAACCGTGTGGAGAAGGCCATGAACCGCGGTTACTATGCGGATTCGCCGGTCTTTGCGGTGGATGGGCTTTCCTACCGGCTGTACGGCGACTTTACCACCGGCAAAGAGGTTACACGGGCGGAAAACCTGGCCAATTTCCTTTCTCTGGTGGAAACGCTGGCGGCCGGGAAGTCCATCCCGCTGTATCAGCCCAACCAATACCTTTGGAAATATGCCTCCGAATTTTACAACGTCCCCCTGGCAAGCAGCCAGTACCTGTTTGAAACCGATACGGTCCCCTTCCTGCAGATTGTGCTCAGCGGGAGCATGGAGCTGTTCGGGACGCCGCTTAATACCGGCACCTATTCCAGCGAACGGCTGCTGCGGATGGTCGAATATGGGATTTCCCCTTCCTTCACGGTGACGGAATGCCCCAGCGAGGACTTGTACAAAACCACGCAGGAGGATTATTTCTCCACCAATTTCGACGATTGGGAGAGCTTTATCCGGGAAGCGTACGCCACCGTGGAGGAGGCGCTTCAGCCGGTGCGGGGACAGGCGATGGTTTCCCACCGCGCCCTGTCCGACGGATTTATTCAGGTTACCTATGAAAACGGCGTGAAGGTATATGTCAACTACACGGGCGAATCCATGACGGACGGCGGCGTAACCGTGGAGCCGTTCGGCTACCGGGTCGTCGCCGGATAAGCCGGTGGAAAGGAAGGGGTATAAGGGGTATGCGTATGAAGAAGCGCCGGGCTTCCGGCGACTCGGCCGAAGGCGTGAGCAGGCGCCGGATGTCCGTTTTCCATATGACCAATAAGCGGCGGGACGCCCTGGCGGGGCTGCTTTTCTTCCTGCCCTGGCTGATCGGCTTTTTCGCCATCACCGCTTATCCGCTGATTTATTCCATTATCATCAGCTTCAACCAGGTGGTGATCACCCCGGGCAAGATCTCCTTCGAGCCGGTGGGCTGGGAATATTTCCGCCAGGCCTTCGCCGTGGATACGGAATTTCCCACCAAGCTGATGAGTTCGCTGAGCTCCGTGCTGATGGGCACCCCGCTTACGGTGGTGTTCGCCCTGATCATCAGCCTGCTGCTGAATCAGAAGTTCCGGGGCCGGGCGATTTACCGCCTGATCTTTTTCCTGCCGGTGATTATCATGAGCGGCCCGGTCATGTCGGAGCTGCTGACCGAGACCTCGGCCATGACCATTGACATCAACATTTTCAATGTGGCGGGGCTTCTTCAAACCGTGGATTCCTTCTGGGCACAGACATTGCTGACCTTTTTGAACAGCTTTGTGCAGATCCTTTGGTTCTCCGGCGTGCAGACTATCATCTTCCTGGCCGCGCTGCAGAAGGTGGACCGCTCGATGTACGAGGTGGCATCCATCGACGGGGCTTCGGTATGGGAGAGCTTTTGGAAGATTACCCTGCCCCACCTCAAGCCGATTATCCTGCTGAACACCATTTACACCATTGTGGAAATGGGCACCTTTGCCAGCGACCCCACCAACCAAAAGATCGTCGAGGATATGCAGGACATCGGCCGCCCCTTCAGCTATTCCGCCGCAGAGTCCTGGATTTATGCGGCCGGGCTGCTGGTGCTGATGGTCATTGCGTTTTTGTTGCTGAACAACTGGAAGGAAGTAAGGAGGGCTCGGGATGAAAAGCGCAGACAGCACGATGAACAAAGGGCCAGGCGCCGCGGAAAAGCGTAGGCAAATCCTGTATAAGGTCCGCCGGTTCTTCCTTGGCAACGCGGAGAAGAGCGGCTTTGTCAGCAAGCTGGCCACCTACGTGATTCTGACCGGTCTCGGCTTTGTGTTCGTTTACCCCATTCTGTACATGCTTTCCACCAGCTTTATGGATTCCAAGGACCTGGTGGATTCCACTGTGACCTGGGTTCCCCATCAACTGTCGCTGGAGAATTTTATCAAGGCGGGAAAAACGCTGGAGTTCTGGGATGGTCTGAAGGACTCCCTGATTATGACGGTGCTTCCCTCCGTTTTTCAAACGGCGGTGCTGGCCCTTTCGGGTTATGCGCTCGGGCGGTTCCCGGTCCCTTTCAAGAAGGTGTGGATTGCTCTGGCTGTGTTCATCTTCCTGATTCCGGAGCAGGTCACCATGATTCCGCGGTATCTCCTGTTCAACAGCTATGGGCTGGTCGGCACCATCTGGCCGACGTATCTGATCGCCGTTTTGGGGCAGGGGATTAAAAGCTCGGTTTTCCTCCTGGTTTACTGGCAGTTTTTCTCCAGCTATCCCAAGTCGCTGGACGAAGCGGCGCAGATCGACGGAGCGGGACGGATCCGCGTATTCCTGCGCATTGCGCTGCCGATGGCGGTGCCCGCCATCGTGGTCTGCTTCCTGTTCTCCTTCATCTGGACCTGGAACAACACCACCCAGGTGGCGCAGTATTCGATGGGCGCGGCAACCACCCTGCCCATGCATCTGGAGCAGTTTGTGGATAAGTTTAACAAGCTGTATTCTTCGGCGCAGTTAAGCACCGGCGGCGCGCTGAACGAAGCGATCCGCCTGGCGGGAACGCTGCTGACCATCCTGCCGCTGGTGGTGCTTTACCTCATCCTGCAAAAGCAGTTTGTCGAGAGCATCGAGCGCACCGGCATCACGGGCGAATAAACCCGTCCTCCGTTTCCCCGGAGGGGAATTTTTCAGCTGCATGAAAGGATGTGCTTGTTGTATGAAGCGGAAAACGCTGGTTCTTACCGCCCTGTGCGCCGCCCTTTGCCTGCTGGTCCCGGGGACGGGATGCCGCCGCGCGGGTTCCGATCCGGTTTCTGCCGACCCCGGCCCGGCCTTTACCGAAGCCGCCGTGCTGAAGGCCGAGGGCATCGCTCATGAGCCGTTTGGCCGCGACCAGCTTTACGGCAGCAAGGAGGCGCCGGAAATCTGGTGGCAGCGCACTCCCCGCGACCCGCAGGCGGGAGAGGAAGTGGAGATCGCCGTCTCGCTCTGGCGGCCGGGAGCGGGCGCCGTCCGGCTGGAATGGGCTCTCAACGGCGTGGTCCAGGAGCCGGTGACCTGCCGGCAGACCGCTGTGCTGCAGGATAACGGCCTTTCCAAAAAGAAATTTGTGGGCACGCTCGGCCCCTTTGAACAGGGCGACCGGGTGGAATATAGGCTGTGCGCCTTAAAGGAAGACGATCCGGCGGATGTGATGGCGCAACTCGGTCCCTATTCCTTTTCGGTCCTCCAGTGGGAGCCGGTGGAACGGGTGGAAAGCCTGTCCCGGCAGGACGGAGAGGTGCGGCTACGGCTGAAGACCGCCTCCCTGTCCCCCGTGGCTTCACTGTCGTCGTCGCAGGACGGGACGGTCCGCATGACGGTGGAACCTTTGCAGGAGGAGGCGGCGCAGCCGGCGGAATGGGAGACGGCGGAAGGGACGCTGTCTCTTCCGTTCGGCAGCCTGACCCTGACGATGGAGGCGCAGCCCTACGCCCTCTCGCTGACGGACGAGGCGGGGAACCTCCTGGTCCGGGATACCGGGGAAGGAGACGGGCTCCAGCTCCTTACCGACGGGGAGAAGGTGCGGGGAATCCGCCTGAATCTGCAGGCGCCGGAGGAGCAGGGCTTTTACGGCTTCGGGATGAAGTACGATTCCCTTAACCAGCGGGAAAAGGACGTGGATATTTACTGTGTCAACTGGTACACCGACCAGGTGGGGGAAACCTATACCCCGGTGCCCTACTATTTCGTCCCCGATACCTACGGGCTGTTTGTGGACTCGACCTACTATTCCCGCTTTTCCATTGATACCGAAAGGGAGAATGTCTGCACCGTGGAGACCGTTACCGGGGACGGCGGCACGGATTTTTACCTGTTTGCCGGGGACAATGCCGCGATCGCGGAGGGTTATGCCGCCGTTGCCGGCAAGCCGGTCCTTCCGCCGGTGTGGGCGTTCGGCCCCTGGATATCTGCCAACGAATGGAACCGTCAGTCCGAGGTGATGGAACAGCTCGAACAGACGGTGGAGCACGACATTCCCACCTCGGTGATCGTGCTGGAGGCGTGGAGCGACGAACAGACCTTCTACACCTGGAACGATTCCCAATTTGAGACAACCGACGGCGCCTTTATCCCGAAGCTGGACGACTTCACCTTCGGCGGCCGGTGGCCGGACCCCAAGGGGATGGTGGACGCCCTGCACGAGGCGGGCATCCGCGTCCTGCTCTGGCAGATCCCGGTGCTCAAGTTTGATGGAAGCGCGACCGTCCAGTCCAAGCTTGACCAGCAGTATGCGATCGAGCAGGGCTACGTCCTCGAAAACGGGGACGGGAGCGCGTACCGCCTTCCCAACGGCACGTGGTTCGGCAACAGCCTGCTGCTGGATTTCACCAATACGGACGCGGTCGACTGGTTTTTGTCCAAGCGGAAATACCTGCTGGACGAAATCGGGATCGACGGCTTCAAAACCGACGGCGGGGAGTTTGTCTGGGGCCGGGATGTGACCGCCTCCGACGGCCGGAAGGGCGACGAGCTGCGCAACGTATATCCCGACCTGTACGCCCAGGCGTATTTCGATTATTCCCGCACCTATGTCCCGGACGCCGTGACCTTCAGCCGGGCGGGCGGCGCCTCGATGCAGAGCCATCCGCTGTGCTGGATCGGAGATCAGAGATCCACCCAGGAGGCGTTTGAAGACGCCCTGCGCGCTACCCTGAGCGCCTCCATGTCGGGCATCCCCTTTGTGGCGTGGGATATCGCCGGATTCAGCGGGGATGTCCCGACGGCGGAGCTGTATCAGCGGGCGGTGGCCCAGGCGGCTTTCTCCCCGGTGATGCAGGTGCATTCCGAAACCAGCGGGGACCCGGAGCCCAGCCAGGCACGCACCCCCTGGAATATGGCCGAGCGCAAGGGGGACGACGCCTGTCTGGACACCTACCGCTATTTTGCCAACGTGCGGATGAATCTGCTGCCCTATCTGTATACCGAAGCGCGGCATTCCAGCCGCACCGGCGAGCCTTTGATGCGGAGCATGGCCTATGCTTTCCCGGAGGACAAAACGGCGGCTGGCTATGAATTCCAGTACATGCTTGGCGGCAGCCTGCTGGTTGCCCCGGCGGTCGAGACGGGGGCGGACACGGTGGAGGTCTACCTCCCCGAAGGCACCTGGTACGGCCTGTTTGACGGGAAGACCTACGCCGCCGGCAGCCACACGGTGGACTGCCCGGTCGGGAGCCTTCCTGTATTCGTGAAAGAAGGAAGCGTCTTGCCGCTGAACCTCGGCGCCTCCGGCGAGCTGGGCAGCTCGGTGGGGAACGGGGTGGACGCTTATCAGAACCTGACGTTCTGGGCTTTCCCGGGCGGCGGGGAATACACCTGGTATGATTATGTCGGCGGCGCCGAGGAAACCGTCACGGTTTCGGCCGATGGGGAAATCCGGCGGTCCGGCGGAGCGCCGGACGCGGGTGTCGTCCTGTGCGGGGACGGCTGGTAAATGGGGCCTTCGCCGCAAGGGCGGACGCCTGCGGAAAAACGGGAAAAGAGAGGCGGAGCGCGTGGTTAAAGGCGTTATTTTTGATTTGGACGGGGTGCTTGTCTCCACCGACGCCCTGCACTGTCAGGCGTGGGTGGAAACCAGCCGGCGCTGGGGGATTCCTTTCACCCCGAAGGACAACGATCTTCTGCGCGGAGTCAGCCGGATGGAGAGCGTGGAGATCATCTGCCGGGTGGGGAACCACCCTCTCTCGGACGAGGAGAAGGTGCGGTTTGCGGAGGAAAAGAACCGCCGCTATGTGGAACTGCTGGAAAGCCTGACTCCGGCGGATATTCTGCCCGAGGTGCCGGAAACCCTGGAGGAGCTCAGGCTGCGGGGGATCGCCATGGCGGTCGGTTCCTCCAGCCGGAACACGCAGAACATTCTGCGCCGGATCGGGCTGAGCGATACCTTTGACGCGGTGGCGGACGGCAGCATGATCGTCCGCTCCAAGCCCGACCCGGAGGTTTTCCTCCTCGCCGCCTCGCTGCTGGGGCTGGAGCCGGCCGAGTGCCTGGTGGTGGAGGATGCGCAGAGCGGCATCCTCGCGGCCAAGGCGGGCGGTTTTGCCGCGGCGGCCGTCGGCCCGGCCCGGGACTGCCCGCAGGCCGACGTAAAGCTCTGCCGTTTGAGCGAGCTGCTCCGGATTGTGTAAATAGGGAATATTACCGGCTGCCGACCGGAATACCGGCTGGAAGGGCGGACCGATCACCGAGCCGGTTAGGCGGGCTTGCCTGCCGCTGGAACCATCCCGGGATGGATATGACCCCTGCGTGTCCTCATCAGGTATTTGTGGACAAGCAGGGGAAAAAGTCGAATTAAATTGTGAATTATATACACTATATTATATAATAGTTCCAATCGAGTGGGGTTTGTAAACCGCATGGTATTGGTGGGATCAGGCTTGTATCCCAAAGCGAGCCTTTGCCGTATATACACCTGCGACGGAATGGAAAAGAGGAGGATGCCTGGAAACCTATGGGACTGCATGGCTTCGGTATACCAGAATTTTAAAAAAAGGAGGAGTTTTGATGAGAAAACGGCTTCAGCGGCTGACGGCCATGCTGGCCGCCGTGGCCCTGTGCAGCATCACCGCGCTGAGCGCCCTGGCGCTGGACGGCGTCTGGCACGACCCAACCGGGCATGACGACCTGTACGGGGACAAGGAGATCGGGACGGAACCGTGCGAACGGTATCCCCGCGACCCCGGAGCTGGAGAAAACGTCTACATCAAGTCCAAGACCTGGCCGCTTGAGGACGGCGACGCCGTGTGGGTGACCTGGACGAAAAACGGTGTGGAACAGCCGGTTGTCAATGCGGATTGGAAGTACAACAGCGGCAACGATACCTATTGGGAGGCCGCGCTGGGCAGCTTTGCGAAGGGCGACGTGATCGAGTATTACGTCCACGCGGACCAGTACCAGCAGAACGCCAAGCAGATCGGCCCCTTCAGCTTTATCGTCACGGACTGGGATGCGGTGGACGATGTCACCACGGTCACCGACCATGACAACCGGGTGGAGCTGGCCTGCACGTCCGAGGCGGGGCTGACCTCGCCGAAGATCAGCATTTCCTTCCCCGACGAGGGCTATTTCCGCCTGCAGTTTGAGCCGTTCACGGCTCCGACCTGGGCGACCGGTTCCACCGATTATACGGTGGATCAGTCAAACCCGGCCTATGTCTGGATTTACGGACCGTCGGTCAGCCTGAAGATCTACAAGTCTCCTTATAAGATGGAGGTTTACGATGCGGACGGCGAGCTGATCACCAAGGAGTCCGACCGCGGCTCATACCGCAGCCTGGCGTTTAAGACCAACGGCACCGACTACGTCAACCAGGTGGAGGAAAACCTGTTCACGCCGGCGGACGAGAGCTTTGCCGGCTTCGGCATGCGGTACGACACCCTGAACCAGCGCGGGAACAACGTGGATATCTACGCGGTCAACTGGTATCTGGATCAGGGGAACAAGACCTATCTGCCCATCCCCTACTACTTCTCAAATCAGGGCTACGGAACCTATCTGAATTCCACCTATTACACCCAGTACCGGCTGGCGACGGATTCCACCGACCGGGCGACCATCCGCGCGAATGCGGGCGGTTCGGTCAACCAGGGCATGGATCTGTACTTCTTCACCGGCACGCCCAAGGAGATCAGCCAGCAGTACACCGATGTGATCGAAAAGCCGGAGCTGCCGCCCGTGTGGGCGTTCGGCCCCTGGATTTCGGCCAACGAGTGGAACAAGCAGTCCGAAGTGGAAGAGCAGATCGCCAAGACCAACCAGTACAACATCCCCACCACGGGAATGGTTCTGGAGGCCTGGGCGGATGAGGAAACCTTCTACATGTTCGCCGGCTCCCAGCATGAGCAGCACACCGGCGACTGGGTGCCCTCCGCCGACGACTTCACGCACGGCGGCCGGTATCCCGACCCCGAAGGGATGATCGACCTCATCCATGAGAACGGCATCCGAGTTCTGCTCTGGCAGCTGCCGCTGGTCAAGAACGATCCCAACACCCGGCCGCAGCAGCTCGCCACGGATATCGCATATGGGCTGGAGCAGGGCTATTTCCTGAAGAACGCGGACGGCACGCCCTATCTGAATCCGGGCGGATGGTATACCAACGCTTATTCGATCGATTTCACCAATCCCGACGCGGTCAGCTGGATGCTGAACAAGCGGAAATATCTGCTGGAGGAAGTCGGCATCGACGGCTTCAAGTGCGACGGCGGTGAATTCGTCTGGGGCCGCGGCATCACCTCCTATGCCGGGATCAAGGGGGACGAGCTCCGCAACCTGTATCCCGACCTGTATGTACAGGCGTATTATGATTTCGCCAAGCAGTACAACGAGGATGCGCTCACCTTCTTCCGCGCCGGCGGTGCGGGAGCCGGCCAGCATCCGGTTGCGTGGACGGGCGACCAGAATTCCACGTTCAGCGCCTACCGCGACGCCATGCGCGCAACCATGAATGCCTCGATGTCCGGCGTTCCCTTCACCACCTGGGACCTGGCGGGCTTCAGCGGGGAGATCCCCACCACCGAGCTGTACAAGCGCAGCGTCGCCCAGGCGGCGTTCTCGCCCATCATGCAGCTCCACTCCGAATGGGGCGGCGACCCGAATCCCAGCGTGGCGCGCACTCCGTGGAACATGTATGAGCGTACCGGCGATATCGACTGCATCAACATTTACCGGAAATTCGCCAACTACCGCATGAGCCTGATCCCCTACCTGTATAACAATGCGAAGTTTACCAGCGACACCGGTATCCCGATGATGCGTTCGATGGCGTATGAGTATCCGGACGACGCGACGGCGGCGCAGATGGAGTTCCAGTATATGCTGGGCGACGCGCTGCTGGTGGCGCCGATTGAGAACGAAGGCCAGACCAGCAAGCTGATCTATCTGCCGGAAGGCGAGTGGATCGACCTGTTCTGGGGGAGCCGGCGTCCGGGCAACCAAGTCATCACCTATTACGCGGGCCTGGATGCCCTGCCGGTGTTCGTCAAGGCCGGTTCGGTCGTCCCGATGAACCTGAACGCGGATTACGACTTCGGCGGGTCCGTGGGCAACAGCACCGATTCCTACATCAATGAAACCTACCGGATCTATCCGAAGGACGCCACGTCCTATCAGTATTACGACTATGTCAACGAAACGCAGGAGCAGATCACGGTTAACGAGGCGTATGACCAGAGCCAGGTGACGGTCACTCTGCCGTCCTCCGACAGCGTCACCTCCCTGCAGGTGTATACCAGCTGCCCGGCCTCCGTTCAGTTGGGGACCGCGGCGCTGACCCAGTACACCGATTTCAACGCCTTTAAAACCGCCGGCAGCGGCTGGTATTACGATGCCGCGCAGCATCTGACCTACGTGCGGGTTCCGTCGTCGTCCGGCAGCCGCAGCATCGTCCTCAACGGCGTTCAGGAAGTGCCGTACGAGGCCGAGTTTGCCGAGCTGACCGACACCACGGTGAACACCAACCATGCCGGCTATGAAGGCACGGGCTTTGTGGATAACTTCGCTTCGGTGGGAACCGCCGTCACCTTCGACGTGTACGCTCCGGAAGCGGGGACGTATTCGCTGGGTCTGCGCTATTCCGCCGGTACGGAGGCCGCTACCCGCAGCATCTATGTCAACGGAAGCCGTGTGCTCAAGATGGACCTGCCCAAGACAAACGACTGGGATACCTGGTCCAAGGCCATGGCCAGCGTGACGCTGACGGCAGGCAAGAACACCATCATGGTTGCGTATGACACGGATGATTCCGCAGGCATCAATCTGGACAACATTTATCTCCACCAGGTATCCACACCCGGCGGCTGACCGGGACAGGATGCCTGCGCAGGCAGCGCGCTTCGGAGAGCAGAAGAACACAAGCGCACAGCGGCATTGAGCGGCATAAAAGCCTGGAAATGCATAGAGAAGTGAGGAGTTAAACAGGGCCTTTGCGGAGGTCCCTGCTTGATTCCCGGTCACGGACGGCTGCGGGGAAACAGCGCGGGCCGTTTCCCCGCAGCCAGCACCGAAACCATAGGGATTTCAAGTAACGGAGTTGAAAATGTATGTCTGTTAAGCGGAAATAC
>CAJFTG010000008.1 GCA_904419875.1 Candidatus Avimonas caecicola | reverse complement strand
AGCGCCGTCCCGGTTGGTGGTCAATTCGCATATGTCAAACACATTCTGCGCGTTAACCTCTCTGATATGGATCACGGTTCTTCCCCCCTACAGCGTTTTTCTTTTCAGGACGGCCAGGCCGCCCAGAGACAGGGCTGCCGACAGCAGCAGGCAGATTCCAAGATGAACAGGGGCGTTGGCATTGAACATCACCATCCGGAAAAATCCGGCCAGTACCTGCCGCAGGGGCGCAATCGGGGTAAAAACACAGATCACCGCCGCCAACAGAACGTCTGCCGCCCAGCCGTACCAATAGGGCTGCATGGAGAGCAGGACATGAAGGAAGATCATCGCCAGCAGCAGGAAGGCCGTTTGCTGCAAAAAGGCAGCGGCGATGCCGTTTTGCGTCCACCCGCACAGTTCCATCAGGTTGACCACCGTCTGCGTTTGATTGAACGGGTCAATCACCAGATGGATGAGGGTATTGGCAAGGGAAATCAAGACTGCAAGGGCCCCGTAGCTCATAAGACTGCCGATAAAGTAATCCTTTTTGCTGGCTCCCAGGTGCAGCAGTTTGGTGTAGTCGTAGAACACCACGAAAAAAGGGGCCAGGGCCGCCAGCAGCCAGGTATAATTGCCGTTGCTCAACGCAATTTCGGCATCCCCCGAGGTGGTGGCGCACAGCACCACCGCCGCCGTCAGGATAAAACTGATGATATTGCTGGAATATATCCGTTTGACAATCGCCAGAATAGATTTCATGATTTTTTCCCTCCTTTATGCCCAACCATTTGAATAAAGAAGTCCTGCAGGGACAGCCTTTGGATTTCCACCGACAGGCCGGCATCCGCCGGGAGGGTATCGTAAACATAGCTTGTCGCCAGACCGCCGACTATGTCCTGCCCTATGACATGCAGCTTTTCTGTGACGGCGTCCACCTCGTTTTTCAGGCCGCTTATGCTGAACGCCTTTTCCTCCACCGCCTGCAGCGTATCAAAAAAGCGGATCGTCCCTTTATCGATTATGATCAGCTTCTGGATGGTCTTGGCGATTTCTTCGATTATATGGGTGGACACGATGATGATGCGGGGATGCTTCCGGAAGCTTTCCGCCAGCATCTCATAGAATTCCACCCGCATGATGGCGTCAAAGCCGAGAACCGGTTCGTCCAGCAGGATGACGCTTTTGCTGCTGGCCAGGCAGACGATGGTGGAAACCATGGTTTTCATGCCCAGAGAAAGGTGATTAAATTTCTTTTTTCCGTCCAGTTCAAACCGCTCCGTCATTTCCCAGGCAAATTCCTCATCGAAGCTGGGATTCATCCGGGAGGCAATGCGCAGCAGCCTTCGCACCGGGAGATTGAAATGCCTGGCGAAATTTTCAATATAACTGACGCCGGTTTCCAGCGCCGCGGTGGTGACGGGCTTTCCGTCCACCCGGATTTCTCCCCCCGTGATGTTCTGATATCCCGCCACGGACTTCAAAAGCGTGGTTTTGCCCGCGCCGTTGCGGCCCAGCAGGCAATAGATGCCCGGTTCGTCAATCCGCAGCGAGATATTTTTCAGAACAGGCGTGCCGCCGTATTCCTTTGTCACATTGATCAGTTCAATCATGCCGCACCATCCTCCTTTTCGTTTCCGGCACGGGGCTTGTGCCGGGATGTTTTCCGTGCGATCATAAGGATAACCCTTTGTGTTGCACAAAGGTCAAGAGGGGAGAACACAAAAATTGAAAGAATATTTTACCGTTGGGGAAGCGGCGAAGGCCGCGGGCATGACCGCCGAAACGCTGCGGCATTACGACCGAATCGGTCTGATAAAACCCAGCAAAAAGGACGAGTGGACCAATTACCGATACTATACCCAACAGGATATTGTGGCGTTGACCACCGTCCACGCTCTGCAGCAGATGGATCTGCCCCTGCAGAAAATCAAAGAGGTTTTGGCATATGACGACCTGCAAAAAATAACCGCCTTTCTCTCGGAGGCCGAGAAAAAAGCGGATGAAAAAATCGCGTCCCTGCAATATGCCAAATCCAAAATCCAGTTGGCGAAAACAGATTATGAAGGCAAGCTTCAAACCCGGAAAAACGATGAAAGGCCCTTTATCCAATATTACCCCCAGCGGGTCATTCTGCTTTCCGATACGCTGAAAGAGCCTGCTCTGGATGTTCTGTGGAATTATTTGAGCCATTTCTATGAGATGGTCGGCCCGGAGCGTCGGGATGCCTTCGCCTTTGAAGACCTGGCGGGCGTTTACACGGAAAACGGGGTTTCCCGGCTGTTTGCCGTATGCACCCGTTACGAGGATGTACCCGGCTTGAAAGCGCTGCCCGCCGGGGAGTACCTTTGCGCCGGCTGCACCGGAGAAGAGCGGGCGCGTAAGCTGGAGGAACTCCTGCATCTTGCCAGGGACGAGCACGGCGCACAGCCCGCCTTTACCATCCAGCAGGTCATCGTATCCGGCATCCTCCAATGGCGGTACCAGCTCCAGGTGTGGGTAGGCGGCGGGGCCAAAAAGTGACGGGCCGAACCGGGGCCTGTCAGCCATAACGCGCCCGCAATACCCCCGCTCATCCACACCCCCGCGCAAACAGTATGCGCACCGGCCAAGCCGTTTTCGCACAGCGCGCTTATTCCCCGCCCTCCAAAGGCGTTTCCGGCTCCGCCCCGGCAAGAGAGCGCGACTGGTATTCTGTCGGAGTCAGCCCCTTCACCTTTTTGAAAACACGGGAAAAATACAGCGGGTCGGCATAGCCGACCGAACCGGCCACTTCCGTTACCGTAAACCGGCCGCTTCGCAAAAGGCTGCAAGCCTCGTTGACGCGGTATTTCTGCAAAAACTCATTGGGCGACAGATTAAAAAAAGAGACAAACGCCCGGTAAAGCTGGCTGCGGCTGATTCCCGCATAGGCGGCGATCTCCGATACGCCGATATCCCCCGCATAGTTGTACTGGATAAACCGGACCGCCTGCCCCAGATACTCCCGGACGCCGTAATCCGACCGGCGCGGTCCGTTCTCCTGCATCAAGCGGCCCAAAAACAGGTAAAGATACCCGATCATCGCCGCGTCGGCCGAGGGAGTGTTTCCCCTCGATTCATATATGCGCAGCAGAAAGGAGCGGATGTCGCTCCCCTCCGGCATCCGCAGAACCGGCGAATCCCTGCGGAAGCCGGCCAGGTTAATCATCCTCTTGGCCTCCGTCCCCTGGAAGCCGACCCAATAATACTCCCACGGGTCCTTCTGGTCGGCCGTATAGGAAACGACCTGCGAGGGGAAAATGAGAAAAAGGTCCCCGGTGGAAATGGGATGGATTTTTCCCGCGCAGGCATACATCCCAGCCCCGGAGGCAACATAATGAATCAGATAGTGATCCCTTGCCGCCGGCCCCCAGGCGTAGCCGGGTTCGCATTTTTGATAGCCGGTATTGTACACGGCCAGGCCCAGGTTTTCCCGCAGCGTGTTGGAAAAAGAATGCTTAAAGCCGCCCAGCGTATCCATCCCGCTCCCCCGTTTCCCATGCGGCGTTCCGTCATTCCCCAAGCGCTGTTCGTGCCTGCTGTGGAATCCGCCGCGGTTTCCATTGTTTTCATTATACCCGCATATGCAACAAAAGTCCATATAAACGGCGGATAAAAGAATGACGAAGCCGGCCGAAACCGTTAAAATGAAAGGCAGAAGTAACGGGAATGCCCTCGGCGCCGAGCACCCGTCCGGCGCTGAGCACAACGGAGGAGGAAAATTGAGCCTATGAAACATGTTTCCGAATGGATAGAACAGTTTCGTTCCGGCGCCTGCGACCGCACGCTTTCCACCATTTACGGAGAAGCCTCCGCGGCGCTCCAGCGGGAGCGCTACTGCCGCGCGTTGGAGGAATTCGGGAAGCTCTTCGGCCGGCAGCGCGAGGTCTCCCTGTTTTCCGCTCCCGGCCGCACGGAAATCGGCGGCAACCACACCGACCACAATTACGGCCGGGTGCTGGCGGCGAGCGTCAATCTGGATGTGATCGCCGTGGCCGCCCCGTCGGAAGACGGCCGCATCCGGGTGAAATCGGAAGGTTATCCGATGGATACCGTCATGCTGGACCACCTCTCCCCACTGGAAGAAGAAAAAGGCTGTTCCTCGGCCCTGATTCGGGGGATGGCCGACCGCTTCGCGCAGGACGGCCTGTCCATCGGCGGTTTCGACGCCTATACCACCTCCAGCGTGCTCAAGGGGTCCGGCCTCTCTTCCTCCGCCGCCTTCGAGGTGCTGATCGGCACGATCCTCAACCATCTGTTCAACCGGGGCGGCGTGAGCGCCGTGCGGGTGGCCCAGATGGCGCAATATGCGGAAAACCGCCACTTTGGCAAGCCGAGCGGGCTGATGGATCAGATGGCCTCCTCGGTGGGGGGGATTATCGCCATCGATTTTGCCGACCCGGCCAATCCGCTGATTCGGCCCGTCCCCTTTGATTTTGCCGCGACCGGCTACCACCTGTGCATTGTGGATACCGGCGGCAACCACGCCGACCTGACCCCTGAATACGCGGCGGTCCCCGCCGAAATGAAAGCGGCCGCCGCCGCTCTGGGTGTCTCCGTCCTGCGGGAAACCTCCTGGGAGGCGCTGCTGACGGCCCTTCCCTCCCTGCGTACAAAGCTTGGCGACCGGGCGGTGCTGCGCGCCATGCATTTCCTTCGGGAAAACGAACGGGTGGCCGCCCAGGTGCGGGCGCTGGAGGACGGCGATTTTCCCCGCTTCCTGGCGTTGGTTCTGGAATCGGGGCATTCGTCCTTCGAATACCTGCAGAATGTGTACCCCGCATCCCAACCGGCGGAACAGGGCCTTTCGCTGGCCCTCTGCCTGGCGCAGTCGGTGCTGGAGGGGCGGGGCGCCTGGCGCGTCCACGGCGGCGGGTTCGCCGGGACAACCCAGAACTTTGTCCCAGACGCGCTGCTGGACCCCTTCCGCCGCACAATGGAAGCTGTTTTCGGAGAGGGAAGCTGCCATGTGCTGCGCGTCCGCCCCTTCGGCGGGCTTTGCCTGGAGGCGCTGTAATGCCGGCACGCTCCGCAAAAAATCCACAAAGGTAGAAAGGATAAGGAAACGATGGCTGAGTTACGCAAGCATCCTCTGACAAACGACTGGATTATGATTGCCTCCCACCGGCAGAACCGCCCGCAGATGCCCAAAGACTACTGCCCCTTCTGCCCCGGCTCCGGGAAGGTGCCGGATCATTATGAGGTTTACAAATACGACAACGACTTTCCCGCCCTTTCCCAGGACCCGCCCGCGCCCGACCCGGTGGCCAACGCATTTTTTGAAACCGCGCCGGCCTATGGCAAGTGCGAGGTCATCCTGTATTCGCCGGAGCACACCATCACCCTCCCGGAGCTGCCGGCCGAACACATCAAAAAGCTGGTGGACCTGTGGGTGGAGCGCTTCAACGCCATCAAGGCGGATGAGAAGATCAAATATGTGTTCATCTTCGAAAACCGGGGCGAGCTGGTGGGCGTGACGATGCCCCATCCCCACGGGCAGATCTACGGTTATCCCTTCCTGCCCAAGAAGCTCGAACTGGAGGTGGATAATGCGAAGCGCTATCTTCAGGAAAAGGGGGACTGCCTGTTCTGCGAAATGCTCCGGCAGGAGGTTGCCTTCGAACAGCGCGTCATTTTTCGAAACGACCATTTCACGGTATTCCTCCCCTTCTTCTCCGAATATCCCTACGGCGTATATATCATGAGCAACGCCCATCGTCCCACCATCGCGGACTTTACCGAGGAGGAGCGCTTCTCCCTGGCGGAAACCCTCCGGCGCACAACCGGGATGCTGGACAGCCTGTTCGGCTTCCGGTTCCCCTATATGATGTGCATGTACAACGCCCCGGTCAACGGGGAGGATCCCTCCTCCTATTTCCACTGGCACATCGCCTTTTACCCGCCGATGCGCAGCGCGGACAAGGTCAAGTTCAACGCCTCCAGCGAAACCGGCGCATGGGCCCACTGCAATCCCACCTGTCCGGAAGAGACCGCCAAGGAGCTCCGCGCCGCCTACGAACGGTTTATGGGAAAATAATGGCACGCTGCCGGCGGCCGCTGACCGGCGGATAGGCCGGCGCGGCGGCCCGCTCCGGAGAACAGAAAGGCGGGCCGCGAAAGCGGCCCGCAAAGGGATGAGAGGTACGGCCTTTTGGTCAGGAGGGCTGGGCGGAAACGGTAAACTGCTGTTTGACCGCCTGGATCTGCTGCTGATCGGCGGGGGTGGTGGGATACCACCCCCGCTTCTGCATTTCCCGGAAAATATCCGCCTGGATATTGTGTTCATCCTGTAGGATATTCAGCAGCTCGTCCCGGATGTTGGACGCCGCGCATTCGTTGGCGAGGGCGTTGTAGGCTTCGGTCATATACTTCTGCGTGTTCAGAGCGTCCTCCAAGCGGTCCTTGTCCTGCATGGGGACGGGGACGGGATTCTGCGCCATAAAAGCTCCCTGCCTTTCCTCAGTTCAAATAGGTCAAAAGACGGTCGAAATGGTGCTGATGCTTTCCGGCGATCTGCTCGCACTGGGTCTTGATCTGGGCGTCGGTGGACATCAGGGCGTAGGATTTGAATTTTTTGACGAGAAGCTGTTCCGCCTTGAGCTGGTCGGTAATTGCCCGGAGCTCCTCGGTGGTCAGGTTGGCCATGCGGCATTCCGCCTTTCTGATAAAATAAGAGCGTACCGCCCGTAAGGGGTACGCTCTTTGGCTGCGGTTCCCTGTTAGTATGGCGGGAAACCGACGCATTATTCCTCCGTCAACGCTTGTCCGGGCAGCTTATGTAGCCCGTCGGCCCGCGTTTCCGGCGTCCAAACCAAAGCTGATTTCCAGCGCCTGATTGATACGGCTCATGGATTGATCGTCCAGCCGTCCCATATGCTCCTTCAGGCGCCGCTTGTCGATGGTGCGGATTTGTTCGAGCAGAACAATGGAATCCTTGGCCAGCCCGCTCCCGGCCGAATTGAGCTGGATGTGGGTGGGCAGACGGGCCTTATCCTTCTGGCTGGTGATCGCCGCGGCGATCACCGTGGGGCTGAAACGGTTTCCCACGTCATTCTGCACGATCAGAACGGGGCGGGTGCCGCCCTGTTCGGAGCCAACCACCGGGCTTAAATCCGCATAATAAATATCGCCTCTTCGGACATTCACGTTTTTTCTCACTCCTTCGCTCCCATACTCCCCGCAATCGGGCGGAACCGCCGTGAACAGCGGCGCCGCCGGTTCTGTCCGCAGGAATATTTTTGCCGGTATTTTTCATTTTAATCGGACGGGCCGAAATTTTCTGCTTTCCGGCGCCCCGGCGCGTCCGTCCTGTATTCCAGTATATGCTCGTCCGGGCGGAATGCCATCGCGGTTTGCGTACGGGCAAAAATCCTGCTATACTGGTAAAATCAAGGAAGGAGGCAGGCGATGATTATTCTTCAGGCGGGGGAGCAGGGCCGGCTCGCTCCCCTTTTCAAGGGCGCCCAGGCAACGCCGGTCTGGTCCTGTTTGCAGGGATATATGGGAGAGGCGGCGGCAGACGATGCCGTTTCCCCCCGCTGCGCACGCATACTTCTGGGCGATTTCTGCTATCCGGCCGGGGATTCCGGGACGGCGGAGGCGGCGGAACTGATCGGCTCCCTTCCTCCCCGCCCTCTGCTGGCGATCCCGCCGGACGGGGAATGGGCCCGGCTGATTGAACGGGTTTGGACCGGCCGCTGCCGCCGTATCGAACGATATGCGATAAAAAAAGAGCCGGATGTCTTTCGGCATTCCCGGCTTGAACGGCTTGTGGAAGCGCTGCCGGGGGAATACCGTCTCCGGCCGATCGACGAAACCGTCTATCCTGTCGTACTGCAGGAGAGATGGAGCCGCGATTTCTGCTCCAATTTCGACTCCTGTGAGGATTTCTGCCGCCGCGGCCTGGGTGTTGCCGCCTTTTGCGGCTCCGAGCTGGTGGGAGGCGCTTCATCCTACAGCGTATACCGCGGCGGACTGGAGGTCGAGGTTGACACAAAGGAGACCCACCGCCGCCGGGGAATCGCCGCCGCCTGCGCCGCAAAGCTCCTTTTGGAATGCCGGAAACGCGGATGGTATGCCAGTTGGGACGCCGCCAACTGGGCCTCCGTCCGGCTTGCGGAGAAGCTGGGGTATCATTTCGACGCACCCTACCCGGCATACGAAATCAACCACCTGCCATAAGCTTCAAGAAAGGCCGACGGCCCGGCCGGAAAGCAAAAGCTTTCCGGCCGGGCCGCCTGTTTTCCGCACGCAGCGGGCGTGCTCCGGCAGGGTTATCGTTCGGTTCTTTCCAGCAGTTCCCTGGCGGCCTCCAGCGCCGCAGGGGTCGGCTCCCCGCCGATGATGCGGGCGAGCTCCTTTTCTCTGCTTTCCCGGTCAAGGGGGGCCACGCCGGTAAAGGTGCGGCTGTCCTGCACCCGTTTGGCAATCAGGAAATGGTGATGCGCCTGGGCGGCGATCTGGGCGAGATGGGTCACGCAGATCACCTGCCGCGTCCGGCCGATCTGCCGGAGCTTGACGCCCACTTTCCAGGCCGCCCGGCCGCTGATGCCGGCATCGATCTCGTCAAAGATCAGGGTATCGATGTCGTCCACATCGGCCATCACCGACTTGATGGCCAGCATAATCCGGGACAGTTCGCCGCCCGAGGCAATTTTGGCGATCGGCTTGGGCGGTTCGCCCGGGTTGGCGGCAATCCGGAATTCCACCCGGTCGATCCCGCCGGCCCCCAGCTCCGCCGGTTCCACCTGCACCTCCAGCCGAACCCCCGGCATATCCAGAAAGGCGAGTTCCTCCCCCACCCTTTTGGAAAAATCCGCAGCGGCGGCCTTGCGGGCGTCGGAAAGGCGCTGTGCCGCCTCCCGGGCCGCTTCATATGCCTGAGCGCATTCCCGCCTCAGCCCGGCCGCCCGCTCGTCCGACAGCTCTATGCCTTCCAGCTCCTGCCGGGCCTGTTCGCCGTAATCCAGCACCGCCTGCTCGTCCGCGCCGTATTTGGAGAGAAGGCGGCGGATCTGATCCAGCCTTTCTTCCACCCGTTCCAATTCCCCCGGCTCAAACTCCAGGTGAGAGGCAAAGTCCCGCAGATCGTTACCGCACTCCTCCAGCTCGTACAGCAGGGATTCCACCCGCCCGGAAAGCTCGGCCATCTCCCCGACATAGCGACCCGCCTCCCGCAGTTCATCGGAGGCGCGGGAAAGCAGCGGGACGGCCCCTTCCCCCTCCTCGCCTCCGGATAGCAGCTCGCGGGCGGCGGCGACCGACACCGCGATCTTTTCCGCATGACGGTACAGCTCCCGCTGGTTTTTCAGTTCTTCCTCCTCCCCCGGACGAAGAGCCGCCGCCTCGATCTCGTCGATCTGAAAGCGGAGGATATCCAGCCTTTGCGCCTTGGCCCCTTCATCCATGGCCGTCTGCTCCAGACGGCGGCGCAGGCCGGTATATTTTTGGTAGGCTTCGCTGAACGCCGCATGGAGGGGCAGCAGGCCGCCCAGCCGTTCCAGGTAGTCCACATGCTTTTCCGGCGCGAGCAGGGCCTGGTTCTCGTGCTGTCCGTGAATATTGACCAGAAGCCGGCCCAACGACCGCAGGACCGCCACCGTAGCGGGCTGGCCGTTTACCCGGCAGCTCCCCTTTCCCTCCGCGGAAATTGTCCGCTGAATCAAGAGCTGGCCGTCCTCATCCGGCGGATAGCCCAGTTCCTCCAGCAGCGCGCAGGTGTGAGCGGAGATCTCCGAAAACAGAGCGGTCACCTTCGCTTCCTGGCTGCCGGTCCGCACGGCATCCCGGCTGATCCGCTCCCCCAGCACGGCGTTGATCGCGTCGATCACCATGGACTTGCCGGCGCCGGTTTCGCCGGTGAGCACATTCAGGCCGGGCTGCGGTTCGATATCCGCCCGCTCGATCACTGCGATATTCTCAATGTGCAAACTGGTCAGCATAGCAGGGTGTCCTCCTCCGCCGGAGCTGCCGCAGGCGTCACGCCTTGGCGGCGCGCAGCAGCTTTTTCAGCTCCGTTACCAAATCGATCGCCTTGTTTTCGTCCTTCATCACGCAGAGAAAGGTGTCGTCCCCCGAAATGGTGCCGACAATATCTCCCCGCTGAAGGGAATCCATCGCCGCGCAGGCCGCCTGCGCCATGCCGGTCAGGCATTTTACCACCACGATGTTTCCCGCATAGTCGATGTTGACCACCGCATTCGAAAACAGGGAGTGGAATTTTGAGGACAGGCGCTCGTTTTCCTGCCGCACGGTGGAGTAGCGATAGGTTCCGTCGCTGCCGAGCGTCTTAATCAGCCGCAGCTCCTTGATATCGCGGGAAATCGTCGCCTGGGTGACGGAGAACCCGTCTTTCAGCAGGTAATCCATCAGTTCCTCCTGCGTGGTGACCGGATGGCTGTGGATGATTTCCAGGATCTTCGCATGTCGTTTTGCCTTCATAGTCCGGGCCCTTCCTTTTTCGATGTGACCAATGACTTTCCCTTCCGCAGGCGAACGAAGCGCCGCCATTACCGCCGGGAGGTCAGCTTCTGATGCAGTGTTTGATAAAAAGGCTGTTCCTTCAGCCGGATTAGGCTGGCAGGGTATGCGGAACGGGAAATCTGCACGGCGTCCCCCAGATAAATCCGGACGCTTTCTTCCCCGTCCACCGTCAGATACGCCGCTTCGCCCCGGGATTCCTCCGGCCGGAGCGTCAGCCGCGCCGCCGCGCTGAAAATATACGAGCGCGCGTACAGGGAGTGCGGGCATACCGGTGTGAGCAGCAGGCAGTCCACCGCCGGGTCCACGATCGGCCCGCCGGCGGAAAGGGAGTATGCCGTGGAGCCGGTGGGCGTCGCCACGATAACCCCGTCGGCATTGTAGGTCGCCACCGGCTCCTCCCCGCTGGAGACCGCAATCTTCACCATGCGGGACTGCGGGCCGCGGGCCAGAACCGCCTCGTTGAGCGCCTGGTATTCAACGGGAACCCCCGCCGCCGGACATACCTGCACCGACAGCATCATCCGCTTTTCCACGGTGAAGCGCCCGCCGATCAGGGCGGAAAGACGTTCCAGCTCATCCGACTCCAGCCCCGCCATAAAGCCCAGCGTGCCGCAGTTGATCCCCAGCACCGCCTTTCCCAGCGGCGCCGCCCGCTTGGCCGTATGGATAATGGTTCCGTCCCCCCCGAGGACAATCACCAGATCGCCGGAGGAAAGCAGGCCCTCGTCGGCGTTCCCGGGGAACGCCAGCCCGTCGGGCGGGAGCAGGACCTTGGCCCCCAGCCTGGTCAGCGCTTCCCGCACCGGACCGACAGCCGACGGAACGCCGGCCGCCTTTTCATTCGGTATCAGTACGACACGCATGCCCTTTCCCCTTTCAGCGCCCGATGAGCGGCCGCCACCACCGCGTCGACGGCCGAAGCAGACGCCGCCTCCCCCTTCTCCGGGGCGGCATCGTCCGTCCGGTCGTCCCTGTCATCATACCGCAGGACCGCCAAAAATTCAATATTTCCGTCCCCGCCGGTGATCGGCGAATAATCCAGCGACCGCAGCGACAGCCCGCAATCGTCGAAAAAGCCGCACAGCCCGGCCAGCACCCGGCGGTGCGTCCCCGCATCCCGGACGACGCCCCGCTTGCCGACGGCGGCGCGTCCCGCCTCGAACTGCGGCTTGACCAGGCATACCAGGCCGGCTCCCTTTTTCAGGAACGGGAGAACGGAGGGCAGCACCGCGGTCAGCGAAATAAAGGAAACATCCACCGCACAGAAGCTTACCGAAGCGGCCGGAACCGCCCGAAGCAGCGCTTGCCGGTCCCGGATATCGGTCCCCTCCAGGTTCACCACCCGGGGGTCCGCCGCCAAGGACGGATGGAGCTGGCCGTGCCCCACATCCACCGCGTAGACGCGTGCGGCTCCGCTGCGAAGCAGGCAGTCCGTAAAGCCGCCGGTGGAAGCCCCCACATCCAGCGCCGTTACGCCGTTGAGATCGAAGCGGCCGGCCACCGCCTTTTCCAGCTTGCAGCCGCCCCTGCCAACATAGGCAAGCCCTTCGCCTTTACACATAAGCTCATCCGTATCCCGCACGGGAAACGAGGGGCGGTTCCGCACCCTGCCGTTGACCAGGACATCGCCGGCGAGAATGCGCTGCTTCGCCCGTTCCCGGCTGGCCTCCAGCCCCCGGCGGACCAGGGCGGCATCCAGCCGGGCCGGTGCGGAATCACTGCCCGCCATCGCCCATCCTCCTCTGTACCAGGGACAGAATCCCTTCCATATCCAGGCCGTTGGCCGCCAGCCCCCGCTCCGGCTTGCACACCGGGACAAAGGTGTCGATCGCCGCGGTCTGATACAGGCCGCGGTAGGAGGCCGCCATCAGCCTGGCGCCGAAGCGTTCGCACACTCCGCCGCTGCGGATGCCCTCTTCCAGAAAAACCACCCGCTTATACGGCAGCGCGGCACGGATGCACTCCGCTTCCAGGGGCTTTATCCGGGTCAGCTTGAGCACGGAAACCGGCCGGCCCTCCTCCTGAAGGCGGCGGGCGGCCTGCCGCACCGTGGCATATATCCGGCCATAGGTGACCAGCAGGGTGTCCGCACCCGGCTCCTCCCACAGGGTGTAGGGACGGTAATCCGGCCGCCAGCCCTCAAGCCCCGGCAACTCCCCGCCCCGGGGATAACGGACGGCCGCCACCCCCTCCTCGTCATACAGCGCCTGCTTGAGATTGATGCGCAGCTCTTCGAAGCAGGAGGGCGAATATACCGCCACCCCCGGGACAGTGTTCAAAAAAGCCACATCGAATATTCCCTGGTGGGTCTCCCCGTCGTCCCCCACAATCCCGGCGCGATCCACCGCCAGGACAATATGCTCCTTCCCGATGGCCGCATCGTTGAGGATCTGGTCGTAACTGCGCTGGAGAAAGGTGGAATATACGGCGAACACCGGCAGCGCGCCGTCGTGCGCCAGACCGGCGGCAAAGGTGACCGCATGCTCTTCGGCAATCCCCACGTCAAAAAAGCGCTTGGGGAACTGCTGGGAAAAACGGAGAAGCCCGGTCCCGTTCTTCATGGCCGCAGAAATGGCGCAGATACGGACATCCTCCTTTGCCAGGGCGCACAGCTCCCCGCCGAATACGGAGGAAAAGCACTCCGACGAAGGGGGCACGCGTCCCGTTTCCACGTCAAAGCCCGATACGCCGTGATATACGCCGGGGTCTTTTTCGGCAAACGGATACCCCTTGCCCTTGACCGTGGCCACGTGCATGAGCACCGGCCGGTCCAGCTTTTTCGCCGCCTGGAAGCCTTTGAGGAGGTCGCCCAGGTCATGACCGTCCAGCGGGCCGATATAGTTGAACCCCATCTCTTCAAAAAAGCTGCTGCGGGAATAGAGCATCTTTTTCAGCTCCGTCTTCCAATGCAACAGCTTATTGCGCAGCGGCGTGCCAACCAGAGGGATGGCGGCCACGGCGTTGCTGACCCGGTTCTTAAACCGTACATAATGCGGGCGGGCCCGCAGCGCCGCCAGATGCCGCGCCACAAAGCCGACATTGCGGCTGATCGACATCCCGTTGTCGTTGAGCACCACAATCAGGCGGTCTTTGCTTCGCCCCGCGTTGCTCAGCCCCTCATAGGCAAGGCCGCCGGTCAGGGCGCCGTCGCCGATCACCGCCACGACGTACCCGTCCTCCCCCAGCATGGACTTGGCTTTCGCCATGCCGTTGGCGGCGGAAATCGAGGTGCTGGAATGCCCGACAACAAAGGCGTCGTGCTCGCTTTCCGACGGAAGGGGAAAGCCGGAAACCCCGCCCTCCTGCCGCAGGGTGGAAAAGCGCTCCGCCCGGCCGGTCAGCAGCTTATGGACATAGCATTGATGCCCCACGTCCCAGACAAACTGGTCGGTGGGCGATGCAAACTCCCGATGCATCGCCACCGTGACCTCGACAATGCCGAGATTGGAGGAAAGATGGCCGCCGGTTTCCGAGACCGTGTCCACCAGCACCTCCCGGATTTCTCCGCAAAGCGCCTCCAGCTCGCCCATTGACAGGGCTTTTATATCCGCCGGCGAACGAATGGCTTTTAAATATTTGGTATTGGATAAGGCATCAGACATACAAAGGGCCTCACTTTTACAGAGAATTCCCTCCGGGCTATGCCGGGACCAGGATGCCGACCAGGATGCCCAGCAGCACGCCGCCGAGCACCTCCAGCGGCGTATGACCGATAAACTCCTTGAGCTCGATCTCGTCCACTTCTTCGTCCGGAACGCCGTCGCCGTCCTTATCCGCGTTCTTCTGTTCGATCTGGTTCAGGTATTTATTCAGCAGCTTGGCGTGCAGCCCGGTTTCCCGCCGCACCCCCATCGCGTCATACATGGTGACGAAAGCGAACATGACCGACAGGGCGAACGCCGCCGAATGAACCCCGTCGAACCGGGCGATCGCGATGGTCAGCGCACAGACCATTGCGGAGTGCGCGCTCGGCATCCCGCCGGCGCCCCACAGCCTCTCCGCTTTGAGCTTCCGGGTAAAAATCAGGGTAATCAGCACCTTGGCCACCTGCGCGCAGAACCAGGCTAACACCGCGGCAAACAGCACTTTGTTCTGAAAGAATTCGACCAGCAATCCCATTGCCTTCAAGCCTTTCCGCCGGGGAGATTGCTCTCTCCGCCGTTAATTTCCTTGTTTTTCCGCATCGCGTCCAGGTTCCGCCGACATCAACTGGTGCGTCTGAGCAAAGCCTGGGCAAGGGCGCGAAGGGACGACGCCTCTTCCCCGAAAGCCGCCAGCGCCTCAACCGCCCCCCGGGTCCTTTCAGCCGCCAGGGCGGCCGCTTTTTCCGTTCCCAAAAGGGAAACATACGTCGCCTTTTCATTCGTCTGATCGCCGCCGACCGGCTTCCCCAACATCTCCGGCGTGGAGGTCACGTCGAGGAGGTCGTCGACAATCTGGAAGCAGAGGCCCAGCTCACGCCCGAACCGGCACGCCGCTTCAAGCTGCTGCGGCGACCCGTCCCCGATGCGGCAGCCCATCTCACAGGCGGCGGTTATCAGGGCCGCGGTCTTTCCCAACTGCAAGGCTTCCAGCGTCGGCAGATCAACGGCCTTTCCCTCGCTCTGCAGGTCGATCACCTGGCCGCCGACCATCCCCCCGGCGCCCGCCGCGTCCGCCAGCGCGAAGGCCGCGCTCAGAACCCCCTCTGCCGGGAGGCCCTCCCGATTTTCCGCCGCCAGCATCACCTCAAAAGCGCGGGTGAGCAGGCCGTCGCCGGCCAGCAGGGCCATATCCTCCCCAAACGCCGCGTGGACCGAGGGCTTTCCCCGCCGCAGAGGGCTGTCGTCCATGCAGGGGAGGTCGTCATGCACCAGGGAATACGCGTGGATCATCTCGACGGCGCAGGCGAAGGGAAGGGCCCGGGCCGGGCTGCCGCCGCACAGGCGGCAGAACTCCATCACCAGCACCGGGCGCAGGCGCTTGCCCCCGTCCATGCAGGCGTAGCGCATCGCCTCGTACACGGTATTCTGCCGCGCCCCGCCGTCCGCCGGAGGCAGATAGGAAGGCAGCGCCTCTTCTATTTTCCGCCGGTGGTTTTCCAGTATCTCGTCGTACAGTCCCGCCATGCTCTTCCTCATTTCCGTGCAGCAGCCTGCGTGATGTAACGGGGAGCGGCGCCGGAAAGCGCCTGTCCCCATATAATGCCTATTATGCCCCCGGTTATGCCCCCTGCTCCGGCCGGTCAGGCGGCGCAGGTTCCGCCTCCCGGCCGCCGGAAGCGGCCGCCTCTTTCGCCGCGGCCACGTCGGCGGCCGTAAGCTTGATGATCTTCTGCTCCGCCGTTTTCAGCGCGCCGGTACAGTAGGCTGTCAGCCTGGTACCCTCCTCAAACAGCTTCAGGGAATCATCCAGGGAGCATTTGCCGCTTTCCAGCATCGCCACGATCTGCTCCAGCCGGGTCATCGCTTTTTCAAAGGTCCATTCCTCCGCCATGTTCAGCCCCTTCCTTTCCCGATAAAAGCGGCCTCTGCCGCCCTGACGCCAAAATACGGAGGCAGGCGCTTTCTTTTCCGCCTGCGGCCCGCCGCACCGTCCGGATTTACCGGGCGGCGGATTCCCCGGAGGTGCCCTCTGGTTTCTCCGCTCTTCCCGCCGCTCTTCCCTTCCGGCCGGCGCCCTTGTTTCCCTTGCTTGTACTGTCCACCCGGTCCACCGTACAGGCGATCGACCCGTCGCTGACCCGCACCGTCAGGGGATCGCCGGGCGACACGTCCCCGGTCGTCTTGACCACCCGGCCGGCGGAATAAGGGATGGAATATCCGCGGGCCAGCACCTTGAGGGGGCTGAGCGCGTCCAGCTTCCCGCCGACGGCGGCCAGGCGGCGGCCGGAATCGGCCAGACTGCTGCGCGCCGCATGGGCAAACGCCCGGGTCAGGTAATCCAGCCGCATTTCCCGCTCCTCCACATAAAAAAGAGGCGTGGACAGGCAGCGGCGGGAACAGACCGTTTCCAGCCGATGCGCCGCCCGGTCCACCGAGGCGCGCGTCCCCTGCCGGATGCGGCCCCGCAGCTGTTCCAGCCGCGATAGCAGCTGCAGGCGATCGGGAGCCGCCAGCTCCGCCGCCGCCGAAGGGGTCGGCGCGCGGAGATCCGCCGCAAAGTCGCAGATGGTAAAATCCGTTTCGTGCCCGACGGCGGAGATCACCGGAATGCGGGAGGCCGCCACCGCGCGGGCCACGCCCTCGTCGTTGAAGGCCCACAGCTCCTCGATCGACCCGCCGCCCCGGCCGATGATGATGACATCCGCCGCCCCGGCGTCGTTGAAAAACTGCAGCGCCTTAATGAGCTGCGGCGGCGCCCCTTCCCCCTGCACCAGCACCGGGGCGAATACGATGACGGCCAGCGGATAACGCCGTCCGAGCACGTTGAGGATATCCCGTACCGCCGCGCCGGTTGGCGAGGTAATCACCCCGATTTTCCGTGGATATGGCGGCAGCGGCTTTTTCCGCCGCTCGTCAAACAGCCCTTCCTCCGCCAGCCGCTTCTTCAGCTGCTCGTACGCCACCTGAAGGGCGCCCACGCCGTCCGGCTGCATTTCTTCAATATAAATCTGAAACGAGCCGTCCTTTTCATACAGGGAAACCCGCGCCCTGACAATGACCTTCATCCCGTTTTCCGGACGGAACGGCAGCTTGGAGGCATACGCCCGGAACATCACCGCCCGGACCAGCGCCCCCTCGTCCTTGAGGGAAAGATACAGGTGTCCGGATTTGTAGTGATTGGTGAAATTGGAAATCTCCCCGCTGATATACACGGAGGCCAGGTTTTTATCCCCCTCCAGCAGCGATTTGACATAACGGTTCAGCTGGCTGACGGTAATTACGGTCACAGCCGTCCCCCCTTTTCCCGAAGCGCGCACAAAAGCGCAGCCCCCGCCGCATTGTCCGCGGAAAAGGCCGGGGGCGCAAACCGGCCGCCGAAACGGGAGGACAACTCCTCCCGCAAAAATGCATTGGACATGACCCCGCCCGCATAGAGAAGCGGCAGGCCGGGATAAGCCCGCTGGAGCGCGCCGGTCATGCCGGAAACGGCGGCGAGCACGCTTTCCAGGCAGAAACGGGCGACCTGCGGGGCCGGCGCGCCGTCCCTCCGCAGCCTTTCGCATTGGTTTTCCACCCCGGAGAGGGAGCAATCCGCCCCCCGCAGGACCGGGCGCGGCGGATTTTGGGGCCGCGGCGCCTCCAGCGCCAGCCTTTCCAGCGCCGGGCCGGCCGGGAAAGGCAGGCCCAGGGCTTTTCCCACCCGGTCGATCAGCTGCCCCGCCCTTAAATCCAGAGAGGAAGCGGCCAGCGTGCAGCGGATTCCGCCGTCCGGATCCGGGCGCACCAGCAGGGCGTCGGTGGTGCCGCCCGAGACATGGAAGGCCAGAAAATCCCCCTTCAGCAGCTCCGGACAGCCGGCGCCGTAAGCCGCCGCCGCGACATGCCCCTGCTGATGCGTGAAGCGGTGAAGGGGCACGCGCAGGGCCGCCGCCAAGGAACGGGCTGTCCCCAGGCCCGCGAGAAAGCAGGGCATATACGAGCCCTCCGCCTCGCACGGCTTCTCCGAAACGCCGATCGCCCGCACCGGCCCTCCCGCCGCTGCAAGCAGCCCTTCCAGCAATTCGGGGAGCTGGCGGGTGTGATGAAACACCGCGTCGCTCTGCCGCAGGCCGAGCTCCCCCTCCTTCACCGGGAGAAGGCGCTTGTTCTGCCGCATTGCGGGCGCATCCGGGAAATACAGCGCCGTGGAGGTGGTGTAATTGCTGGTATCCACGCCCAGGTAAGGCCCGTTCATTCCGTCTTCTCCGCCTCTTTCGGCTTTCCTCCCTGCGCGCAGGAGGCCAGCTGGCGGGAAAGCCCGCCGAGCACCCCGTTGATGAACGAGCTGTCCTCCTCCCCGCCGTATTTTTTGGCGAGTTCCACCGCTTCATTGATGGAGACGCTGACAGGGATGTCCTCACGGAAAAGCATCTCATAGGCGGCCAGCCGCATAACGGCCAGCGCCACCCGGGAAATCCGGCTCTTGGCCCATTTATGGGAATGGGCGGCAATCGCCTCGTCCACCGTTTCGAGATGCTCCTCGGCGCCCTCGGCCAGAGAAAGCGCAAAGGCGTCCTCTTCCACGTCCCGCGCCTCGCCTGCGTTCAGCAGAATGTCGCGCACCGGCGCGTCGGTAAAGGATTTTTCAAACAAGAGCACAAACGCCAGGTCGCGCGCTTCGCGTCGAGTCATGGCAGTGACCACCCTTTCACTTCCGCCGTTTTCACCCGGCTTTTCTTAATCCAAGGTACGGCCTGTCGGAGGGAACGCCCGTCCTTCCGCCGTTTCCCCATAATCCGACATAAAGGATAGAAAGAAACCCTCCACACGCCGGCGGAGGGTTCCGCGCAATCAGGGATTGACCGGCTTCGGGTCGTCAAGCACGATGCCGGCGATATGAACGTTGACCTTGTTTACCGGCTTGCCGGTCATGGACTGAACGGCCACCTTGACGTTGTGCTGCACCTCGCCGGCGACGTCCGGAATCCGCACGCCCAGCTTGAGGTTGACGTACACATCCAGGATGGTTTCGCTTTCGTTGTTGAGCACCCGGACCGCCTTGGAAGCCGCCGAACCGATGAAGCCGCGCAAATCGGCCGGACGCTGCGCCATGCCGGCCACGCCGGGAACCTCCAGCGCCGCCGAACTGGCGATGGAGGCAATCACATCCTCCGAAATGATGCAGCTGCCTTCCGCCGCCCGGTATTCTCGATCGTCCATATAAACGGACCTCCTTCTCCGTTGAGGTTTCCTTTCCTGTTTTTTCCTGAATTTCTGCCGCCGCGCTTCGCCGCGGCCGGCTTTCCAGACTATTATACCACAAAGTGACTTCAGAGCAACCATTTTTTCTTAATTCACCGTTACAATCTTTACATTTTGTGCGACAACATTCGACTGCGCCGTCACAATCTCGGTGATCTGCAGCGCCTCCTGCGGGGTCATGCCGTCCGAACGCACCACGATATTGCAGGCGTCGTCCGCAATATAGGCGACACAGTCCGAAAAGCCTTTTGCCTTTACAAGGCTTTCAATCTTGCTTTCCTGCTCCACCGCCTCGGCAATCGCCGCCGCTTCGCTGAGCGCCTGCTGCTGGGTCTCCTCGCTGGCCTTCACGTCGTTCATCAGGTCGCGGAGGATATCCAGCGCCTCGTCCCGTGCGTTCTCCCGGTTCAGGCGGGCCTGGGTAAAGTAGTCGTCCGGGTCGGCGGCGGTCGTGGCGGTCCCTTCCCCGCCCTCCGGCGGCGTCGTGGTGGAACCGTTGATTACATACTGCGCGTCCCCGAGATTTTTCGAACCCGAGGTGGAGGTGGAGGCGTCCACATCGGCCACCGGGGGATTTTGGGATGAAAAATAGTAATTGAGATACACCGCCACCCCCAGGGCCACGACCAGCACCGCCAGCAGTATCTGCTTTTTTCCGAAAATTCCGCTCATGGTTGCTCTCCGATCCTTTCGTTTTGAATTTTATGGTATTGATGGCTTTTATGGCTTCCCAGGCATTCCTGATCGGCCCTATTGGCTCAGTTTGGTTACGCACACCCGCTTGGAGGACAGGTTCAGCGCCGTGGTGATGGTGTCGATAATCCGCTGCTGGACGATCGGCTGATCCCCCCCTTCACAAACGACCACCACCCCCTTGACGGTGGGCTGGATTTCCGTGACCAGAAGGCCCTGTTTTCCGTTTTCCGTATCCACCACAATCACCGATTTGTCGCTGTCATCCCGCTGGGATACCGTGTTCTCGTCCTCCTGCCGGTCGGTGTTGATCCGTTCCTCCGTGGCGTACACGTATTCCACGCCGTTTTCGAGCGTGACCATCACCCGGCATTCCCCCGCCCCCTCGATGCTGCGCACAATGGCCGCGAGCTTCTCCTCCGTTTTGCTGACGAATTCCTCCGCGCTCTGGCCGGACGCCTGTGCAGAGGCCGCGGAAACCGCCGTCTTGTCCTTTTCGGGGAGAAGGCCGGACAGCCCGATCAGCGCGATGCCGATCAGCCCGGCGGCGAGGATCCAGTTCTTCCAGTTTTTCAGGCCCTTTTTCCCTTCGCCGGACAGGGCGCCCTTGAGTTTTTCCAGCATACCCGCTTCGGCCGGGGCCTTTTTCTCATCCATTGTATAATCCGTCCCTTCGAAGAATTTGTTTGAAAAACGCGGTTTTCAAACTTTTCTTTTCCGTTAATGTCTGTCCGTTGTGCGCCCTTCTGTCCGCCGGCTTCCGTCCTCCGGTCCCCCTTACTCTTCCAGCACGGCCACGTCCACCTCGACGCCGAGCCGCTGCTCCATCACCTGCTTTGCCGCGATGGCCCCGCCGGCGTTTTGTTTGTCCAGGTACAGGATAATTTTAGTAATGTATATGCCGCCGTTTTCGTCCGTATCCATCTTTATTGCAACTTTTGCAGGCTCCAGGGAATAGTTTTCCAGCGTCTGCCTGGCAACCTGCTCCAGCGCCGCGGTGACCTGCCGCTCAAATTGGGCGTTCACCCGCTCCTGCAGCGCCTCGGCCGACACTTCGGCGGGCAGCGTGTCCAGGGAGAGGGGGGTGATGTTCTTCAGCTCCAGCAGCGGGGACACCATGCAGCAGAGAAAAAAAGCGGCGGTGAGGAGCCGCAGCAGCTTCCCCAGCCCCCCTTTTGGCGCCAGCATATGCAGCGCCGTGCAGCCGACGGCGGCCGTGCACAGGGCGGCCGCCCATCCGGTCACCGCATTCATGCGGACGCACCTCCTCCCGCTATGGTCACGATGGTGGTGGCAACGATCATAAACAGCGAGCAGGCGGCCAGAACCCCCATTAACGTTTTCAGCACGCCCTGCGCCGCCTTAAACAGGGCGGAAAGCGTGTCCAGCGAGAACATCTCCGCCGCCACGGAGCAGACGGACAGGGACAGCGACCACAGCACGCATTCCAGCAGAGGGGGCAGCACGATCAGCGCCGTGGTCAGGATGCCGAACCCGCCCAGCGTGGATTTCAGCAGCTGCAGACAGCCCTGCACCGAGGAAAATGCCTCGCTCAGCGCACCGCCCACCACAGGGACAAAGCTGCTCAGGGAAAAGCGGATCGCACGGCCTGTCAGGGAATCGGCGGCCGCGCCGACCAGGCCCTGAAGGGAAAGCAAGCCGACAAAGAGCGTGGAGGCCAGCCCCAGCAGCCAGGCGCAGGCTTTGTTAATCATGCCTCCCGCCGCGTCCAGCTTCATCCCCGGCGACACCGAACCGACCAGGCCGAGAGCCAGCGCGGCGGTCATCAGCGGAACAATCAAATGGGTTGCCGCCAGGGAGATCAGCTCCGCCACGAACAGCACCACCGTCTGGTAGGACGCCGCCCCCATCGGCTGGCCGGAGGTCAGCATGATGCCGGAGTATACCGGCACATAGCTGAACATAAAGACGGAGGTGCTCTCCGCCGCGTCCCGCACCCGGCCGATGCAGCCCGACAGCGGGACCAGCAGCGCCGTGCAGGCCGTGATCGCGCAAATGACGCCGAAGACGCGCGACAAGGCTTCTTCCTTTACAGCCTCCCGCATCCCTTCCATCAGAGCGTAAAGCAGGACGACGCCCATCAAAATCGCCGTCGTCCTCAGCGGCGCGCCGGCCTGTTCGGCCAGGAGAGCGAGCAGGGAATCCGAAACGCTTTCCGGCGTCAGTTCGGAGAAAAGGTCGGGGTGGAATTCCGAAATTCCCAGGGAATCCAGCAGCGTTTTCGTCCGGGCCGGCAGGTTTTCCCACAGCTCTTCCGCGCCGCTTGCCTCCAACTGTTCCCGATACAGCTCGTCCAGGGACGATTCCTCTTCCGCCGCCGCCGGGAGGATGAGCAAAAGCAGAAGCCCAATCATTATGTACAGGCATTTCCGAAGGAAAAGCCCTATGCCTTTCCCTTTGTTTATCACGAAAAGATCCCTCCCTCAAGCAGCTGGAGGGCCAGCTCCGCAATTTTTTCGAAAAGCGGCAGGGCGAGCAGGAGAAGGAAAACCTTTCCCGCCAGCTCGGCCTTTTCCGCCATGGCGTTCTCCCCGGCGTCCCGGCAGGCGTCGGCCGCCAGCTGGGACAGCAGGCAGATTCCCAGCGCTTTGAACAGCACCAGGCCGTATTCTTCCGGGAGAGAAGAGGAGTCCAGCAGCGTTTTCAGCCGGCTGACTACCGGCGCAATCTGGGTGAGGAGCAGAACCAGGACAAGGATCCCGGTAATCAGGCCCACGGCCATGGAATATTCCGGGTGATACCGGCGCAGAAGAACGGCCAGAAAAGCCGCCACCACCGTGATCCCCAATACGGCAACCATACTCATGGCCTATAACCCGAAAACCGACTTGACCGTATCGAACAGGTCGCTGATTTCCCCGACGATCATGGAAAGCACCACAATCAGGCCGGCCAGCGTGGTCAGCATCGCCTGTTCCTCCCGCCCGGACCGGATCAGAAGCTGGTTGAGCACCGCCACGATAATCCCGATGGCGGCAATTTTAAAAATCAGATCCACATCCATGAAAATTCCATCCTTTCCCGTTCCCGGCCCTTACCATCCCGGAACCGTCCTCCGGTTTTACAGAAGCAGCAGCGCCGCGCAAAGCCCGCCGGCGACGCCGAGCGTGATATACAGCTTTCCCTTGGCGCCGGCCTCGGTCCGGGCGGATGCCGCGCAGCCGGACAACAGCTCCTCGAAGGCTTCGCAGTGGGAGAGCTGCCCCTCCAGGTCGCTGCGCCCCAGCCCCCGCCCGAAATTCTTCAGCAGGCTCTTGTCCTCCGCCCGCAGCCCGCCGGCCTGAAAAGCGGAAACCGCCTTTTCCCAGGCACGCGCGGGACTCTCCCCCTCCCGCATGGCGGAAGCGGCTTCCCCGAGGAAGCCGAGCCGGGCGAATTCCGGTTCCCCCGCCGCTTCGGCGGCGATTTCCTGGATGGGGGCCGCCGTATACCGCAGACGGGCCGCCATCCAGGCGATCAGACGGCGGGCAGCCTCCAAACTAGCGGCCCTCCGGTTCAGTTCCAGACAAGCCGCCGTCCCTCCCCCGATTCCGGCCAGCACAATCAGCAGCAGCCCCAGCCCCTTGAGCAAGCAAATCCCCCGCTTCCATCACCCGGGCAACATGTCCCGGCTTTTGTCTTCCCTCCAGAAAAACCACCTCGTCAAACGCACCGGAAACCAGCGCCGCACGAAGCTGCGGACGGCGCAGAAGGGCGGTTTCCTCCCGGCAGTGGGCCGTCGTGACGGCCGCCACGCCGGAATGGAGCCCCTCCAATACGGCCTGCGTTTCTTCCAGGGTGCCAAGCTCGTCGAATATGACCACGTCCGGCGCCAGGCAGCGGACCGCCTGCTGGATCCCCTCCGCCTTCGGATACCCGCGGAGGATGTCGCAGCCGGTCAGCCCCCCGCTGCCGGAAAGCTCTCCCCGTTCGTCCGCCACCGCCACACGCCAGCGTCTGCCGTTCCCGTCCCCGCCTTCGGCGAGCTGACGGGCCAGGTCCCGGAGAAGGCTGCTTTTCCCGCTGGAAGGCTCCCCGCAGATCAGCTGGGAGCAAATCCGGCCCCGCTGTGCAATCCGCTGGTACAGCTCTCCGGCGCAGCCGTCGTGCCGCCGGGCCACCCGCAGACAGATGGAAGTGATCTGGCGCACGGAAACCACCCGTTCCCCCTCCCGCACCGCGGAACCGGCGATCCCGGCGCGGCAGCCGTCGGCTGTGGTGACAAAACCGTGGCAGAGCTCCTGCTGGTGGGTATGCACCGCGTAATTGCACAGCCGCAGGAAGCATTCCTCCAGCTGCGCCCGGGTGCAGAGCAGCGGCGGACGACGGGGACGCAGCGCCGCTTCGCCCTCCGCGTCCAGCACCCATTCCCCATCCGGAGCGGAAAGGACAAGCGGCCCGCCGGCCCGCAGGCGGATTTCCTGCACGCGTTCCGTCAGGGATACCGGCAGGCGGAAAAGGGCGCTCCGCAAGCCGGCCGGCAGATAGGCGGCCGCCTTGGCAAAGCCATCGGCCGTATCCGCCGTCGTCCCGCTTGTCCGCCATCCGCCTGCGGTCACATTCTCCGTTTCCCTGCACATGCCTGTCCTCACCTCGCTTAATGGATATGTGGCCGGCCGGACAAGTAGAACCCCCGGCATAGAAAAAGCGGACAGGCCGCCATGCCTGTCCGCTTTTTTTCAGTCAAAACCAGGGGACCGATGAACCAATGAGCCAATGGAGCAATGGATCGAAAAAACCGATCGAACCGGTGGTTTGTATGGGCCCTGGGCCATCAAAGATACGCGTTCGTCTGTTCGTCACGGCCGTAAACGTTCGTTACGCGCACGACAGCCCGCAAACGGGTCAAATCCGCCTTCCATGAGGAAGGTTATGCCCATCGGGTTGTCATATTTCAGCTTCGCGGTCAAGCCCGCCCCAGGCAAGCCTTCGCGCATGGAAAATGCGGCTCCCGGAAAGCCCGGAAGCCGCATGGCGGAAATCAGGGTGTCTTAACCTTACGTCAGGTGACCATCGGCACACCGCGGGCGTCGCAGACCATATGGCCTGTCAGGATCTGAATCCCCTCCACAATCGCCCAAATCTGGCTGACGACGGCAAGAATACCACAGCTCAAAATCGTCATCAGCAGCTGCGCGAGCGCCCGGCCGGTAAAGCCGAGATAGAAATTATGCACCCCCAGGCACCCGACCAGAATGGCGAGAAGCCCGGCCGCAATCCGGTTGCGCGGCTGATAGCCGGGCGGGACAACCGTCCCCGGCTGGCCATACGGCGTCCCCTGATAGGGGGACTGATACGGCGGATAGGCGGGATTGCCCGCATAAGGCGGCTGGCCATACGTCTGTTGACCATACGGATAGGTGTAAGGGGTGGAGTAAGGGGCAGAGGAAGCGGAGGAGGACGGCCCGGCAGACGGAGGAGGCTGCTGAGGCTGAGGCCCCGGCGGCTGTTGCTGCGGCGGAGCCGCCTGTGCCGAAGGCGCGGGAGCGACGGGAGCCCCGCAGTTCTGGCAGAATTTCGACGTATCGTCAATACTCGCCCCGCAGCGTGTACAGAGGATTTTCGGCATAGGAGCGTCTCCCTTTCTCATTCACACAGGCGTACACCCGGTACGCCGGCCGGCGGCGGGAACCGCCGTTGGGGTGTTCTTTTGCCGGGCGGGCGCCGGCCCCGCCTTCCCGCCGCGGCCCCGGTCCGGAGCCGGCCTGCCGGCAGGGCCAAAGGCGCTTTCCGTGCGGAAAGCGGGCGCCCGGCAGGTCTGCGAAGCCGCCGTCCCCTCCCGGGCGATGAGGAACGCGGCGGGTGCCTTTGCCGCGAAAAGCCGCGGCCCTCTCCCTCCAAAAGAACGGCGATTTTTCCTCCTTCAGTATAAAAAATCCGCCGCGGCCTGTCAATATACGGAACGGAACAAACGGTGACGCCCTCATTAAGCTTTTATTAAGGTTGTTCCATCCCCTTTTTGTTGGTTTAACCGCTTTATTGAAGCAGGATGTGTGATTGATTCGACACAGGATTCTTGAAAAAAGACCGGCAGGAACCGCGCAGGCGCCGAGCCCGCCCCCATCCCCCTTCTCACCCCGCAGGACCCATACCGCGGGAAAGGGAACGCAGGCGAAAGCGCTCCCCGCTTTCCCGCCGGAGCATCGGGGCATCAGGGTATCCGGGTATCCGGGCATCCGGGCATCGGGGTACGGAATCGTGGAAGGCACCGGAGGATTGAAGGCCCGCCGGAACTACAGATCGTTGCGGTTGAGATCCTCATAGGTTTCCGCTCTGACGGCAATACGGGCTTCGCCGCCCCGCACCATCACCACCGCCGGCCGCGGCAGGCGGTTGTAATTGGAGGACATGGAGTAATTGTACGCGCCGGTCGCCAGCACCGCCAGAATGTCCCCGGGCCCGCATTCCTGCAAAGGCGTATTTTCCTGAATCAGGTCGCCGCTTTCGCAGCAGCGGCCGGAAATCGTATAGAGGCGGTCGGCCGGCAGGGACGCCTTATTGGCCGCCACCGCCGTATACGGCGCCTGATACAGGGCATACCGCGGGTTGTCCGGCATTCCGCCGTCAACGCTGACATAGGTGCGCACGCCCGGGATTTCCTTTACGGCGCCGACGGTATACAGGGTGATGCCCGCCGGAGCGACTACCGAACGCCCCGGCTCGATCACCAGGTAGGGCACCGGCATCCGCAGGGCCTCCGCCCGCCGGTGCAGCGCGCCGGATACCAGCCTCATATACTCGCCGCAGGACCGGGGATGATCCTGGTCGGTATAGCGGATACCGAATCCCCCGCCCAGATTAAGCTCCGTCAGGGTCGTCCCGGTTTCGTCCCGAATCTGCGCCATGAAGTCGAGCATGGTTTCGGCAGCGTGGATAAAGGGCTCCTCATCAAAAATCTGCGAGCCGATGTGGCAGTGCAGCCCTCTGAGTTCCACGCCGGGCGTTTCCAGCGCGCGGCGGACCGCCTGCAGAGCGTCCCCGTTTTCCAGGGTGAGGCCGAATTTGGAATCGATCTGACCGGTGCGGATAAAGCTGTGGGTATGCGCGTCGATCCCCGGCGTGACCCGCAGGAAAATCGCCGCCGTCTTTCCCATTTCCCGGGCAATGTCCGACAGGAGGGACAGTTCGGTGAGATTGTCCACCACGATCCGGCCTACGCCGTATTCCAGCGCCATACGCAGTTCCTGCCCGGATTTGTTGTTCCCGTGAAAATACAGACGCTGCGCCGGGAAACCCGCCTTCATCGCCGTGTACAGTTCGCCGCCGGAGACCACGTCGGCCCCGCAGCCCTCCTGCATGACAATCCGGTACAGCTCCTGAAAACAGCAGGCTTTGCTGGCATAGGCCACCATACCGCCGTTTTCATAGTTTTCGTCCATCGATTTCTTATAGTCTCTCAGGGCCCGGCGGATACAATCCTCGTCCATTACGTAGAGCGGCGTGCCGTAGGCTTTCGCCAGTTCCACCGTATCGCAGCCGCCGATTGTCAAATGCCCCGCCTGGTTCACATCCAGGCAATCGGAAATAAACATCCTTCGCTTCACTCCTTGAAAATTTCCCCTGTCCGCTTTTCTCACTCCGGCGCGGTATCCCCGTCTGCCTCCGCCGCCTCCTCTTCAGAGGAGACAAAATCCAGAATATCCCGCAGCTCCGGCACGCCCTCCCCCGTCACGGCGGAAAAGGGAAGTACCTTTATGCCTTCGAAAGCCTCCAGCTCTTTTTCCAGCGCCTCCATCCGCCGCCGCCGCTCTGTCCGGTTGAGCTTGTCCGCCTTGGTCAGCACGATCAGATAAGGGATTCCGCGGTCGGTCATGTAATCGAGCATCTGATAGTCGTCCCTGGATGGCGGGTGGCGCAGATCGATCAGCTGCAGCACCAGGCGGAGATCCCGCTCGTCGTTGAAATAGCCCTCGATCAGGCCGGCCCACCGGCGGCGCTCCGCATCGGATACCCGTGCGAAGCCGTAACCGGGGAGGTCGACCAGGCGCATCGTTTCCAGGCGGTAGAAGTTGATGGTCGCTGTCTTTCCCGGGGTGGCGCTGACCCGCGCCAGCGCCTTGCGGTTAAGCAGCTTGTTGATGAGGGAGGACTTCCCCACGTTGGACCGTCCGGAAAAGGCGATCTCCGGCAATGTGGAGGGCTTCAGCTGACTAGCCAGCCCGGCGGAGGACTCAAACACAGCCGTTTCGGTTTTCATGCGGCAGCCTCCTTACTGCACGGCCGGCGGGCGGAACCCGTCCCGGCAGAGCTCCGGAGCCGGCGTTCCCTCGTCCGGCATGGCCGGCGGGATGAAATGCGGCGCGCTTTCCGCCGCCGGTTCCTTCCCCTTTGTCGCGGCCGGCTCCCCCGGAGAACGGACCAGGGCATGGCGGAGCACCGTGTCCAGATGGTCGGCCGGAACAAAGCTCACGCCCCGGCGGACCGCCTCGTCCACCTCGGCGAGATCCGGCTCGTTGTCCTGCGGGATAATCACCGTCTTCATCCCGTGGACGTATGCCGCCATGGATTTTTCACGCAGGCCGCCGATTGGAAGAACGCGGCCCCGCAGCGTGATTTCGCCGGTCATCGCCACCTCGTGCCGCACGGGGATGCCGGTCAGCGCCGAGACCATCGCCGTGGCAATGGTAACGCCGGCCGAAGGGCCGTCCTTTGGCACCGCGCCCTCCGGCACGTGGATATGGATATCCTTATTTTTATAGAAATTCCGGTCGATCTGCAGCGCCTCCGCCCGGCTGCGCACATAGCTGATCGCCGTGCGGGCGGACTCCTTCATCACGTCGCCCAGCGAGCCGGTCAGCTCGATCTTGCCCGAGCCGTCCAGGACCGCCACCTCCACCGGCATGGTTTCACCGCCGACCGCCGTCCAGGCCAGCCCGTTGACAACGCCGACCTCATCCTTCCGGTCAAGGGAGTCGTCCTTGTACCGGCGCGGGCCGAGAAACTCCTCCAGATTTTCCTCCCCGACCCGGACGGATTTCACCCCGTCCTCCGCCAGACGGCGGGCGCTCTTCCGGCAGAGCTGCGCCAGGCACCGCTCCAGGCCGCGCACGCCGGCCTCCCTGGTATAGCCGCGGATTACCGCCCGCAGCGCCTCATCGGTCATCCGGAGCTGCCGCAGGTTGAGCCCGTGTCGTTTCGCCTGCTTTTTCAGCAAATGCTCCCTGGCAATGTGAAACTTTTCTTCCGCCGTATAGCTGGGAAGGGAAATCACCTCCATGCGGTCGTATAACGGAGCGGGGATGGCCGACACGTCGTTGGCGGTGGTGATAAAGAGCACATGGGACAAATCAAAAGGGATTTCCAGATAATGGTCCCGGAAGCCCGCATTCTGCTCGACATCCAGAACCTCCAGCATCGCGGAGGACGGGTCCCCGCGGAAGTCGTTCCCCATTTTGTCGATTTCGTCCAGCAGGACCAGCGGATTGGCCGTCCCCGCCTGACGGATGGCGTTCATGATACGACCGGGCATCGCTCCGATGTAGGTTTTCCGGTGGCCGCGGATATCCGCCTCGTCCCGGACGCCGCCGAGCGATACACGGACATATTTCCGTCCCATCGCCGCGGCGATCGATCTGGCCACCGAGGTTTTTCCCACGCCGGGAGGCCCGGCAAGGCAAAGCACTTGCCCCCGGATATCCGGCGCCATTTTGCGCACAGCCAGGGTTTCCAGTATGCGTTCCTTCACCTTCTGCATTCCATAGTGATCCCGGTCGAGCACCCGCGCCGCAGCCTGCAAATCGAGATTGTCCTTGGTGTATGTATTCCAGGGCATGGCGAGGCAGGTATCCAGATAACCGCGCACCACCGTGGCCTCATGGGAACCCGGCGGCATCTTCGACAGCTTTTCGCATTCGGAAAGCAGCTTTTCCTCCGCCTCTCCTGTCAAGTTCAAAGACTTTACCTTTGTCCGATACTCTTCTGCCTCATCCTGCGGGTTGTCTCCCTCGCCCAGCTCCTGAGTAATCGCCTTGAGCTGCTCCCGCAGATAGTATTCCTTCTGGTTCCGGTCGATCTGCTGGCGCACTTTTTCCTGAATGTCCTGCTCCAGCGAAAGGATGGAGCATTCCCGGGCCAGAATCAGCATCAGGTTTTCCATGCGGCTTTCGGGATTGACCGTCTCCAGAATCTGCTGCTTTTCCTCGGTGGTGAGCTGGATATTGGAGGCAATGTAATCCGCCAGGTATCCCACGTTTTCGGCGGAGGCGACCCCCATCAAAACATCCGGCGGGATTTTCTGCACCAGGGCCGCATACTGCTCAAAAACCAGACGGCATTCCCGAAGAAGGGCCTGAACCCTCAGGCTGCCGGTCGTCCGGCGCTCCAGGCATTCCCTGATGCAGGCCGAATAAAAGGGCTCGGTCTGCGTCAGGCTGTCCAGACGGGCGCGGTAAAGCCCTTCCACCAGCACCCGCACGTTATCCCCGGAAAGCCGGAGAACCTGACGGACCCTGGCCACCACGCCGACCGGATACAGCGCCTCGATCTCCGGCTCGTCGTCGCGGATATCTTTCTGCGTGACCAGAAAGATCTGCTGGTCGCCCGCCATCGCCTCGTTGAGCGCCTGGATGGATTTTTTCCTTCCCACGTCAAAATGCAGGATCATTTCCGGGAAAATAACCAGGCCGCGAAGGGCAAGAAGCGGCATAACCGCCGCGCGGGCCGTTCTTTTCTTGATTTCCATAGCGTCGTTCCCTTTCATTATCGAGAAAACAAGGGGCCAGGACGACCAATGCCGAGCTGGCATTCGACATCTGACCCCATTGTCAAACCATATGCGGTTTTACCTCTTCCGGGCCTTTTCTCAGGCGGTGACCTGCCGTTTTGCGGAACGGTTTTTGGCGGGAAGCTTCGGCTTTACCGGTTTGCGGTCGGGATTGATGACCAGCTCCGGCTTTCCTTTCCCCTCCACATAATCCTTGTGGATAACCACCCGCTCGATGGTCGGGTCGGAGGGAACCTCGAACATCAGGCCGGTCAGCAGCCCTTCCATAACCGAACGCAGGCCGCGCGCGCCCGTGTTGAGCTCCATCGTTTTTTTGGCAACCGCCCGCAGCGCGTCCGGCGTGAAATCCAGCGACACGTTATCCAGCGTGAAAAGCTGCCTGTACTGCCTGAGAACGGCGTTCTTCGGTTCCGACAAAATCTTCACCAGCGCATCCTCATCCAGCGGATCAAGCGTGGTGATGACCGGAAGCCGGCCGACCAGCTCGGGGATCAGGCCGAACTTAATCAGATCCTGCGGCACCAGCCGACGGAGCAGCTTGCTGCGTTCCACATCCTTTTTGGAGCGGACCTCGTTTCCGAAACCGAGAGAGCCGGAAGCAATCCGCTTTTCAATGGTCCGTTCAATGCCGTCGAACGCGCCGCCGCAGATGAACAGGATGTTGGAGGTATCGATCTGGATAAACTCCTGCTGCGGGTGCTTGCGCCCGCCCGAAGGGGGCACGTTGGAAACCGTGCCCTCCAGGATTTTCAGCAGCGCCTGCTGCACGCCTTCGCCGCTGACATCCCGCGTGATGGAGGGGTTTTCACTGCGGCGGGCAATCTTGTCGATCTCGTCGATATAGATGATGCCCCGTTCCGCCTTTTCCACATCGTAATCCGCCGCCTGAATCAAACGCAGGAGGATATTTTCCACATCCTCGCCCACATAACCGGCCTCGGTCAGGGTTGTCGCGTCGGTAATGGCAAACGGCACATCCAGCAGACGGGCCAGTGTCTGCGCCAGCGCCGTCTTGCCGACGCCGGTGGGGCCGAGAAGGAGCACGTTGCTCTTCCCCAGCTCCACGTCAAAGGTATAGCCGAAATAAATGCGCTTATAATGGTTATAGACCGCCACCGCGAGCGCGACCTTTGCCTCGTCCTGGCCGATGACATATTCGTCAAGCCCGGCTTTAATCTCCTTCGGGGTGGGCAGCACCGGCGGAACGCCGGCCGGCGCGGAACGCCGGCGGGCAACGGCGCCGCCCTCCTCCAGAATGGATTCGCAAAGCTCCACGCACTCGTTGCAGATATAGACGCCCTGCCCGGCGATCAGGCGCTGCACCTCGTCCTGCGTTTTTCCGCAGAAAGAACAGCTGACCGTGCGGTTGTCCTCGTTTTTTGGCATTGTCTACGCTCCTTGCACTGTTGCTCTCAAGTCGGGGGCGGCGCCTGACGGGCCGGCGGCCTGGCTCAGCCCTCCCGCTTGGCGATCACCTGGTCGATCAGCCCGTACTCCTTCGCGGCCTCCGCGCTCATAAAGTTGTCGCGGTCGGTATCCCGCTCAATCCGCTCCAGCGGCTGGCCGGTCATCTCCGCCAGCATTTTGTTCATCCGCCCGCGGATGTACAGGATATGGTCGGCGTGAATCTTGATATCGCTCGCCTGCCCCTGCGCACCGCCGAGCGGCTGGTGGATCATGACTTCGCTGTTGGGCAGGGCCTTGCGTTTTCCCTTGGCGCCCGCCGCCAGCAGGAAGGAAGCCATGCTGGCGGCCATGCCGATGCAAATGGTGGACACGTCGCAGCGGATAAACTGCATCGTGTCGTAAATCGCCATGCCGGAGGTGATCGACCCGCCGGGGCTGTTGATATACAGATCAATGTCCTTATCCGGGTCCTGCCCCTCGAGGTAAATCAGCTGCGCCACCACCAGGGAAGCGGTCACGTCGTTGATCTCATCGGTCAGCATGATAATCCGGTCGTTCAGCAGGCGGGAAAAAATATCATAGCTGCGCTCCCCGCGGCTGGTCTGTTCCACTACATAAGGGACCAAATTGCTCATGACGCTCAACCTTTCCAGTATGAATTGTCCGCAAAAGAAGGATACTGTAGTATTGCCGCAAAACACCCTTTTAACAGAACGGGCGCAAATTTCCGCCGGATTCTTCCCCGGCGGCGGAAACCGCCGCTTATTTGCCGGCTTGCGCCGTCTCTTTCACCAGATCCATCGCCTTGCCGACCGCCAGGTCCTTGGACAGGTCCTTGGCCGCGATAAAGCCCTTGACCTTATCGACATCCATCTTGTACTGCTCGGCCAGCTTGGCGTATTCCGCCTCCAGCTCCTCCTCCGTCGGGGCGATGCTTTCCAGGGAGGCGATCTTCTCCAGCGCCAGACGCAGCTTGACCTGCTTCTCCGCCTGCTCACGGAAACCCTTCCGGAAGCCGTCCCGGTCCATACCGGTGTACTGCAGGTAGGTGTCCAGATTCAGCCCCTGGGACTGTAAGCGGTATTCGAATTCCCGCACGCTCTCATCCACCCGGCGCTCAAACATCGCCTCCGGGATTTCAGCTTTCACCCCGTCCACGAGCTGTTCGATCAGCTTGGACTCGAACGCATCCTCCGCCTCGTGCTCACGGCGGTGCTCCAGCTTGGCCTTCAGGTCGGCCTTCAGCTCGTCGAGCGTATCGAATTCGCTGACATCCTTGGCAAAATCATCGTTAAGCTCCGGCAGCTCGCGGGTCTTGATCTCATGCAGCTTGCACTGGAAAACCGCCGGCTTCCCCTTGAGCTCTTCCGCGTGATAATCCTCCGGGAAGGTGACGTTCACCTCAAACGCATCGTCGGTGTTTTTGCCGACGAGCTGCTCCTCAAAGCCGGGGATAAACTGGCCGGAACCCAGCGTCAGGGTATAATTCTCCGCCTTGCCGCCTTCAAACGGCTGGCCGTCCACAAAGCCTTCGAAATCAAAGGTCACGGTGTCGCCGTTTTCCGCCGCGCGGCCCTCTGCCGCCACCAGACGGGAATTGCGGTCCTGCAGCTTGCGCAGCTCCTCGTCCACGTCCTCCGCAGTGACCTCCTTCACCGCCTTTTCCGCCTTCAGGCCCTTGTATTCCCCGACTTCCACCTCCGGCTTCACCGTGATGACCGCCTTGAATACCAGGCCCTCGTCCTTGCCGACCGTGACGACGTCCAGGTCGATCTTATCCTCGACATATTCATACCCGGATTCATTGATCGCCTCGTCCAGCGCCTTCGGATACAGGTCGTTGACGGCGTCCTCATAAAACACGCCGGTGCCGTACATTTTTTCCACCAGATGGCGGGGGGCCTTGCCCTTGCGGAAGCCGGGGACATTCATCCGCCGGATATTCTTTTTATACGCCTTGCCGACGGCCGCCTCAAAATCCTCCGGGCTGACGGCGACCTCGAGTTCCACGCGGTTGGTATCGACTTTGTTGGTTGATTTCAGACTCATTTTACTTCCTCCTGTTTATACGATAACGCAATAGTAACAATTATAGCATATACGCCTGAAATACGCTATCTTTTTTTGAAAATTTTCCGGCAGGAAACCGCCCTTCCCGCTGCCGCCGCGGGTCGGAAAGCCCCTCCCGCCCAGGCGTCAGCGCACCAGGACCGGCATAAAGCCGACCGCGTCGCAGGAAATCAGCCGCAGCGTGACGCCGTCCACCGTGCGTGCCGGAATCTTCCGGGCCGCCGGGCCGTGAATATGGCCGTAATAACAGCGGCGGATCCCCCGCTGCCGGAGGACATCCAGGATCTCGGGACACTCCGCCTCGCCCATGACCGGGGGATAATGCAGGAAAACCACCGGCTCCTTTCCCGTGCGTTCCGCCTCGTCGATGGAACGGTTCAGCCGCCCCACCTCCCGCAGCAGCACCTTGCGGTCGGCATCCTCTTCCGCGTCGTAAAACCAGCCGCGGGTTCCGCAAACGGCAAAATCGCCGGCGACCTCCGCACTGTTATGCACAATCCGCAGGGAGTCAAAGCCCTGCTGCCGGAGGAAATCGTCCATTTTCCGGCGGGTGGTCCACCAATAATCGTGGTTCCCCTTGAACAGGAGCTTTTTCCCGGGCAGGGAATGGAGAAAGGCGAAATCCGCGGCGGTTTCCGGCAGTGCCATCGCCCAGGAAACGTCGCCGGCGATCACCACCGTATCCTCGGGGGATACCAGAGCGCGCCAGTTTTTCTCCAGCCGTTCCACGTAATTGTCCCAGCCGTGGAAAACATCCATCGGCTTATCCGTCCCCAGGGAAAGGTGGGTGTCCGCAATTGCAAACAGAGACATGAGCGGCTCCTTTTAAAAGCAAAAGAAAATTAGGAAGCGCATGAAAGAATACGGAAAATCCGGAAACCCTAGCAAAGAAAGGAGCGATAGGTCATGGAGCTGTTCAAAGAAGAAAAAAACGAATGCCCCAGCCCGGTCGTATACTGCGATGTCAAAAACTGCACGTACCACGACGGCAAAAACGCCTGCGCGGCCAGCAAGATCCACGTAGGCCCCGCGCACGCGATCAGCAGCAACGACACCGCCTGCGCCAGCTTCAAGCCGAGCGGCAGGTAGCCTTTCATTCCGCGCCGATATGGAGCAGGCGGTACACCATGCGCTCCATGTCCGCGCGGTTACATACTTCGGTGAAGCGCGGCGTCTTTCCGCGCAGGGAGGCCAGCGGCTCCGGCACCGCGCAGCCGGTCGCCTTATGCAGCAGGTCGACCTTTTCAAATTCGCCCGCGTCGGACGGCCCGCCGAGCGCGGCGAGCACCGCACCGGAAAATTTGTAGGGGTTGGCGGTGGAGGCGATCACCGTCGGGGTGGCGTCGCCGGTCTCCTGCCGGTAATCTCCGTACACTGAAACCGCCACGGCGGTGTGCGTATCCAGCAGGTACCCGTGCCGTTCGAACACCTCCCGGATGGTCCGGGCGGTCCGGCGGTCGTCGCAGCTTCCCGCGGCGAAAAGGCGGCGGAGCTTGTCGTACATCGGCGCGGACACCCGGTACCGGCCCTCGTTTTTCAGCCCGTCCATCAGGCGGCGTATCTCCCCGTCGTCCCGGCCGGAAAGGTCGTACAGCAGCCGCTCCAGATTGGAGGAAATCAGAATATCCATCGACGGGGAGGCGGTGGTGTGGAAGGGCCGATTGCGGTCGTAGACGCCGGTTTCGATAAAATCGGTCAGCACCCGGTTTTCATTGGAGGCACAGATCAGCCGGGCTACCGGCAGCCCCATCTCCCGCGCGTAGTACGCGGCGAGGATGTTGCCGAAGTTGCCGGTCGGCACCGCCACGTTGATCGGGTCGCCCATCGAGACGGCGCCCCGTTTGAGCAGATCGCAGTACGCGGAAACATAATACACGATCTGAGGCACCAGCCGCCCCCAGTTGATCGAGTTGGCGCTGGAAAACAGCATGCCGTTTTCCTCCAGCCGGGCGGCAACCGCCGGATCGGTAAAGATCGCCTTGACCCCGGTCTGCGCGTCGTCAAAATTCCCGCGGATAGCGCAGACCGCCACGTTGTCCCCTTCCTGAGTGGTCATCTGCAGCTTCTGCATGGGGCTGACGCCGTCCTCCGGGTAAAAGACGAGGATGCGGGTGTCCGCCGCGTCGCGGAAGCCCTCGAGAGCCGCCTTCCCCGTATCGCCGGAGGTGGCGACCAGGATAATGATGGTCTTTCCTCCCGCTGTCTTCCCGGCCGACACCCGCATCAAATGAGGCAGAATCTGCAGCGCCATGTCCTTGAAAGCGCAGGTCGGCCCATGCCAAAGCTCCAGGATATCCACCCCGTCCGCCAGCGGATGCAGCGGGGCGACAGCCGGGGAGCGGAACCGCCCGGCCGTGTACGCGAGGGAAGCGCACTCCCGCACCTCCTCCGCCGAGAAATCGGTCAGGAATTTGGAGAGGACGGCCGCCGCCCGCTCGACATACGTTTTATCGACAAGCGAGAGGAGCTCCTCCTCCGAAAGGGACGGGATGGATTCCGGGACAAACAGCCCGCCGTCCTTCGAAATCCCCTGCGTGATCGCCTGCGCGGAGGAGACCGACACGCCGCTGTCCCTCGTGCTGTTATACCTCATGACTGCTTCACTCCTGTCCCGTCCCACAGGGACGGCCAAACGCCGGGCGGGAGAGGCCGCACGGGCTTTTCCCTCCCGGCCCGGTATAGTTTTTCACTTTTCTATATTAAACGAATTCCGCGGCCGGCGCAAGCCTTGTCAAAGCGCCGCAAAAAAATCGTAACTATTGCTGAAAAACAGGCGGTCGATCAAATCTTCCTCGTAGTTTTTGCGGAGCAGCGTTTCATAAATCCGCTCCATCACGGCGATTCCTTCCCATTCCGGTGGAAGCGCCGTCCCGTCCAGGTCGCAGCCGAACGCGACCGCCCGCTCCCCTCCCAGGGACAGGTAATGATCGAGATGCCGCTCCAGCTGATCCAGGCTCTGTCCGCCCAGATGCTCCCCGCACAGGCTCAGGCCGACCAGTCCGCCCCGCTCCGCCAGGGCGGTGAACTGCTCGTCGCTCAGGTTCCGGGGATGCGGATGAACCGCGGCCGAAAGCGAATGGCTGGCAACGACCGGTCCCTCCGTATTTTCCAGCACGTCCCAGAAGCCGCGCTGGTTAAGATGGGAGACATCCGGGATAATCCCCCATTCCCCCATCCGCCGCACCGCCTGCTTGCCGAAAGCCGTCAGACCGTCCGGCTTCCCGCATCCCGAACCGCAGCCAAGCTCGTTTTCCCCGTTCCAGGTAACGGTGATCATCCGCACGCCGCAGGCGGCGAATTGCTCCAACGCCTCCAGCCTTCCCGCCAGGGCGGAGCCGCCCTCGATGGAGAGCAGCGCGGCGCAGCGGCGGGAGGCGACCGCATCGCGGATGTCCTCCGCCGTGCGCGCCAGCCGCATCTGCCCGCCGTAAAGCCGCTCCTGTTCCCGCGCAAAGCCCAGGATGGCCAGACACTGCGCGTACGCCGCCTGTCCCCGCAGGGTATCCGGCATCCAGACGGCGAAGACCTGCGCCCAGCCCTCCCCGCCCCGCAGGCCCCGCATCAAATCCAGTTGAAGCCGGTTTTTCAGAAGGTTCTGCTTTTTGGTATAGCATTCGTAAAGGGTATCGCAGTGCAGGTCAAACAGCCGCATTCGCCATCCCCGTCCCTTCCGCTTTCCGGGGCGTTTTATGGCCCGGAAAGCATTTGACGGCCGCCCTTCCGACAGCCGTTCCGCAACAATATACGGGAACCCGGGAGAAAATATGCGGGCCTGCCCGTCCGTTTCCGCCGGCGGGCACGGGGGACAACAAGCGGAGGCGGCAGGCAAAAGCGCCGTGCGGGCAGGTTCCCGGGCGGCGCCTGTGCGGAATCCCGGTTTAGCCTGCACGAAGTTCCGGTTAAACGGTTAACAAGTTGGCGGGCCGGCAGGTTAACAAGTTAACCTGCCGGCCCGCTAAAAGGCGGCGTACAGATCCCCCGCCTCAAACGCCCCCTGCAAATGATCGATTTCCGCCGCCTCCATCGGCTTCCCGCGGCGGGTGGTGATCTCCACCACGTCAAACCGCGGCTGGAGGGCGCAGGGATGCTGCTGCAGATACAGCATCGCGGTCTTGATAATCCGCTGCTGCTTGGCGGCCGTCACCGCCTCCGCGGGGGCGTACAGCCCGTCTTCGCTGCGGGTCTTGACCTCCACAAACACCAGGTACGGCGCCTTGACGGCGATCAGGTCGATCTCCCCGAAGCGGGAGGTGTAATTGCCCGCCCGGATTTCATACCCTTTTTCCCGCAGGAAACGGGCGGCCAGCACCTCGCCCGCCGCGCCTTTGGAAACCCCGGCCATCAGTCTCCCCCTTCCGTGAAGCCGCGCCTTTCCTGCGCGCCGTCCGGCGGGGCAAGGATTTTCTTCAAAAAGCTCGGCCGGTGGACGGGGGACGGCCCATACTGCCGCAGCAGGGCGACGTGCAGGGAGGTTCCGTAGCCTTTATGTCTGGCAAACTGGTACTGGGGATACTGCTTGTCCAGCTCCCGGAGCAGGCGGTCACGGCTGACCTTCGCCAGAATGGAGGCCGCCCCCACGGAAGCCGACAAGGCATCCCCCTTGACAATCGTGCGCACCGGCGGTTCCAGTCCCGGCGGCGTCCGGTTGCCGTCCACAAGAACCAGATCCGGACGGACCGGCAGCCCCTCCACCGCCCGCCGCATCGCCAGCAGGGCGGCCTGCAGAATGTTCCATTTCTCAATCTCTTCCACCGAGGCGCTGGCCACCGACCAGGCGGCCGCCCGCGCGCAGATTTCGTCGAACAGCGCCTCCCGCTTCTTTTCACTCAGCTTTTTCGAGTCGTTCAAGCCGGGGATTTCGTCTTCCGGGTCCAGAATTACGGCAGCGGCAAAAACCGGGCCGGCCAACGGGCCGCGGCCCGCCTCGTCCACCCCGCAGACCGTACGGTAGCCGTCCGCATACACGGCGCGGTCATAATCATAATTGGTAAAAAGCGGTTGTGCAGCGCTCCCCATCAGCATCCCCTCCTTTTTCAATAACCATATAAACGCGGCTGCCTTTACGGCTGTTCCAGCGTGATCCGGCCGATTTTCCCGGCGCGGAACTCGTCCAGCAGCATAACGGCGGCGCGCTCGGTGTTGACCTCGCCGCCGGAAACAAGCATCCCCCGCTTCCGGCCGATCTGCTGCAGAAGCTCCCAGCCGTCCGCCGCCGGCTCCTCCGTGAGCTTGTACCTCTCCCGCAGCAGCCCAGGATACTGCGCCCCCAGTATCGCCAGCAGCCCGCAGGCCAGCTCCTCGCTGTCCAGCACCTCGTCCCGGATGGCGCCGGTATACGCAAGATGCCGGGCCACGGTCTGGTCCTCGAATTTCGGCCAGAGCACCCCCGGCGTGTCCAGCAGATGGAAGCCTTCCGCCGTCACATACCACTGGTTCCCCCGGGTGACGCCCGGCCGGTCCTCCACCCGCGCCTTGCCGCCGCGGGCCAGCCGGTTGATGAAAGAGGACTTTCCCGAATTGGGGACGCCGACAATCATCAGGCGGACCGGGCGGTTGACCATCCCCTTTTCCTTCCACTGCGCGATCCGGTCGGCCAACACCCGCCGCACCGCAGCCGGGAACGCGCCAACCCCTTTCCCGCTTTTACAGTCCATTCCCAGCGCGGCGGCCCCCTGCTTTTGAAAGGCGCGGACCCAGGCGGCGGTCGCGGCCTCGTCGGCGATATCCGCCTTATTCAGGACTACCACGCGGGGCTTTCCGGCAAGCAGCGCATTCAAATCCGGGTTCCGGCTGCTGACCGGAATCCGGGCGTCGAGAATCTCCACCACCAGATCCACCAGCGGCAGGCTCTCCTGAATTTTCCGCCTGGTTTTGGTCATATGGCCCGGAAACCATTGGATGTTCCCCATCGCCTGTTCCATTCGGCCTCCCCTTTCCGTATGCGATCCACGCTACCCGACCCACCCTGCCCGGGCGGGCGGGTAAAAGCGGAAGAACACTCTCCCCGCGATCTGCGACTCCGCGATCAGCCCGATCTGAGCCGAGCGGCTGTCCCGCGACTCTTCCCGGTTGTCTCCCAGCACCATGACAAAGCCGTCCGGGATCGTGCGGGGCTCCAGCCCAAAATCACGGGGCAGCGTTCTCCCCACCGCGTACTCTTCCGCCAGTTCCTGCCCGTTGAGCACTACCCGGAAGGTGACCGGGTCGATGGAAACCCGGTCGCCGCCCACGGCGATCACCCGTTTGACCAGCGGATCGCCGTCGGGACGCCGGACAATGACGATCTCTCCCCGCCGGGCTCTGCCGACGGCGGGGGTAACCAGCAGCCCCTCCCCGTCCGACAGGGTGGGGTTCATGGAATCCCCCTCCACCCCGACCGCCCGGACAAGAAAAACGAACACCATTCCCAGGCAGATCAGGGCAAATACCGCCGCGCCGGCCCAATCATAGAGGGCGGCGATCCGCCGGGAGGGGAGCCGCCCCTTTTCATGCGCGGCAGCCTGCTTCCCGCGCATCAGGACAGCACCCGGGCCCGCGAAAGGGGGAAGAAACGGAAAACGGCCCGGCCGACCAGGTCGCTTTCCCGAACGAAGCCGATCTCGGCCATATTGCGGCTGTCCTTGGAATGCTCCCGGTTATCTCCCATGACAAAGGCACAGCCCTCCGGCACCGCCTGCTCCTGCGTGCCAAAGCCGCCGGAAGCGGTCGTCCCCCGGGCATAGGGCTCGTCCAGCCTTTTCCCGTTGACAAATACGCCGTCCTCGCCGATGCGCAGCCGGTCGCCTCCTGCGGCGATCACCCGCTTGACCAGCGGCTGGCCGTCCGGCCGGCCGACAATAACGATGTCCCCCCGCTCCGGCCGGTAAAACAAACGGGTGACGATCAGCCGCTCCCCGTCCGACAGGGTGGAATTCATGGAATCCCCTTTCACGCCGACGACCCGGAACAGAAAAGCGAACGCCAGGGTCACGGCAATCAGGGAGAAGATCACCGCGCCCATCCAATCATACACGCCGGAAACCGCGGAACGCACCGCCGGGTTTTCCCCCGGCTGCACCGGCTGTCCCGGCCTTTCTTCCCCTTGCATCTCATTGCTCCTTTGCCGCGGCGGCTCAGTCGTACAGCCCCCCGAACCGGCTCAGGGGGAGAAAGCGAAATACCGCCTTGCCGATCAGATCGCTCTCCTTCACAAAACCGACTTCCTCCATATACCGGCTGTCGGTGGAATTCTGCCGGTTGTCCCCCATGACGAAAACGCAGCCCTCCGGCACCACCTGCTCCTCCGTCCCGAAATGGAGCGGGTATGTGACGCCCTGCGTATACGGCTCGTCCAGCTTTTCTCCGTTGACGTACACGCCGCCGCCGTCTTCATCAATGCGCAGCCGGTCGCCGCCCACGGCGACAATCCGCTTGACCAGTGGCTCCTTGGTATAGCGGTTGATGATGACAATATCCCCCCGCTGCGGAGTATAGGCAATCCGGCTGGTAATCAGCCGCTCGGCGTCCCACAGGGTGGGGTTCATGGAACTGCCGTCCACCTCCACAATCCGGAAACAGAAGGAAAAGACAAGGGTGACCAGCACCAGCGCGAATATGGCGGCGCTGACCCAGTCGTACAGTCCGGAGAGCCCGCTCTCCTTCCGCGGGAGAACGGCCTCCCTTTCCTCTTCGGCAGAGGCCAATTCCTGATTCGGTTCCATCATATTTATCCCCCATTATCCGCCCGGCGCCCGGCCGTCCGCCGGTTTCGCCGTACAGGCGGAACGTGTTGTTGCTCCGGCCGGCAGTCTTAATTGCCATTATAGCACAAAGCGGAGGGATGCGAAAGGAAAACCCGAAAAAAGCGGAAAATTCCTTCCTTTCCCCTCATTCCCCTCTTTTTCCCGCTTGTTCCGCGCTCTTTCCCCCTGCAAAGAAAAAGAGGACGTTTCCGTCCTCTTTTTCCCGTGTTTTCCCGCATTCTTCAGCGGATCTGTTCCTTCACCTTGGCCGCCTTGCCCACGCGGTCGCGCAGATAATACAGCTTGCTCCGGCGAACCTTGCCGTTGCGGATCACCTTCACCGCTTCCACATTCGGGGAATGCAGCGGGAACACGCGTTCCACACCGACGCCGTAGGAAACGCGGCGGACGGTAAAGGTTTCGGCAACACCGCTGCCCTTTTTCGCGATGACCGTGCCCTCAAAGGCCTGAATTCTCTCGCGCTCGCCCTCGCGGATTTTCACGTCCACCCGGACCGTGTCGCCCACGGCAAACACCGGGGCATTCTCCTTCATGCTGCTCGCAGCCATGGCTTTCAGAGCGTCCATTTCCAAAATCCTCCTTGATTTTCAGACATTCGTGCCCATCGACAGACGGCAGAGGACTGCCCGCTTTAATGTCGTGCTTACGCCTGGCATTAACCCCCACAAGGCCGCAAAAGCCCTGCGGACACTAAAACACCGATACATTGTATCACAAAGCGCTCGCGAATGCAAGCAGAATCTTTCCGGAGGGATTTTCTTGTTGTAGGAATTCCCTATTCTGTACCACATCATTGACTATCCCACACACTTCCCGTCCTGCCGCGGGAAATTCCAAATTGAGAAACGGGGGGAAGTGTGGTATAATCAGGGGGTCTATTCCCACCACCCCTGATGGAGGCGGGGAATAGCCCAGCACAAAGGATAAAAGGGATGGACTATGAACGAAAACGGAAATACCGGAAATGCCGGGAATGTGGAACAGCTTTTTACGAAGGTGCAAAAGCCGGGGCGGTATGCCGGCGGGGAGCTGAATTCGGTGGTGAAAAACCCCGCAAACGTGAATATCCGCTTCGCCTTCTGCTTCCCCGACCTCTACGAGGTCGGGATGTCGCATCTGGGAATGAAGCTGCTGTACGGCCTGTATAACCAGCAGGAGGACATCTGGTGCGAGCGGGTGTTCGCGCCGGATACCGATATGGAAGCGCTGATGCGGGAAAGGGGCGTCCGGCTGTTCGGGCTGGAGAGCCGCGACCCAATCGATACCTTTGATTTTGTCGGCTTCACCCTGCAGTATGAGCTCAGCTTTACCGCCATTCTCAATATGCTGGACCTGGCGGGGCTCCCGCTCCGCTCCGCCGACCGGGGGGACGGCTGCCCGCTGGTCATCGCCGGCGGCCCCTGCGTCTGCAATCCGGAGCCGATCGCCGACTTCATCGACCTCTTTACCCTGGGTGAAGGGGAGGAGGTCAGCCTGGAGCTGTTCGACCTGTACCGCCGGCATAAGGCGGCCGGCTTCCGACGGGCCGCCTTCCTGCGGGAGGCGGCGCAGATCGAGGGGGTATACGTTCCCTCCCTGTACGAGGTACGCTACCACGCGGACGGCACCATCGCCTCGGTGGCGCCGAAGGACGGCGCGCCGGCGAGGGTGCGCAAACGGCTTATTCTGGACATGGACAAGGCGTATTATCCCGACCGTTTTGTGGTGCCGTTCGTCGAGATTGTCCATGACCGGGCGATGAGCGAAATCTTCCGCGGCTGCATACGCGGCTGCCGCTTCTGCCAGGCCGGCTTCATCTACCGGCCGGTGCGGGAAAAATCGGCGGAAACCGTCGATGCGCAAAGCCGGGCACTGTGCGAAAACACGGGGTATGAGGAGTTTTCCCTCTCCTCCCTGTCCACCAGCGATTACACCGAGCTGGAACGGCTGCTGCCGATGCTGCTCGATTGGGCGGAGAAGGAACAGACCAATATTTCCCTGCCCTCGCTGCGGGTGGACGGCTTTTCCGAGGAGCTGGCGGCCAGGCTGAATATCCTGCGCCGCAGCGGCCTGACCTTCGCGCCGGAGGCGGGAACCCAGCGGCTGCGGGACGCGATCAACAAAAACCTGTCCGAGCCGGAAATCCTGGAGACCGCCAAAAGGGCCTTTTCCGCCGGCTGGACGGCGGTCAAGCTCTATTTTATGATGGGGCTGCCGACCGAAACGAGGGAGGATGTCGCCGGTATTGCGGCGCTGGCGCAGAAAATCGTCAACGCCTATTATGCCAATCCCAATAAACCGAAGGGGAAAGGGGTCAACGTGTCGGTCAGCGTTTCCTGCTTTGTCCCCAAGCCCTTCACGCCGTTCCAGTGGGAGCCGCAGGACACTGTGGAGGAGCTGGAGGCCAAGCAGCGGCATCTGCGGGAATCGGTGACCACCAGGAAAGTGTCTCTCCACTGGCACGACGCCCAGGTCAGCTTCCTGGAAGGGGTGTTCGCCCGGGGGGACCGGCGCCTGTGCGCGGCGATGGAGGAGGCGTTCCGCCGCGGCTGCAAGCGGGACGCCTGGTCGGAGCATTTTTCCCTTCAGACCTGGCTGGACGTTTTCCGGGATTTGGGGATTGACCCGGCCTTTTACGCCAACCGCCGCCGGGATTTTGCGGAGATTCTGCCGTGGGATCACCTGGACTACGGCGTGACCAAGGCGTTCCTTGCCGCCGAAAACCGCCGCGCGCACGAAAGCGTGACGACGCCGAACTGCCGGCAGGCATGCGCGGGCTGCGGCGCCGCCCGCTGGAAGGGAGGGGTATGCACCGATGGAAGAAATTAGGATTCGCTTCCAAAAGACCGGACGGACCCGCTATATCTCCCATCTGGACCTCACCCGGACGATGACCCGCGCCGTCCGCCGCGCCGGGCTGCCGGTGTGGTATACCGAGGGGTTCAACAAGCACCCGTATCTCACCTTCGCCGCTCCGCTTTCCCTGGGGTTTGAGGGGCTGGCGGAGAGCATGGACCTCCGCCTGACGGAGGATATGCCGGGAGAGGAACTTGTCCGTCGGCTGAACGCCGTCCTTCCCGAAGGGCTGGCCGTCCTGTCCGCGGCGAAGCCGGTCCACAAGGCGGGAGAGCTGGCGGCGGCCGATTACCGGCTGACCTTTACGGGGGATACGTCCCACATGACGGATTTCCTGGCGCAGGAAACCATCCCGGCGGAAAAGCGCACCAAAAAGGGGGGGACCAAACCGCTTGACCTCGCCCCCGTCCTGCGCGCGGCGGTGTGGAATCCCGCGCCGGAAGGCGGCGCAGGCGTGCTGGAGGTCGTCCTCCCCTGCGGCAGCGGCGAAAATGTGAACCCCGCGCTGATTGCCGCCGCTTACCAGGCGTTTGCGGCGGAGCGCTCCGGCCGGGAGACGGCGGCGGAATGCCGGGTCCTGCGCACGGCGCTGTACTGCGCCGGCGGTGTGCCGTTTGCCTGAGCACGGGCGGGAACGAGGCTTCAGGAGGCTTCGTGCGGCTCCAGGAGGCTTCCGCCCGTTGGCAGGCGGCGGGGAATTTCCTTCTGAAGCGGATTTCGAGCGTACTCTCTCTTGGGCGTATTCTTAGTTTTTTTGCTTTCCTGTGCCGTTTTAAAATCTGTTGTATTTCCGGCCGGCACGGCTGACGCCATATTTTCCGCGGCGGACGGGAAGCGAAGCGGCGCGCCTGCCGGCGGCCCGGTGCGTGCCGGGCCGCCGGCGCTTCCGCCCCCGATCCGTTGCTGCCCGGCCGGATGACGCCGGATGCCCACGAGGCGCCCAAACCGCCGCCGGTTTCCCCCCTTCCAAAAGGGAACGCCGCATCCTTGGGATGCGGCGTTCCCTTTTAGGCCGTTCAGCGATGGCCGGCGTTCTTCCTGCGTTGGAAGAGGGGGCGGAAGGTGACGACGATCCCCGCAGCGGCAATCGCCAGGAGCAGCAGGGGAAGCACGGCAGCCGCTTCTCCGGTGGAAGGGACTTCCGCCGGAGTGTCCGGACTGCCCGCCGTCTTCACCAATGCCCGGAGGGCATCCTCAATCGCCTGCGCGGCGGCATCCATCTCCGCCTGTGCCGCTGTCAGGGGCAGCGCCCTGGCGGCGGCCAGCGCATCGGCCACACCCTTGGCGGTCTCCGCCGTATACGGCGTGAGGTCAAGCGCCTCGGCTTCGGCAATCGCCCTGTCCAGCGCGGTGCGGTCGGTCAGAAGCTTCCATTCATTGGCGATGGCGGCGTTGTTATCGTGGGGGTAATTGCTGTCCGTTCCCATGGAATTTACAAGGCCGAGCAGCCAGCCGTTGATCTGGCCCCTTAGCTCCGCATTGATCAGGCCTTCTTCCGCCGGGGTCCCTTCTTCCGGGTCGGCCGGGGTACCGTTAACCAGCTCATCCAGCATGGCGCCCAGGTCAATGGTATACAGGCCGCCGGCAAAGGAGTCGTTAAAGTCGTCCAGGAACCGGCCCAGGGTGTAGTCAGCGCTGGGCACGGTAAAGGTGTTGTTGCTGGAAGTCCAGCCTGCGCCCAGGGGCCCAAAGATCAGAGCCAGGGTGGTTTCGGTGTTGTCGTGGCCCTTATAGGGGGAAAGGAGGGGCATGCGGCCTTCGGCAGCGATGAAGTTCTTCACGCTTTTGTTGTTGTCCCAGCCGGTGATACCCAGCACTTCGGTAACCGTCAGGTTGTCCAGGACGGTATCCAGAAGAGAGGTAATATCCTGCACCAGCACGTCGATGACCTGGTCTAACAGGTCGCCGCTTTCAATTTTAGCGGCAGCGTCCTTCACCCACTGGGGCTGCTGACCGTTGTCCTCGCCGCTCAGATGGCTTTGGTAGATGTAATTCACATAGTCCAGCAGCGTCTTGTCATCGGTAACCATAATACCCGTCAGACTTTCTACAATGGCCGTCACGGCATTATCCAGCTGAGCAGGATCTTCCAGCAGGGCGTCCACCTTATCCAGGAGCACGTTCAAAGTCTGCTTCAGGCCGGAGTTGGGGATGAGGATTTGCAGTTCCAGGGAAGAGCCCGCGGTGTCAATAATCATGCCTCCCTCGCCGCTGTCATAATAAATGGTACCGCCTTCCTGCGGAGAAGGCAGCAGCAGCGGTAAACCGACATCCACCAGCTGTTCCACAGTCAAATCCATGCCTGCCAAATCGGATACCAGGCCCTCAATAACCGCGCGGACACCACCGGACTCAATGACCTGAGCATAATAGCCATGGAGAAATCCGTTGACGGTGGTGCTCAGCATGACGTTGGAAAAACCGTGCTCACGGCCGTATTCGCTAATATCTTCAACGGTCTGCTCCTCATTGGTAACAGGATTAATAAAGGTGACAGGCCCCCCATGAGTATAAGTTTTCACATCCGTGGCCTCCCGGACCGTCCCATTTTCGATGGTGCGGGTGAGAGTCACGGCACGCGCCGGGGAGGGATAGGTCACGACCGAGCCGGTCTCGATGTCGTAGAGGGTATTGCCCGCTTCGGTAGTCACCGCGGCAATGTCGTTGGCGTGCATGTGGCCGGTGAAGATATAGGACATTCCCGCGTCCGCGTACACCTGCGCCAGCCGCTCATAGTCGTTGACCAGATACATGGGCAGCAAATCCGGCTCCATGCTGAAGTGGGGAACCATGCCGTGATGCTGCAGGCCGATGACCGTGTCGCCGCGTTGTCTGGCGGCTTTGATCTGTTCGACGATCCACGCCTCCAGCTCCGGGCCGACATTGCCGCTGGTTTCATGCTCGTCCATGCCGGAATCGGTGTTGTCGGCGCTGTAGCGGGCGGAATCAATCGAAAGGATGGTGAAGCCGTCCTTCGGCCGGGCCGCATAGGACAGGCCCCCGCCCTGCTTGCCCTCGGCCGGGGTGAAAACGGCGATCACGCTGGCGTCGTTATACACAAGGTCGGCGTAGATCTCTTTGTAGTCGTCCTGGCCGGTGCGCCCGGCAGGCACCGCTTCCTTATCCGCCGTGTTGAAATTCAAGGCGTTGGCGTTGTTCAGGTCATGGTTGCCGGGGGTGATATACACCTGCGCGCCCGTTTCCTCTTCAAACCGTTCCAGGATTTCGGCCAGAGCCTCGTGCCCTTCCCTTTCGCCGTCCTTGGTCAGGTCGCCGGAAATGAGCAGAACGTCCGGGTCATCCTTTTTTATGGTGTCCAGCAGGGCGTTTAAAAACGCTTCGCTCTCCGCAAACATCTTGCGGTCGCTGTTGAGATGCTCCGTAAAGTCGTCCGTGTCCTTAATCAAGGCGGGGGAGAGATAGTGGGTGTCGGACAGGGAAGCGATTTTCAGAGTCTCCTCCTGTTTGGCGGGAGCACCCGCCGCGCCCGCCGATGCGGCCATGCCGGCCAGCAGGGAAACCGCCATAATGGCGGCGATCCCCTTTAACATCCATTTGTTCACATTCGTTCCTCCTTTATCGTTTTACACAAGGAATTATACAGGAAGGAATGTTAAGCCTGCCGTCACGTATCCGTTATACTTTGGTAAAAAGGGTTGGCGTCCATGCTTCCGGCGGAGCGATAAAAGGAAGCGGGCATTGCTGGTTTTCCCCTTTCCCCGCGCAGGGATAGCCAGCCCCCATTCCGCCCTCTAAAGGGCGCAGAGCCGCTCCCAGCCGCCGATGTAGTGGTAAAATCCGCCGCCTCCGGGTTGAAGCGGGGCGCGGCACCGCGCGTCCATTTCCACCGGCCCGGGGTCGATGCTGAAGGCGTTTTTCATCCGCTTCCCGCCGCAGCCGGCCGCGGCGCTTCCCTTGTTCCCTTGAGGGTCGCCCGGCCGCCGAAACGGCGGTAGAGCCCTTGAGCTGTTCAAGCGCCGCCACCGGGCTGCCGCCGTCGGAGGCGGAGCCGGTGTGCAGCGCTTCCCCCGCTTTTCCATCGTTTGCGCGGGAGGCCCCAATCCGCTCGGGCAGACGAATCCTTCCGGCAGGACCGGGGACGTCGGGGACGTATAAACCGGCGGCAGGCGGCAGTCCCGTACCGATGCAGGGCAAAAGACGGCCGGCAGTTCGTGTGAATTGCCGGCCGCCGGTCTGTTTTGGGCATGTTAAGGGCAACGGAGCAAACGGTCGGAAAGGGAATACGAAAAAGGCCGACCGCAGACACGTCCTCCCCTAAAAAGGTATAAGAAAAACCTGCGGTGAGCTTTCGCTCACCGCAGGTTTGGTGCCTCCGACCGGAATCGAACCAGTGACACGTGGATTTTCAGTCCACTGCTCTACCGACTGAGCTACAGAGGCAAATTTGGCGACCCGGAACGGGCTCGAACCGTCGACCTCTAGCGTGACAGGCTAGCGTTCTAACCAGCTGAACTACCGGGCCAAATCCAAACATCGCAACCCGACGAAACCATTCTGAAAAAGAAGAGCCTGGGTCGGGCGTTGGTGGGAACAACAGGGCTCGAACCTGTGACCCCCTGCTTGTAAGGCAGGTGCTCTCCCAGCTGAGCTATGCTCCCGGCTGTCCGGTCTGAACGGTGCCCCGTCACCGGCGACGGTGTATATAATACTATATTGAACAGCGGATGTCAAGAACAATCTTTGAAAAATTTTCCCCTGTCGATTCCCCTCCCTTTCCCTCCTTTCCCCACCTTTCCCGTCTTTTCTCCCCTTCCCGGCGTTCGAGGCCCCGATCCGGCGGCGTCAGGGGAAAGCGGTCTTCTCCCTTCCTCTCCTTCCACCTCTCTCCTCCGCCTCTCTCCTCCGCCTCTCTCTCCCCTTCTCTCCTCTTCCCCTGCGGCGGCCGTTCCGGTTTGGACGGCGTGCAAAGTTTTTCCGCATGAACGCTTGACTTGAGCCAAGCCCCCGGTGTTATAATTGATTAGGGGAAAGGACGCTTGCTTTTCCTTCCGAACATACCGTCAAAAGGAGTTGGTCTACATGGTCTGCATGGTCTATAAAAAATTTCAGGACCTCGATCTTTCCGCTCTGGGGATGGGGGCGATGCGCCTGCCGGTAATTGACGGGGACGACGCCCGCATCGATGAAAGCGCTGTGAGGGAGATGGTGGATTACGCCATGAGCCACGGCGTCAACTATTACGACACCGCCTGGGGATATCACAACGGGAATTCCGAACGGGTAATGGGCCGCGCCTTGAATAGGTATCCGAGGGAACGCTTTTACCTGGCGGACAAGTTCCCCGGCTACGATCTTTCCAACATGGACAAAGTCGAAGCCATTTTTGAAGAGCAGCTGAAAAAGTGCGGTGTTTCCTATTTTGACTTCTACCTGTTCCACAACGTCTGCGAATTGAACATCGACGCCTATCTGGACCCCCGATACGGGATTTTTGAGTATCTGCTCAAGCAAAAGGAAAACGGACGCATCCGTCACCTCGGCTTTTCCGCCCACGGCAGCTACGAGGTCATGAAACGCTTCCTGGACGCATACGGCGAAAAGATGGAGTTTTGCCAGATTCAGCTGAATTATCTGGACTGGCACTTTCAGGATGCCGACGCGAAGGCGGCGCTGCTCGGGGAGCACCAAATCCCCATCTGGGTGATGGAGCCTCTGCGCGGCGGCCGGCTGGCGGCCCTGACGGCGGAGGAAGAGGCGGCGCTCAAAAGGCTGCGCCCTCAGGAAACTGTCCCCGCGTGGGCTTTCCGGTTCCTCCAGACAATCCCCGGCGTAACGGTCACCCTCTCCGGTATGTCGGATTTGGAGCAGCTCAAGGCGAATATCCGCACCTTCGAGGAGGAGAAACCCCTCAGCGCCCCGGAAATGGACACGCTGCTTTCCATGGCCGGAGAGATGGTCAAGAAGACCTCCCTCCCCTGCACGGCATGTCATTACTGTGTGAGCCACTGCCCGCAGGGGCTGGATATCCCGGCGCTGCTTGCCCTGTATAACGAGCACACCTTTACCGAAGGCGGCTTCCTCGCGCCGATGGCTCTGTCCGCGATCCCGGAAGACCGCCGGCCCGACGCCTGCATCGGCTGCCGAAGCTGTGAAGCGGTATGTCCGCAGCAAATCAAAATTTCGGAAGCGATGGCGGATTTTGTCGGGAAGCTGCGGGCCTGAGGCAGCCGAACAGGGCAGGAGGCGCGGGCGTCCCCCCCTTGCCCGTATTCGGCCGGCGAAGCAATCCGTCGGCCGGGCCGGCCGCGGCGGCCGTATTTCTTACGGCACGGAAGAACGCGTGAACAAACAACCGGAAGCGGCCCTCCCGAACCCTTTCCGCATTTTCCCAGGCGGCCTTTGACAGGCCGGACAGCCGGGCCGTCGCAGACGGTCCGGCTTTTTGTTTCGCCCCGCCGTCCCGCGCGCGGCGGCGCTTTCTGCCGGCCCCGTTGCGCAGGACGACAGGACGGAGAAAGGGCGCCGGTTTCCCACCGGTTGATTTTTACAACGGAAGTCGAAGGCGGTTCCCTTGCAATACGGACGGGTACGTCGTACAATAGAGAGCATAAAGGCACGGAAAGAGGGAGCCGATGAAAGAAATCCATCTTGACCGGGTGCTGGTCGAAAACCGCCGCAAGCGCGGCATTACCCAGGAGGAACTGGCCGCGCATCTGGGGGTCTCCAAGGCGGCGGTTTCCAAATGGGAAACCGCCGCGGCCTACCCCGACATCACCCTGCTGCCAAGGCTGGCGTCCTATTTTAACATCCGGATCGACGAGCTGATGGGATATACGCCGCAGATGAACGGGAAGGAAATACTGGAATTGCACCGCCGGCTTGCCGGGGAGTTTTCCTCCCTCCCCTTTGAAGAGGCGCTGGGACACTGCCGCGAGGTCGCCAAACGGTATTTCGCCTGTTTTCCGCTGCTGTTCCAGATCGGTTCCCTGCTGGTCAACCACTCCATGCTGGCCGGCAGCCCGGAAAGGTCCCGGCAGGTTCTGGAGGAGGCCAGGACTCTCTTCGCCCGGGTAAAAAAGGAGACGGAAAGGCCCGCGCTGGGCAAAGAAGCGCTCCTGATGGAGGCTTACTGCCTGCTGGCCCTCCATCGTCCGGCCGAGGCGCTGGAGCTTTTGGGGACGGGCGAGCCCGTCACGGGCTCCGAACCGCTGCTGGCCTCCGCCTATCAGATGACGGAAAATATCCCGGAAGCCAAGCGGGTTCTGCAGGCAGGGATATATAAAAGGGTGCTCTCCCTTTTCGACCTTCTTTCCTCCTATATGCCTGTGTGCCGGGACGACCCCGCGGGCTTTGAACAGACCTGCCGCCGCTATCGGGCGGTAGCGGAAGCCTTCCATCTGGACGCCCTGCACCCCGGCGTCCTGCTTTCCGGCTACCTCGCCATGGCGCAGGGATGGGCCGCCCTGCAGGAACCGGAAAAGGCGCTGCAAAATCTGGAGGAATACACGGCGCTGGCCACTAGCGAAATATATCCTCTGAAGCTGCATGGAGATTCCTATTTTCATCTTCTGGACGGCTGGTTTGATAAGGCGGCGAGTCTGGGGGAATATCCCCCCAGAGAGGAATCCGTCATCCGCCGCAGCATGACCCAGGCTCTCGCGGACAACCCGGCCTTTGCCGGCCTCGCGGGAAACCCGCGCTTCCGGAGCCTGACGGCGAGACTGAAAAGCAATGAAGAGAGGGACTGAGATGTTCGCCGTTTCTTTACAAAACCTGTCCAAGACCTATCCCGGCGGAAAGCAGGCGGTCAGACGGGTCACCCTGTCCCTGGAGCAAGGGGAGGTATTCGGCTTTCTGGGCCCCAACGGAGCCGGGAAAACCACCACCGTCAAGCTGCTGAACGGCATGCTCGTCCCCTCGGAGGGAAACTGCCGGGTGCTCGGCGCCGACCCGGCAAAAGATCCGGAAAAGGCCCACGCCCTGTCCGGCGTCGTCACCGAGCACGCCCAGATGTACGACCATCTGACCGGGCTGCAGAATCTGGCCTTTTACGCCGCCGTCTTTGGCATTCCCGCCGGCGAAGCGCGGCAGCGCGCGGCTTCCCTGTTAAAACAGCTGGGGCTGGAAGAAGCCGGCGGCAGGAAGCTGTCCGCTTATTCCACCGGCATGCGGCAGCGGCTTTCCCTGGCGCGGGCGCTGATCCACCGCCCGAAGGTGCTTTTTCTGGATGAGCCGACCTCGGGCCTCGACCCGGAAAGTGCCCAGAACGTCAACCGGCTGATTCGCTCGCTCGCCAGAGACGAGGGGATCACCGTGTTCCTGTGCACCCATCAGCTCCGGTATGCCCAGGAGATCTGCACCCGGTACGGCCTGATGGAGGAGGGACGCCTGCTGGCCGCCGGAACGCTGGAGGAGCTGCGGTCGGAGGTATTTTCCGGCGCCGCCCTCCGGCTTCGATGCGCCAACATGCCGGAGAAATCCCCGTTCCGGAAAACCGGGGAGCGGGAATACGAAACAGCCATTCAGTCCGAAGAGGAAATTCCCGCCATCGTCCGCCGGATTGTGGAAGCCGGCGGGGAGATCTATGCCGTGGCGGTAAAAAAGCCGTCGCTTGAGGACATCTATTTTGCGCTCACCGCCGGGGGGAAGGAGGGACAGCCGTGAAAAGCGCCATGCTCGCCATCGTCAAAAAGGATCTTCGGAGCGTCACTGCCAATAAACGGCTGCTCTCCACCCTGCTGATCGTGCCCCTGGTCCTCACCGTCATCCTGCCGTCCGCCTTTGTGCTCGCCATCCACTTTGCCCCGGACGATCCGGACATCCAAAAGCTGTTCGAACTGCTTCCCCGGTCCGCGAAGGCCGAAAGCCTGGAGCAGACGGTGGCCGGGCTGGTTCTCAACTACATCCTGCCGGCATTTTTCCTGATGATCCCTATCATGACGGCTTCCGTCATGGCGGCCAGCTCCTTTGTGGGGGAAAAGGAAAAGCACACGCTGGAAACGCTCCTCTACTGCCCCTTGTCGGTCAAGCAGATCTTCCGCTCCAAGGTTTTGGCCGCCTTCCTGCTGAGCATGCTGGTATCCCTGGCTTCCTTCGGCGCCATGCTGCTGGTGCTGGAGGCCGAAATCTTTTTCCTGATGGGAACCCTGCTCCTGCCCGGCATCAACTGGCTGATCGTGCTGCTGCTGGTTTCCCCGGCCATTTCCCTGATCGCCGTGACGCTGATCGTCCGCGGCTCGGCCAAGGCCCGGAGCATGGAAGAGTCCCAGCAGGGGGCGGTGTTCCTGATCCTTCCGGTCATTCTGCTGGTAGCGGGACAGTTTACGGGCATCCTGCTCCTCAACGCCTGGATCCTGCTGGGGCTGGGCGCCGTGTGCGCGCTGCTTGCCTGGCTGCTTCTCAAAAAATCCATGGGACGCTTCACCTACGAAATGCTGTTAAAGCAGTGAAAGCGGGGCGGACAGACGCGCGGAAAAGAGGGGGCTTGCAAAACCGGCCGTTTTGCAAGCCCCCTCTTCGCATGCTTCGCGCTCTTCAGTCCGTTCCGTACCGCAGCGTCTTATAAACCGTCGTTCCGATTTCCACAAGGGTTATCACAACAAGGAAAGCGAACAGAACATTGGAGGCGGTATTCCCGTCCCACCGCTCGATGAAAAATTCGGCGGAAGGGCCGATCTGCTCGCCGACCTGGCGTTTCAGCTCGGCGGCAAAGTCCGGGTTCCAGAGCGGAAACACCTTGAGCACAACAAAGGACAGCACAATCTGCAGGACGCCGCAGACGATATTGCTGACCATGACCGGCCGGCAGTAGCGGCCGGCAACCAGCCGGAAAATCTCGTCGCCCAGCCCGACCGCCAGCGACAGGATAAATACAGGAAGGATGACGTGCCATTGTTCCAGATTGAAAACCGGAACGGTGGAAATCACTTCGCCGTTTTTGAAAACGGCGCTGAAAAAGTGCGGCGCAAAAATCAGCAGAACACAGAAAAGCACGATAAACACAATGCCGACAAGGCTGTCCCCTTTGTGGATCATCGCTTTCTTGTCCGGGACCGGGGCCAGGAGGTCGGGCGTCCAGGCTGTTTTTCCGCCGGCCGGGGAATCGCCCAGTTGCCGGACGTTCCACTCGGTTTCCCTTTCCCGTTCAAACTTTATCTGACGGCGCTCCATGACGGCAAACATCAGCGTGATTCCGCCGAAAACCCCGATACAGGAAACGATCAGATTGGCGAGGCCCTTCCCGACGCCGTGAATCGCCGAGGTCACCACAGCCTGCGCCATGCCGGCGTCCGTCAGTCCCGCCCCTTCCCGGATGCCGCTCACAATGGAAACGATAAAAACCGGGATGGCGGTACAGATCAGGACAATCTTTAAAAACCAGAGATACGTGTCGAAATATTCCGGTCCGATCAGGAAATGCCTGTCGTCCTGATATTGCCTTGCAAATTTTTCGGGATCGCCAAGCTTTGTCAGCGCCGCCTCCATGGGCTGCCCCGCTTCCACCATGTCGCCGATCAGCTCCTGGAGCTCCAGACCCACCTCACGGCGCTGCTCCTTCGGCAGGCGGCGGACCACCTGGTAAATATACCGTTCCATCAATTCCTGATCCCTGGGATTCATTCTTCCCCCTCCTTCAGCAGCTTTTCCACGCCGGCGGACATCTCCTTCCACTGCCCTTTCAGCTCGTGATAGATTTCGTTCCCGCGCGGCGTGCGTTTGTAATACTTTCGCGGCTTCGGACCGCCGGTTTCCCAAACGCTTTCCAGCAGCCCCTGCTTTTCCAGCCGGCGCAAAAGCGGGTACAGCGTATTCGGGTCGATGGGGATTCCCTTTTCCTCCAGGCTCTGCACCAGGGAATACCCGTATTTTTTCTCTTTCATCTGGCTGAGGACGCTCAGCACCAGCGTCCCCCGCCGCAGCTCCATGAGCAGGCCGTCCAGCAGATCCCTTTCTTCGCCCAACGCAGTCGCCTCCTTGCTGGTATTATACTGTGTATAACACACTATTGTCAATAGAAAAATAATTTAAAAATTCTATTATTATTTTCTGCCGCATGAATGCGCGGCCGCAAAACGGAATCCGGCGCGAACCAACCGGCCGGTATCAACCGGTACATGCCGCCGGACGATCAAACCGCTTTCCTCCCCGGACGGACATCGTTCCTTTCCCTCGCAGGCCCGCCGGCCGAGAGCGCGAGGCCCACCTCACGGCGCTGCTCCTCCGGCAGGCGGCGGTCCCGCCCGGTAAAACACCGTTCCATCAATTTCCGAATGCCATAATAGATAGGCAACGGCCTGTTCATCGTGCCTCGTTGAATAAACCTTTCTGCGGAATCAGAGCCTGCCTTTGATCTAGTTTGATCTAGAGGTCTGGACAGAAAGCGGACGGCTCCCGCGCCCTCGCAGGCCGGAAAAGGGCTGAGGACAGGCAGGGCATGCCGGGAATTGCTCAAATTCGTCAAATTATTTTGGCAAAAGACCTTTACAGCGCCCATGCCCCGTGGTATAGTAAACCATAATCTTATCATGGGGGAGAAGGCGATTTTTCGCATCGGTTTTTGTAATTCCGGCCCGCCGCCCTTCCGGCTTCCTCCGGTTTCCTACGGCAGCCCGCTCCGGGCGACGCGGCCGATTTTACAAATGGCTGATCGCGGCTTTTCCATGGTCATCAACTAAGGGAGACAAGGTCGTATGAAAAAAGGCAAGAAAATCACCATACTGGGAGCCGGCAACGTGGGGGCCACCATCGCCTATACTTTGGCGATGGACGGAATGGCCTCCGAAATTCTGTTAATCGATATCAACGAGAAAAAGGCCAACGGGGAAGCCATGGACATATTCCAGGGGACGCCCTTCTGCGCGCCGGTAAACATTCACGCCGGCGGATATCCCGACGCGCTTCATTCCGACGTGGTCATCGTCACCGTCGGTCTGGCGCGGAAGCCCGGCCAGACCCGCATCGATCTGGCGCAGGCGAATGTGGATATTATCAAGTCCGTGATGCCGCAGATCACCCAGGTCGCCCCGGACGCCGTATATGTGGTTGTGAGCAATCCGGTGGATATCATCACCTATGCCATTCTGAAAACCACCCGCTTGTCGGACCGGCAGGTATTCGGCTCCGGCACCATGCTGGATTCCGCCCGGCTGCGCTCCCGCCTGGCCGAGCATGTGGGGCTCAATTCCAAAAACGTCCACGCCTATGTGTTCGGTGAGCACGGCGACACCTCCCTGATCCCCTGGTCCCTGACCACCATCGCCGGTATGGAAATGGATACGTACTGCACCTATGTATGTGACCGGCACAACCACTGCGGCAAGGAAGAGCTGAAGGACATCGAGGAGGATGTGCGTACTGCGGGGGCCAAGGTCATCGCCCAGAAGGGCGCCACCTTTTATGCGATCGCCCTTTCGGTGCGCCGGATCTGCGAATGCATCCTGCGGGACACCGATTCGGTGATGACCGTCTCCGCGATGATTCACAATCAGTACGGCATCAACGACGTATGTCTGAGCCTTCCGTTCGTGGTCGGCGCGCAGGGAATCCGGCGTGCCATCGTCCCCCCGCTGACCGAAGGCGAGGAAGCGCTTCTCCACAAAAGCGCCGACGCGCTGAAGGACGTTATTTCCCAGCTGAACATTTAATTTGCCAAAATTAACCGAAAGGACTGCAATACAATGGATTACGCTGCTGAATCTCTCAAAAAGCACCTGGAATGGAAAGGCAAGATCGAAGTGATCTGCCGCGCGCCGCTGGAAACGCGGGACGACCTGTCGCTGGCCTATACCCCGGGCGTAGCGCAGCCCTGCCTGGAAATCCAGAAAAACGTCGACCTCAGCTATGACCTCACCCGCCGTTCCAATCTGGTGGCGGTGGTGACCGACGGGACGGCTGTGCTCGGCCTGGGCGACATCGGCCCCGAAGCTGGCATGCCGGTCATGGAGGGAAAATGCGCCCTGTTCAAAGCGTTCGGCGATGTGGACGCAATCCCGCTGTGCATCCGCTCCAAAGAGGTGGACGAGATCGTGAACACCGTCCGCCTGCTGGCAGGCAGCTTCGGCGGCATCAATCTGGAGGATATCTCCGCCCCCCGCTGCTTTGAAATCGAACGGCGGCTGAAGGAATGCTGCGATATCCCGATTTTCCACGACGATCAGCACGGCACGGCGGTTGTCACGCTGGCCGCCATGCTCAACGCCCTGAAGCTGACCGGCAAAAAGCTGGAGGAAATCCGGGTGGTCACCAGCGGCGCCGGCGCCGCCGGCATCGCCATTATCCGGCTGCTCATCGCCATGGGGCTTAAAGACGTGGTGCTGTGCGACCGGCAGGGCGCCATTTATCAGGGCCGCGAAAACCTCAACGCCGAGAAGGCGGAAATGGCCGCCATCACCAACAGGGAATGCCGCAGGGGTTCCCTGGCGGACGTGCTTCGGGGGGCGGACGTATTTATCGGCGTGTCCGCACCCGGCTGTGTGACCCCCGAAATGGTCAAATCCATGGCTCCCGATCCCATCCTCTTCCCCATGGCCAACCCGGTGCCGGAGATCATGCCGGACCTTGCCAAAGGGGCGGGGGCGGCGGTGGTCGGCACCGGCCGCAGCGATTTCCCGAACCAGATCAACAACGTGCTGGCTTTCCCGGGCATTTTCCGCGGCGCTCTGGATGTGCGCGCCCGCGACATCAACGACGAAATGAAGATTGCCGCCGCCCGGGCGATCGCCGCTTTTGTCACCGACGACAAGCTGTCTGCGGAATACATCATCCCTAGCGCCCTGGACCGGAACGTGTCCAAGGCCGTGGCCGAAGCCGTGGCCGAGGCGGCGCGGAAAACCGGCGTCGCCCGCATTTGAGCAGAGCCGTCGTTCGGGAAGAAAACCACCATGCCAAAAACGCCGGATGCCGCGGTTTGACCGTGGTATCCGGCGTTTTTTCCGTCGCTGCCCCGCCTTCGATCGGCCGGACCGGGTCCGGCGCCGCGCTTTTTCCGGAGCCCGGGGCCCCGGATGATATGCGGGGATGCAGACATACGGGGATGTGGATTTGCTGGCTTCCTGAAGCCCGGCGGCCCCCACCGTATCCGCCGATCGGGCCGCGTTGAAACCGTCATCAGCCGGAGGCTATTTCCCCTCTTCCTTCCGGTTTTCCATCTGCGCCCTGTATTTCTTGCCAACGCCCAGCGAAGTCTGGAAGACGGCGCCCCTTTTCACCGTATCCATCCCAAAACGGCCCCGGATGCTGTCCAGCGCCTCGTCCAGTTTGCGGGCCTTTTCCTTCCCCTCATCGAAAAACAGGGTGGTCTGGACGGCTTCCTCACGGGCAATCTGCGTCAGAGAAATGCCGATCAGGCGCAGGGGAACCCGGCTCTTCCACAGCTCGGCGAGCAGGGCTTTGGAAACCTCGTAAACCTCTTTGGTCACATCCGTCGCTTCCTCCAGCGTGCGCTGATGGGAGCGGTTTTTAAAATCCCGGCTCCGCACCGTAACGGAAATGCAGCCGGCCCGCGCATGATCCGCCCGCATCCGGGCCGTTACGCTGTCCGCCAGCTCCAGCAGGATCGTTTGGGCGTGCTCGACGCCCGTCACGTCCTCCGCCAGCGTTGTGGAAACGCTGTAGCCCTTGACCTCCTCCGGCTCCGCCAGGACGGGCGATGAATCCACGCCGTTTGCGTATTCGTGAAGCTGCAGGCCCGGCTTTTTCCCCAGCAGGGCCTGCAGCCGGGGCAGCTCCAGGGCGGCCAGATCGCCGATGGTGCGGATTCCGGAGCGTTCCAGCTTGTCCGCCGTCGCACGTCCTACCGAGAACAACGCCCGTACGGGCATAGGCCACAGCTTGGCCGCGATTTCCTCCGGAAACAGGGTGTGAACCTTGTCCGGCTTTTCAAAATCGCTGGCCATCTTTGCCAGCAGCTTATTCCGGCTGATCCCCACGTTGACGGTAAAGCCGAGCTCCCCGCGGATTTCCTCTTTAATCGTGCGGGCAATGGCGACGGGGTCAGGGTACAGCCTGCCCGTGCCGGACATGTCGAGGAAGCACTCGTCAATGCTGAACTTTTCGACAACCGGCGCATACCGCCGGCAGATCTCCATGAACGCTCTGGAATTTTTCTCATACAGACGGAAATCCGGCCGGACGAGCACCAGGTCCGGGCATTTCCGCAATGCCGCCGCCACCGGCTCGCCGGTGCGGACGTGGTATTTTTTCGCGGGAATGGATTTGGCCAGGATCACGCCGGTTCGGTTTTCCGGATCGCCGCTGATGGCGGCAGGGATCCGGCGGAGATCCTCCCCGCCCTCCGCCACGCGCCGGGCCGCTTCCCAGGAAAGGTAAGCGCTGTTTACATCCACATGAAAAATGAGCCTTTCCACCATCATCCCCCCTGTACCATCCTGTACCGCTCCTGTGCCGCTCCTGTACCGCGGACAGGACCGCCCGGCGTGCCCTCCCCGCCCAAGCCGCGGCGTCCTCTGCCGCCGCATGCCGCCTTCCTGCCGCAGGGCCTTTACGCCCGCAGCCGGAAGGTGCGGGGCGCCAGCCGGTAGACCAGTCCGCACGCCGCCGCCGAATAAACAAGGCAGAAGCCGATGCATAAGAGGCCGAAGACCAGCGTGGGCATCCGAAGCTGCATCAGGAAAAAGCAGACGAAATACGTGGCCGACATCACCAGCCGGTAGGTCCCGCTCTTTATTTCCGTCCCCGCATTATACGGCTGCAGCAGGTAATAAACGGTCAGGTAATGGATGGAAAAGAACATGCTCAGGCAAAGGATGGAGACAAAAAGCACCCCATAATTCAGCGGATTGTCCGTGCCGCCGGACGCATAAAGCAGAGCCGCCAGGCCCGCGCCGATCACCAGCGCGGGAAGCAGGTTGATCTTCATGATTTCCCACAGGCGGATCCGGAACAATCTGAGCACCATATCCGGCCGTTTGTAAAAGGAATAGGTCAAAAGGCTGCGGTCGCAGTTCATGAACAGGGCCTGGGTAAATCCGGTTCCCCGGTTGATGGCGTACATGATAAACACAAAGTAAGGCAGGAAGCTCATCAAAAGCTCGTTGGCCTCATCTTTGATTTCGGGCGCAAGATAAAACGCCAGCAGTACGCCAAGCAGCACAAACCCGCAGACGGCCGCGATCTTTTTGGCGGAGCTCCAGAGGATTTTCCGGTGCCGTTTGACGAACAGCTCGTTGAGATACTCAAATCCCCTTCGTTTGCTGGTGATGCCGGCATCCGCGCTGATGACCTTCCGGTTCCGTTTTTGTATGACCTGCGCCGTAGTGTCCATCTGGGTTGTCAACTGAGCCAGGAGCTGCTGGTTGATCTCGCGATAGCCCCGGAAGGTCAGCAGCTTCCAAAGCCCTGCCGCTCCCGCCGGGATGAAAACCGCCAGCAGCGCGGCTGCAGCCGCCCCCGGAAGGACGATGCCGGCGGCAGGCAGGCCGTAAGCGACCGCAAGCAGCAGCCCTACCACTGCCCACAGGTGCTTGCGAAGCTTGTTTTCGTTATAGACCATGCCGTGCTTCTCGTAGTCCCACAGGGACAAAGCCGCCACCGCCATTTTGACGCCCGCCACTGAAAAGGGGACAAGCAGGCAGAGCCAGAGCGGCAGCCCCTTCTCCAGCCCGAACCAGACGGAAAACGGAAGAAAGCCGAGGATCACCTTCAGAAGGGCGTAGAAATAATTCACCAGCGTGTATTCCCGCGCGTTCATCCGCATAAGGATCATCGCATAATATTTGTCCCTCGTGGGATTAAAGAGGCTGGTGTTCATGATCGCGCCGATCAGCGTCAAAAACAGCAGAATATGCAGATACACCCGGCCGGCCGGCGCCGTTTTATACAGCGCGCCGATTCCGGCCACCATGGTGAGGAAATAGAGAAATTTTCCCAGAAAAACCGAAACGGCTTCCCACAGCGCCGAAAGGACATTGGCGAAGACCTTCAGGCCCCTCACCCGGTACAGGGCTTGGGGAAGAATTCTTTTGAGCAGCGGGATCTGCTTGAGGGAATACAGGATGCCGTTGACACGGTAGGTATTTCTTAAGGAAAAAGAAATACGGAGCGTTTTATTCATATCCTTCCTCCCGCAGCGCCGCCAGTATTTTCTCCTTGAATTCACGGCCGTCCGGATTGGACCTTTCCACCCGTTCCAGCTCTCCGTGGTTGAGCAGCACAATTTCGTCGCACAAATCCAGCGCCAAATCCATGATATGCGTGGAGAAAATCGTTACCCGTCCCTGCTTCAAAGTACGCAGAAGCTGTTTCATTTCCTCGGCCACCACCACGTCCAGAGAGGTCAGCGGCTCGTCAAGCAGCAGCACATTCGGCTGCGCAATGATGTTGACAAGCATCTGCATTTTGTTCTTCATCCCGTGGGAATAGTCCTTCAGCAGCTTGTCCCGGTCATCCGGCTCTATGCTCATATAGTCGAAATAGTCGTCGATGGATTTCGGGTCACGGATGCTTTTCTCGTTGATTTCCAGAAAAAACTTCAGAAACTCGCGGCCGGTCAGAAATTCCGGAACGGTTGGCGTGGACAGCACATAGCCGAGATCGTCGGCCGCAATCTCCCGGCGGTTCCCGTTTTCCTCCAGCCAGAAGCTGCCGCCGTCCGCCCGGATGTCCCGGTTCAGGCAGTTGAACAGGGTGGTCTTTCCTGCGCCGTTGCGCCCCAGAAGGCCATAAATCTTTCCGCTTTCAAAGGTAAAGCCGATATCCCGCAGAACCTCTTTGTCCTCGAAACGCTTGGATAAATGCTCAATAACAAAATTCATTTGCTTTTCTCCCGTCACATTTTTCTCTGGTAATAGGCCATCAGCAAGATATCCAGAATGGTCTTGAGCACAAACACGCCCACAAAGGCGAGAGTGACCCACAGCGGCGCATTGAAAAAGATAGCGGTCCAGGCGCCGGCCATCAGCAGCCAGTGAAGCACCTCGCCGGAAAGCGCCTGCGCTTTGCTGCGGATCAGCTGGTTGCGCTCATCCTTCACCTCGATCTCGTTTTGCTTCATGAGGTCCGGATTTTTCTCTCCCCAGCGGCCCACCAGCCATTTGGCCAGGCCAAATCCAAACAAGCCCGCCCCTACGCCGATCACCGCGCCGCTTTGGGCGTCGTTGAAAAAGGCCGACAGGAACGTTCTGGCAGCGACTGCCGCGGCAAGGCCCAGTATGCCCAAGGCCAGATACAGGTTCGCTTTGACGCTCGGTTTCACAGCGGATCCTCCTCGAAAATAAAGATGTCCTCAATCGCCATGTCGAAATACCGGGCGATTTTAAAGGCCAGAACGATCGACGGGTTATACCGCCCGTTTTCCAGGGAACCGATGGTCTGCCGGGAAACTTCCAGCGCGCTTGCCAGTTCCTCCTGCTTGATGCCCCGGAGCTTTCGGATTTCTTCCAGGCGATTCCTCATCCGGTTCCCCCCTTCCGGAAATGGAAAGTTTGCTTTCCATTTCCATTATACAGAATCCCCTCAAAATGTCAAGTGTACTTTCCATTCCCCCAAAAAGCGGCCGCTGCCGGCGGCGGCACATAAAAACGCCTTGTGGGCACTGCAGGCCGCTTCATGAAGTCCCGCGCCCGCCTTCCCAACGGCGGGCGCGGGAAATACGGCAGTTTGGTTGCATTTGAGCACGCTTTTATGGTATTATTGTATATTGAAAAAAACGGAGGGTTCCGGCCGTTTTCTGCGCCGCCGCGGATAAAAAACAAGAAGGCGGGAAAGGGGCGGAAACCCGCGCCGGCGGCTCCCTGAAACAGCCGTGCCGGCCGGTTCCCTCCCCGGCGGCTTTCGGCCGCGGCAGGGGCCGGCCGGCGGAAAAAAAGAGAAGAGGAAGGACAGCAAGGTCATGGCGAAACGGATAGCGGTCATAACCGACAGCAACAGCGGCATCACGCAGGAGATGGCAAAGGAGATGGGTATTTTTGTCATCCCCATGCCGTTTGTCATTGGCGGTAAAACGTATTACGAGGACATCAGCCTTACCCAGGACGCTTTTTACGAAAAGCTGAAAAACAACGACGACATTTCCACCTCCCAACCGGCGGCGGGCGACGTCCTCGCCGTGTGGGATAAAGCCCTCGGCGATTACGATGAAGCGGTGCACATCCCGATGTCAAGCGGCCTGTCCGGGTCGTGCGCAACGGCCGCCATGCTGGCGGAGGAATACGGCGGCCGGGTTGCCGTGGTTAACAACCAGCGGATATCCGTCACCCTGCGGCAATCGGTTGCGGACGCTCTGGCGCTGGCGGAGGCGGGAAAATCCGCCGCCGAGGTCAAAGACATTCTGGAAAAAGAAAAGAAGGAATCCAGCATCTATATCATGGTGGATACGCTCAAATATCTGAAAAGGGGCGGGCGGGTCACGCCGGCTGCGGCGGCTGTCGCCACCGTGCTGCAAATCCGGCCGGTGCTGCAGATCCAGGGGGACAAGCTGGACGCTTTCGCCAAAGCCCGGAGCGAAAAGCAGGCCAGGGCCATCATGCTCGACGCCATGCGGCGGGATATGGAAACCCGTTTCGGCGGCGCGGAACAGATCCGGATTTATGTGGCGCACACAAACCGGGAGGAGGCGGCCCGCGATTTTGCCAAAACGGCCGCCGAGGAACTGGGGCTTGAGGTTACATACTGCGACCCGCTCTCCCTCAGCGTGTCCTGCCATATCGGGCCGGGCGCTTTGGCCATTGCCTGCTCGAAAAAGATTGACCGGTATCTGTAATCGGGGCCGGGCAGGGAGGCGGCCCGCGCCGTCGGTCAGAGCATTGCCGTCCATCGCGGCGGCAGGCGCCGGATTCCGATGCCGTAACCCAGTGAATTGTCAAACTAAGTGCAACAGGAATTGAGTTCGAAGTGCCATAATACCTGAGCAGAATGGAAGTTCAAAACTTTGCGAGGCCTGGCGTTTAT
>CAJFTG010000007.1 GCA_904419875.1 Candidatus Avimonas caecicola | reverse complement strand
GTTTCTGAAGGCCACCAGCGATCTGGGGCTGGAGTATGATGTCGTCGTCACCGTAACCCTCAAGGATACCGACACCTTTGAAAAGTATCTCGACGCGGTACCGTTCTATCAGACTGTCCGAAAGGAGGGTGTTCCCCTTGCCGTCTGAGATGCAAGTCGACCTGTCCAAAACGCGGCTGCAAATCGCTAAGGAGCGCCTGGCCTTTGCGGAGGAAATCCTGAAGCTGGGCGATTACAAGACGGTGGCGAACCGCTCCTATTATGCGGTATTTGCCGCTATGCGGGCGGTGCTGGCCTTGCAGGGCTTTGATTCCAAGAAGCACTCCGGGATTATCGCGGAATTTCGCCGGGAATACCTCAAATCCGGCCTGCTGCCGAAAGAACTGTCTCCCATCATCGAGGCGCTGGTGGAGATCCGGCAGGGCAGCGACTACGACGATTTTTACCTGATTTCTAAAGAAGAAGTAGAGGAACAGCTTCATAACGCGCAGCAGTTCGTCCGGATCGTCGAAGCCTATCTGCTCACCCAGTATTCCCTATCCACATAACGCAAAGCGCCGCCTGATTTTATGGATCAGGCGGCGCTGTTTCATGGGCGGCCGGTTCGCCGGCGGTCGGAGAAACCGGTATGGGCAGCCACCGGATGTTCTCGATCGGAACGGTGTACTCCTCTCTGCCCAGCAAAAAGTCCGTGGATACCTGGAATATGCCGGCGATCTCGCCCAGGGTATGCAGATCCGGCTCTGTTGTCCCGATTTCATAGTAGGCATAGGTTGAGCGATCCAGGTGAAGCCGTGCGGCGACTTCCCGCTGCGTCATCCCATTGCACCGGCGCAGTGTCCGCAGTCGGTTTCCCAACGCCGTCCTTATTTTCTTCCCTTTATTCATGAAAATTCCCCCTTACCGGATAATGAAGTCATTTCCACGCTAAAAAAGCGAGGAGCACGGTCAACCCCTTAACCGTGCCCCTCAAAAAAGGACGTACTACCAGTATATCGGCCGTTTTTCCCTTTGTCAAATTTTAGAGGCCATTATTTTTCTCCGGAAAGTTTTAAGAACAAAACGCTAAATACAGGAAATTCATTGACACAAAACACAATATATGGTATAGTGTATTTGTTCTTAGGTTTGAGGTAATGGCTTCTTTGCAAGCCTTGGTTTGAGTGAAAAGGTCGGATGAATCCCCGTCCGGGGTTGATCCGGCCTTTTTCGGTTTTTGTCCCGAAGGGCGGAAACCATCAGCCAGGAAAATCCAACCGGTAACAACGAAAGAAGGCCGGCTTTCACTCATCATGAGATGGGTTGAAGGCCGGTCTTTTTTTGTTATAATAACAGGATAATGTTGATACGCAATCGTATTTTCTTCACTCTTTTCGGACGATTCTAGGATTTTCTTCAACTTTCAGAAAGTGGATGTGGATTCATGACGAACTGCAGGCATCGTGCGAATAGGATGGTCCCTGTTTCTTATAATAAAAATGAAGATTTTAAAAATATGAATCCTCATTATTTTTTCCTATGTCACATTATTTCAGGGTTTACGGTTCTGCTGATAAACGGAGAAAAAGTTTATTTAACGGCCAATATGCTTTTGTCTTTTCCGCGCAATACAAAAATTGAACCATTGACCGCCTATAATTTAAAGGCACATTCTGTATCATTTGCTCCCGAATTTATAAACGTCAACTTAGCGTGGGAGTCCATCGAATCGAAAGACTACCCTCTCCTATCCAAAGAGCTGAATTATCCATGTTTTGACTTGTTTTATCAGAGAAATTTGCTTTACAATGGAATCCTCCCCTTGGAGCCATCTTTAAACGATAAAATAACCATCTGTTTTGCGGATATCGTAAAGCAAATAGAGGAACAACCCGATAAAATGTGGTCTTGCCGCACCCGTGCCGTCCTGTACACCTTAATTGATATGGCTGAATATTTTTGCCATGAGTTCATGAAAGGAGATCATCGGGATACCACGCTTGAAAACGAGGTACTGGATTATATACATCTCCATTTATGTCAGCCTTTAAGCATTGACGGCCTATGCGATTTGTTTCATACAAACCATACAACTATATGCCGAAAATTTAAGGCGTTGACGGGGTGTAGCATAGCGGATTACATTATTGAAAAAAGGCTGCTTTTAGCAAAGCATGCTCTTGCCTTTACGTTCCTGACGGTAAGTGAAATAGCACAAAAGTGTGGTTTTCACGATGCTTCTTATTTTACCCGGACATTCAGCAAACGGGTTGGCGTATCACCGGTAAAGTATAGGGATCTTATGCGTGCAAAAAGAACGTCCAATCACCAATAGGCTGAGTTACCGAGCGCTAAACACCTATGAAGCCTCGTATTACAACAGACAAGCAGCAGAAGAAAAATAGGCACAGGGTTCAAAAGCTGTTTTTCGCGCTTTTATTCCGTGATGTTTCCATGTTTGTCTAATCAAGCAATGAGATCGGGCCACAAAAGCAAAAATGCTGAAACACGCATGAATACTGGGTTTCAGCATAAACAACGACGGTATGAAATCTGGACATTCCAAAATGAATGTTCAGGTCTCATACCGTCGTTCACGACCGCTGGTCTGGCTGGGATGGCTGGAGATCCAGAGCCATTGCCTGCGGCAAGGCTGTGTGAAACGGCCCCTGGGGTATCGGTTGCCGTATTCTGTGCGGACAGCCTGCGCTTGTCCCGGCAATCCGGTCGTTTCGGTTCGCTCTCATCCGAACCACAACCGAAAAAAGAACCCCCGCCTGTCGGAGAGGACTATTTTTGTGTTACAACACAAAATTGGGCAACCCGCAAAAAGGTGGTAACGCCGCGGAGGCGTTGTGTGCGCGCCTGCAAGCAAACAGCCGTAGCAAGCGTGCCTTTTTGCGGAGAGGAGGAGCGACGGCGTGAGCGAGCCGGTGACTTTTAAAAAAAGTCGCCGCGAACGATACAAAGTCCGCGACGACGTGGGTTTGGGTTACAAAAAAGATACCTACTTCCGGTTGAACTGCCCAATAAAAAGCGGTCGACAACTCATCGCGAATTGCCGACCGCAGGTCTGGCTGGGATGGCTGGAATCGAACCAGCACGGGCAGAGTCAAAGTCTGCTGTCCTACCACTAGACTACACCCCAGTATCCAGTTTTCAAAGCGGGCCGGCGCCTGTCTGCGGCGGCCGCAGAGGATTGACGGAGAAAAAGGGCACGCGGGTAATCCGTGTGCCCTTTTGTGATGGGGTGGAAGATGGGACTCGAACCCACGGTCTCCAGTGCCACAAACTGGCGCTTTAACCAACTAAGCTACATCCACCATACTGGCGCGCCTGAAGGGACTCGAACCCCTGACCCTCTGCTTAGAAGGCAGATGCTCTATCCAGCTGAGCTACAGGCGCATGTGTCAAGCGGTTCCTGAACGGTAAGTGGAGCGGGTGATGGGAATCGAACCCACGCGACCAGCTTGGAAGGCTGGGGTTCTACCATTGAACTACACCCGCAGATACCTTGACCCGCCTTTGCTTTTCCGCAAAAGCTCCCCGGCATCCATCCGCGATCCCGCCGCAGCGGGCCATGCGCGATGCAGCGTTAGTTATGATAGCATAAGACGGCCCGGCTGTCAAGTCAAAATCCGCATTTTCCCGCTTTTCTTTTCCCCTTTCCGGCTCCATTCTGCGCCCTCTTCCATCCCCATTCCATCTCATCCCGTCCCCCTTTCCGTTCCTCCCCCTCCCCTTCCCCATGCCGGTCCGGCTCCTCCCCGCCGGCGGGAACGCCCCGTGCTGTTCCCTTAACGGAGGGCGGGAGAAACAGGGGAGCAGGAGAGAGCAGGAGAGAGCAGGAGAGAACAGGAGAGAACAGGCGAACAAGGGAACAAGGAAACAGGGGAACAGGGGAACAGGGGAACAGACGAATAAGCAAATACAGGGGCTGGAAATCATAACCGGCAGCTAACCTGGTGGCTGGAAAAGGCTCCGGAAGGGTCTATTGCCGGCCGGCACCTAAACGGTCATTTTGTCACTTGTAGTGCGTGCCCGGCTGTCTGAAACAGACAATTCCCTCACTCAAAAACTATTTCTGCTCTTTCTGCTCTTTCTGCTCTTTCTGCCGGTCTACCATATTTTTAGCAGCAGCCCGCTTTGCCCGATACGGGAAGCCACCGCTTTTTACGCATTCCACCCCCGCCAAAGCCGGGGAAAAACAGCAAAATCCGTCCGCGGGGCGCTGAAGCGCACCCCTTGCGGACGGATTTCCCTCCCCTACGGAATCAACAGCGGCAGCCCGAACCAGAGGATAATCAGGACGCCGAGCACGATCCGGTAATAGCCGAACGGTTTGAAGTTGTGTTTTTTGATAAAGCCCATCAGGAAGCGGATGGCCAACACCGACACGATGAAGGAGACGACAAAGCCTGTCAGCAGCACGCCCCATTCCAGTCCGGTCATCCCAAAGCCCTGCTTCAGGCCGAACTTCAGCAGCTTGTAACCGCTGGCGCCAAACATGACGGGGATGGCCAGGAAAAAAGAAAACTCCGCCGCGATAAAGCGGGAAGTGCCCAGAAGGGTTGCGCCCAGGATGGTCGCCCCCGAACGGGAGGTACCGGGCACCATCGCCAGCACCTGGAAAACGCCGATCACCAGAACGGTCTTGTAATCCAGCTGGTCGAAACGTTCAATCCGCGGCGTTTGGCGACGGTTCTCCATCCAGATAAACAGGATGCCGTATACGATCAGGGTAGCCGCAATGACATACCAGACGGAAAGGACGTTATCCACAATATCGTCAATCAGAAGGCCGATCACCGCCGCCGGGATACTGCCCACCAGCACCTTGCCCCAAAGCGACCAGGTCTCTTTTTTCTGAACCGGGCTCTTTTTGGGAGAAAACGGGTTAAGCTTGTGGAAATACAGCACAACGACCGCCAGGATCGCGCCGAGCTGGATGACCACCTTGAACATATCAAAAAATTCCTGGCTGCGCACCGGGTCGTCCGACACCGTGATGTGAATAAACTCGTCCAAAAGCAGCAGATGGCCGGTGCTGCTGATCGGCAGCCACTCGGTGATGCCTTCCACAATGCCCATCAGAAAGGATTTCAGGATTTCCAGAAACTCCATGCGGCAGTCCCTCCAAACCATAGCGGCGCCATTCTTCGGGACGCCCTCTTTTTACTGTATTCGCGGAAGATCACCGATAGACCACCGCCACGCTGTTCCCGTCCTTATCCGCGGCGTCCACCGAAATATCCGTGGGCGGATTGTCGCAGTTGTCCACCAGGATGGCGGCGATTTTATCCTCCACCTGACGGCGGACGGCGTTGCGCAGATCACGCGCGCCCCGCTTGCCGCCGTAAGCCCCGGCGGCGAGCGCCTGCGCAGCAGCCGGCGTCCAAGAGAAGGCGATCCCCCGCTCCTCCAGGGGGCCGGTCAGCTCTCCCAGCATCAGGTTGGCGATGCGGGCAAAATTCTCCCGGGTCAGAGGAGAGAAGTACACCACCTCGTCCACGCGGGACAGGAACTCCGGCCGCAGGAATTCACCGAGCGCCTTCATCGCCCGGTCCTTGGACGCCTGGGCGTCCGTCTTGCCGAAGCCCATCAGGCTTTCGGTGTTCTTGCTCCCGGCGTTGGAGGTCATCACGATCACGGTGTTTTCAAAGTTGACCGTCCGTCCGTGGGCGTCGGTGACCCGGCCCTCGTCCAGAATCTGCAGAAGGATGTTGAGCACATCCGGATGCGCCTTTTCGATTTCGTCAAAGAGCAGCACCGAATACGGCTTGCGGCGCACCTTTTCGGTCAGCTGCCCCGCCTCGTCGTACCCGACGTAGCCGGGAGGCGAGCCGATAATCCGGGAAACCGAGTGCTTCTCCATAAATTCGGACATATCCAGGCGGATCAGGGTTTCGGGCGTGTCGAACAGCTCGGTCGCCAGCACCTTGACCAGTTCGGTCTTGCCCACCCCCGTCGGGCCGACAAAAATGAAGGAAGCGGGCCGCCGGCGGGGGCTGATCTGCACACGGGAACGGCGGATAGCGGCCGATACCAGCTCCACCGCTTCGTCCTGGCCGATAATTTTCTCCTTCAGCCGGTCCTCCATATGCGCCAGCCGGGAAAGCTCGCTTTCCCGGACCTTGGAGGCGGGGATTCCCGTCCACAGCTCGATCACCTGAGCGAGGTCGTCCGCCGTCACCGGCGACTCGGTCGCCTCCTCCCGGATGCTTTCGGCCTGCTGCTGCGTCTGCAGCAGCTCCGAGCGGGTGACCGCGAGCTTCTCATAATCGATTGACTCCTTGGCCATCTCCTCCTCTTCCTCCTGCTGGAGTTCCCTGGCCCGGCGGTTCAGTTCGGCATATTCGTCCGCCTTTTTATTGCGCAGCGCCGCCGCGGTGCAGGCTTCGTCCAGCAGGTCGATGGCCTTGTCCGGGAGGAAGCGGTCGTTGATATACCGTTCGGACATCACCACCGCGCGGCGGATAAGCGCGTCGCTGATTTTTACGCCGTGGAAGCCCTCGTAATATCCTTTGATGCCGCGCAGCATCTCCACCGCGTCGTCCACCGAGGGCTCCTCCACCGTCACCGGCTGGAAACGGCGTTCCAGGGCGGCGTCCTTTTCAATATGCTTGCGGTACTCGTTGAACGTGGTCGCGCCGATCACCTGGATTTCCCCGCGGGACAGAGCGGGCTTGAGGATGTTCGCGGCCGACATGCTGCCCTCGGCGTCCCCCGTCCCGACCAGGTTGTGCACCTCGTCGATGAACAGGATGATGTTCCCCTCCGCCTTGACCTCTTCCACCAGGCCCTTGATCCGGCTTTCAAACTGGCCGCGGAACTGGGTGCCCGCGACCAGCGCCGTCAGGTCGAGCAGCTGAATCTCCTTATCCAGCAGGCGGGGAGGCACGTTCCCCTCCGCAATGCGCAGCGCAAGCCCCTCCGCAATCGCGGTTTTGCCCACGCCCGGCTCGCCGATCAGGCAGGGGTTGTTTTTGGTGCGGCGGGAAAGGATCTGGATAACGCGGAAAATCTCCCGATCCCGCCCGATGATCCGGTCCAGCTCGCCCCGGCGCGCCTTGGCGGTGAGGTCAGTGCAGTAGGCGCCGATGAATTTGCGCTTTTTCTCCTTCTTCCTGCCCGCCTTGTCCGACGCGGGAGAACCCGTGGACGGACCGGCGCCGTTCCCGGCGGCTGCCCCGTTCGTCCCGCCGGCGCCGTTGTGCATATTGCCGAACAGATTCTGCAAAAACGGGAAGGTTGCCGCGCCGCCGGGCGTAAAGGCGTCCTCCCCGTCCTCCCCGGGGTTCATCAGCTCCCCGAGCTGCTGATCCATCTGCTCCACGTCTTCATCGGTGATGCCGAACTTATCCAGCAGGTCGTCCACCGGCTTGATGCCCAATTCCTTGGCGCAGACCAGGCAAAGCCCGTCGTTGATCGGCTTGTCCCCTTCCATCCGGGTGATGAAAACGACCGCGGTGCGTTTCTTGCATCGTGAACACAACATATGGGAAACCATGCCTTTCCGCCGCCATGTCCCGTAAGCAGAAAGGGAGCCCGGCGGCCTTAATCCAATCTATTTTTCCTCGGGCGGAACCGCCGCTTTCTTCGGCGTCTCCTTCTTCAGGCTGAAGAACACCCGCATATAATTAAAGAAGGCAAACAGCATCAGCACGGCGACCAGTACGATCAGGGTCACCATCAAAGGCGCCGGGATGCCCGGCCACAGGACGATCAGCGCCATCACCCCGTAAAAAACGAAGGTGGACACCTTGCCGTACCATTTCGCCCCGTGAATCTTTGCCCCGCGGCGCAGCAGGATCAGACCCCCGATCCCCTGGCACAGCTCCTTGACCAGGCAGATCACCAGCAGGCTGATCATCGCCGGGTTCCGGATGGCCAGGCAGAGGACCACCGTCACCTGCGTCAGCTTGTCCGCCACCGGATCCAGGATTTTGCCGAGGTCGGTGATCTGGTTGAATCTCCGCGCGATGATGCCGTCCAGCGAATCGGTGACGCCGGACAGCACCAGCACCCCGAAGGACCAGTACAACAGCGCCGGATGCTCCCTGCTCATCAGGTAGAGCGTCGCAAAAACCGGCAGAAGAATCAGCCGCAGCAGCGACAGCGCATTGGGGATATTCATTTTCCATTCGACCTGTGGCAGTATTTTCATCGTTTTTGTCGTTCCTTTCCGCAGAAGGGGCCTATGGGAGCCGCGCCTCTGCGCGCGTTTGCCTGTCCGACGCCGGCGCTCAGGACAATCCTTCCCTGGCTTCCTCCACCAACCGGTTGAGCTGTTCGGTCGCCGGACTGATCTTTTCAATCGTCCGGACGATCGTCGTGCGCTCCACCACTTCGCGGGAGATCACGCCGTCGCTGGCCGACGCCTGGGAAATCAGGGTAATCACCGTCACGCCCACAAAGACGAGCAGCGCACCCTCCAGCACGCCGACAACCGCCCCCAGCGCGCCGTTCACCTGCTTGAGGACCGGTATCTGAAACGCCTTGTTGATCACCGAAGCCAGAATGCCCACCAGAATCATGCAGACAATAAAGAGCACCAGAAAGAGCAGCGCGCTGAGCAGGGAAACCGCCGCCGGGCGCACCACCAAAGAGACAATCCGTTCGGACAGCTCCGCCGCCGTGCCCCCAAGGGCATCCTGTACCTGGCCGGTGATTTCCTCCGGCGTGCCCAGGCCGACGCCGTCCAGGGCGTTGACCACCGGCTGCGGCAGCTGCTCAAGGATGTTTTCCAGCGCCTCCCGCACCGCCTGCTCGTCGGTTTGTCCGATGTGGGAGGAAACCGTCTGTTCAAGCTGGTCGGAAAAAAACAGGTCAAATACGCCGCCTGCCAGCGGCTTGCTCAGACAGAGCGCCACCACCAGCGCCAGCACGCAGCCGGCCAGGCGGATGACCGCCTTGACAAAACCGCGCCGGTAGCCGATCAATATGGCCAGCAGAAAAATTAGTATGACCGCTCCGTCCAGGATATATGCCGTCATGTCGCCGCCTCCCTCAAGCTTCAAGGAATCGGATGCCGAAAGCACAGGCCGCCGGCAAAAAGTCGTCGCCTCAATACTATAGCATATTTTCCAAACAATAACAACCGGGCGGCAAAGGGCAAACCGCCTCATTTTCTCTTAATTTTTGTGGAACAGGGCTCGAAACAAGGGGAGCCGGCCGCCCCCGGGGCCCTATGAAACCTCGGAAAGGGCAGTCAGCCCCAGCACAAGGACCTTATGGCCGAGGGTGCTGACCAGCCGGCCGTCCCGCGGCGCCTCCATCGTTTCCTCCAGGCCCTGGGCGCCCGTTTTATACAAATGCGCGCTTGTCAGCAGGACCGCCCCCGATTCCGTGGGCGCAATGTGGCGGTAGGTCCCTTCAAAGGGGAGGGTATAGGCCGTGTCCCCGTTCGGATTCACCACCAGCAATTCGCCGCCTTCCGTCCCGCCGTAGTCCTGCAGGACCACCGCCGCGTTCTTCTCCCCGACGGCAAAGCCGACCAGCTCGCGGCTGCCGTAATCCGTCTTCTGCTGAATCGAGCCGTCCCGGCCCACCACCCACAGGCCGGTGTCGCCGACCGCCGCCACCGCGCCGTTGGAGAAAAAGCCCACCGCACAGAGCATGGCGCCGGTGTCGTCAACCTGCGCCACCGGGTCCTTCTTCCCCAGATCAAACAGAAGGAGGGAGGATTTCAAGGCGCCGTCCTGCGCGGTAACGCCGACCGCCGCCAAATAAGCCCCGTCCGCACTCAGCGCCACATCCAGAACCGTCCGGTCTACGCCCTGCCAACGGAAAAGCAGCTTTTCCTTGGAGCTGTACACCACGATTTCCGAGGTGAAGCCCTGTGACGATTCGGTGCAGACCGCGAAACTGCCGTTCTCCGCGACCGCCGCGCTGACGATCTTGTTTTCCATTGCCATCTCCAGCGCCGTGGAGGAGCGGGTTTCCAGGCGCAGGCGGGTTCCCCCCGCCTCGGCAATCAGGGTCCATTTCCCCGCCGTCTTCATCACCGGGGAGGAAAAGCCGTGCGGCCGGCGGAGTACCTCGCCGCCGCTGGAATTGTATACGATATAGGCGGTATCGGACAGCAGCGCCAGCCCGTCCCGCGATTCGGCCATTTCCAGCACCTCGCTGCCGGATAGCTCCACCGGGAAGCCGTCCCCCGCCTGTCCGCCGGACAGCTTCTCCTCCAGCCAGATCACCAGGCTTTCCGGCGCGATCGAGTCCCAGTTTTTGTAGACCAGAAAAATCCCGGCCACCAGCGCCGCCACCAGCGCAAGCCGGAAAACCAGGCGGAGCACCGACCGGCCCCGCCGCCGCTTTCTGCGGGGAGGGAGGGCGTGCAGACCCGCCGCCGGCGTCTCGCCGACGGTTTCCGCCCCATCCGCCTCCCGGCCGGCCGGCTTGCGTTTTTTTATTGTCAAATCCCGCTTGTCCGCCATATCCGCCTTCCTCCCTTCGGGTATCGCCTTGGTTTACAGCCTTCCATTACAGGGCCTCGCCCGCCTCCGGGCCGTAAAAGACCCGGTCGAGGCTAAGCCCGTGCGCCGGCGCAGTGGCCCCCGCCGCCGCCCGGTTCCCTGCCGCAAAAATCGCCGGAATGCCGTCGTACGGCCGGCGGCCGGCGGCCATCTCCAGCAGCGTGCCGACCATGATGCGCACCATATTGTATAAAAAGCCGTCCGCCTCCACCGTGAAGACGACCAGGCCCTCCCGGCGGGCTACGCCGCAGGCGCGTACGGTGCGCACCGTATCCTCCACGCTGCTTCCCGCCGCGCAGAAGGGAGCGAAATCGCGCGTGCCGAGGTAATCCTTTGCCGCCTGGTCCAGCCGCGGCACGTCCAGAGGCCGCCGGTAATGCAGGGCCCGCCCCTCCCAGAAGGGGTTGCGCTGCGGCTCGTTCCAGATCCGGTAAAGATACCGCTTTCCCCGCGCATCATAGCGGGGATGGAACCCCGGCCCCACCTCCCGGCAGCCGTACACCGCGATGTCCCGGGGAAGGTGGGCGTTCAGCGCCGCGCAGAGCTTCTGGTCCCGGAGGGGAGATTCGGTTTCCAGCGTACAGCAGAACATGTCGGCATGCACCCCCGCGTCGGTCCGGCTGCAGCCGGTGACGCCCGAGCGCACCCCGGTCACCGCCTCCACCGCATCCTGCAGCTTCTGCTGGACGGTCACGCCGTTGGGCTGGGCCTGCCAGCCGTGATAAGCCGTCCCGTCGTACCGCAGGGTGAGCAGCAGCCGCTGCATCGTCCTCCCTCCTTTTCCTTCCCGTTGGTTTCCCGTGCCTGTGCCTCATCCGCCGGCAGACGCCTTTGCGTGCGTCCTACAGCGCTGCCGGGACAATGAAGTTAAGCGCGAACAACCCCGCCGTCAGCGCCGCCATCACTGCGATGCAGGCGCCGTCCCTCGCGTTCATGTGAAGCTGCTTCATCCGGGTGCGGCCCTCCCCGCCGCGGTAGCAGCGGCATTCCATCGCCGTGGCCAGCTCGTACGCCCGGCGGAAGGAGGAGACGAACAGCGGAATCAGAATCGGGATCAGCGCCCGCACCCGCTGCATCAGCCCGCCGCTTTCCATGTCGGCGCCCCGCGCCTTCTGGGCGGACATGATTTTGTCGGTTTCCTCCACCAGGGTGGGGATGAACCGCAGGGCAATGGTCATCATCATCGCCAGCTCATGCACGTTGAGATGGAACACCTTCAGCGGCTTCATCAGCCGCTCCAGCGCGTCGGTCAGGGTGGTGGGCGAGGTGGTGTAGGTCAGCAGGGAGCTGCCGGCGATCAGGGAAAGGATGCGGATGGCGATGAACGCCGCCGTCACCAGCCCCTGCGTGGTGATGTGGATAAAGCCCCAGTCGAACAGATGGACCCCCTCGCTGACATAAAAGATGTTCAGCGCCGAGGTCAGGATGATGAGCGGGATGATCGGCTTGACGCTTTTGAGCACCAGCTTCACCGGCAGGCGGGAAACCGCCACGCTGAAGACCAGGAAACCGACGGCCAGCGCCAGGCCCAGCCAGTTCTGCGGGATGAACACCGCGAAGATATAGACAAAGGTGAGCACCAGCTTCACCCGCGGGTCCATCCGGTGAAGGAGGGAATCGCCGGGGAAGTACTGCCCGATGGTAATGCCGTTAAGCATCCGCCCCGCCCCCCTTCTTCAGCAGCGGAAGGAGGCGGCCGGCCGCCTGCTCCACGGTATAGACGTTGTCCCCCACCGCATAGCCTTTGTCCCGCAGCAGCATGAACACCTTTGTCACCGCCGGGACGGTCAGGCCGATTTCGGCCAGCTCCCTTGCGCGGGAGAAAACCGCGGGGGTTTCATCGTACATGGCGACCCGGCCCCTGTTCATCACCAGCACCCGTCCGGCTACCCGGGCGATATCCTCCATGCTGTGGGAAACCAGCAGCACGGTAGTGCCGTTTTCCTGCTGGTAAGCCCGGATCTGCTCCAGGATCATGTCCCGGCCCCGGGGGTCCAGCCCCGCCGTCGGCTCATCGAGGATGAGCACCTCGGGCTGCATGGCCATCACCCCGGCGATCGCCGCCCGGCGCTTTTCGCCGCCGGACAGCTCGAACGGGGATTTCTCCAGCAGCTCAGGCTTCAGGCCGACGAACGCCGCCGCCCGGCGGACCCGCGCGTCGATCTCCCCCTCCGGCAGTTCCATATTCTTTGGGCCGAAAGCGATATCCTTATACACGGTTTCCTCAAACAGCTGGTGCTCGGGGTACTGGAACACCAGCCCCACCCGGAAACGGACGGCCCGGATTTTTTTCGGCTCGGCCCAGATATCGCTTCCGTTGAGCAGCACCTGCCCGGAGGAAGGGCGGAGCAGGCCGTTGAGGTGCTGCACCAGCGTGGATTTCCCGGAACCGGTATGTCCGATCACCCCCACAAAATCCCCCTGTTCCGCCGCGAACGACACGTCGGTCATCGCGTCCATCTGGAACGGGGTGCCGGGGGAATAGGTATACGTGATGTTTCTGGCTTCAATTACCGGCATGGCGGCTCCTCCATCAGTAAAGCAATGGCCTCGGCGCATTCCTCAGGGGTCAGGATACCCTCCGGCAGGGGGACGCCCCGGCGGCGCAGCGCAAAGCACAGCTCGGTCGGCTGAGGCACGTCCAGCTCGATGGCGCGCAGCGCCTCCACCTGGGAAAAGACCTCCCGCGGCGTGCCTTCCATCCGGATCTTCCCGTCGTCCATCACCACCACCCGGCCGGCCCGCGCCGCCTCCTCCATATAGTGGGTGATGAGAACCACGGTCATCCCCCGTTCCCTGTTCAGCCAGGAGACCGTATCCAGCACCTCCCGCCGGCCCCGGGGGTCGAGCATGGCGGTGGGCTCGTCCAGCACCAGGCAGTCGGGCTGCATGGCGAGGATGCCCGCAATCGCCACCCGCTGCTTCTGCCCGCCGGACAGCTTGTGGGGGGCATGGGTGCGGTATTCGTACATTCCCACCGTTTTCAGTGCGTCGTCCACCCGGCGGCGGATCTCCGCCGGCTCGATGCCGAGGTTCTCCGGCCCGAAGGCGACGTCCTCCTCCACAATGGTGGAAACCAGCTGGTTGTCCGGGTTTTGAAACACCATCCCCACCGTGCGGCGGATTTCGTATTTCTTCTCCTCGTCGGCGGTATCCATATCCCGCACCAGCACCTGGCCTCCGGTGGGCAGAAGCATGGCGTTGAAATGCTTAGCCAGGGTGGATTTCCCCGACCCGTTATGCCCCAGCAGGGCGAGGAACTCCCCCTGCCGCACAGCCAGGCTCACGCCGTCCAGCACCAGGACCGGCTCGGCCGCCGTCCCCGGCTCCTGCTCTCCGTTATCGTACACAAAACGCACGTCCCGCGCGGTGATGATATCGTCCATGGCTCTTCCCCACTTTTCCGGCGGAATCCCGCCGCGTCCTTGCCCGCCGGCTTCCTGTGCCGGCAAGGCTACCTCTTCCAAACGGCCGTCGCCCCGCAGGGGAGGACCAGCCCCTTCGCCGGCCCGCCGCTGACCGGGAGCCCGATCTCGTCGGCCTGCGCCTCCCCGCCGAAGCGCGGCACGAGGAGGGAAAGCAGCATATACTGCATCACCGACGGGGAAAGCCCCGCGGTATACGAATTGACGATGAAAAACAGCGGGCTTTCGCTGAGCAGCCCCGCGCATTGGCCGATCAGCGGATAGATCTGCTCCTCCAGCTTCCAGACCTCCCCTCCCGGCCCCCGGCCGTAGGAGGGAGGATCCATCAAAATCGCGTCGTACGTGTTTCCCCGGCGGAGTTCCCGCTGCACAAACTTGCCGCAGTCGTCCACCAGCCAGCGCATCGGCCGGTCCTGCAGGCCGGAGGCCGCGGCGTTTTCCCGGCCCCAGGCCACCATCCCCCTGGAGGCGTCCACATGGGTGACATGCGCCCCCGCCGCCGCGCAGGCCAGGGTGGCGGCGCCGGTATAACCGAACAGGTTGAGCACCCGCACCGGACGCCCGGCGCGGCGGAGAACGTCCGCCATCCAGTCCCAGTTCACCGCCTGTTCCGGGAACAGGCCGGTGTGCTTGAAGCCCATCGGCTTGAGATTGAAGCGCAGCGGGCCGTACCCGATCTGCCAGGAATCCGGGAGGGGCCGATACCGCTCCCATCTCCCGCCTCCGGTGGAGGAGCGGTGATAGCGGGCGTGCGCCTGCCGCCAGAGAGGATTCTTCTTCGGCGTGCCCCAGAGCACCTGGGGATCGGGCCGGATGAGGAGGATGTCTCCCCAGCGTTCCAGCCTTTCCCCGTCCGAGGTATCGATCAGTTCATAGTCTTTCCAGCCGGTCGCCGCCCTCATGCCCTTGTCTCCTGTCCTGAAATAGTGGGGGAGCCCGCCGTCCTGCCGCCGGACGGCGGACTCTCCGGTTCCTTTCCATGCGCCGGGGCCGCTGCGGTCAGCAGCCCTCGTCCAGCTTTGCCTGAATCGTCTGCGCCACCTCGACCGCCAGCTTGTTGATCGCGTCGAAATCGCGACCCTCCACCATCACGCGGATCAGCGGCTCGGTGCCGGATGGACGGACCAATATCCGCCCATCCTTGCCCAGGCTCGCCCCGGCGGCCTCCACCGAAGCCTGCAGGCCCGCGTCGGCCTTGTATTTCTCCTTCTGCCCGGCGTCCGCCCGCACGTTGATGATGACCTGCGGGTACCGTTCCATCAGGCTGCCGACGGCCGACAGCTTCTGTCCCCGTTCGCGGCACATCGCCAGCAGCTTGATGGCAGACATCTGCCCGTCCCCGGTGGTGGCATGGTGGCGGAAGATGATATGGCCCGACTGCTCGCCCCCGACGGCGTACCCGCTTTTGAGCATTTCCTCCAGCACGTAGCGGTCGCCTACCTTGGTGGTCACCGGCGTGATGCCGTGTTCCCCGCAGAAGCGGAACAGCCCCATGTTGGACATCACGGTGGCCACCGCCGCGTTCCCGTCCAGCTCCCCTTTTTCCTTCATATCCAGCGCCAGGGCGGCGATGATCTTGTCCCCGTCTACCAGGCTGCCGTTTTCGTCCACCGCCAGGCAGCGGTCCGCGTCCCCGTCAAAGGCCACCCCGCCGAAATATTTCAGCTTTTTCACAAAATCGGCGAGCTGCTCAATATGGGTGGAACCGCAATTTTCGTTGATGTTCACCCCGTCCGGCTGATCGTTGAGGAACACACAGTCCGCTCCCAGGGCCGAAAACAGCCTGCGGGCCGTCGCGCTCGCGGAGCCGTTGGCGCAATCCACCGCCAGCCGCATCCCCCGCAGGCTCACATCGGTGACCGAAAGCAGGTGCCGGACGTAATCGTCCACCGCCCGCTCGCACCGGGAAACCCGGCCGATCTCCCCGCCGGTCGGACAGGGAGGCGTTTTTACGCCGTCCAGCACGATTGCCTCGATCTCCTCCTCCAGCGCATCGGAGAGCTTGTAGCCCTCGCCGTTAAAAATCTTGATGCCGTTGTACTCGCAGGGGTTGTGCGAAGCGGAGATCATCACCCCGGCGTCCGCGCCGTATTCCTTCACCAGGTGGGCCACCGCCGGGGTGGGCACCACGCCGAGCAGGAGGGCGTCCGCGCCGACCGAGCACAGGCCGGCGACGATGGCAGCCTCCAGCATGTCGGAGGAGACGCGGGTGTCCTTGCCGATGACCACGCGGGGACGGCGGTGTTCCACCTCGATGAGCACCATCGCCGCCGCCCGGCCGATCGCCATGGCCGTCTCACAGGTCAGTTCCGTGTTGGCGACGCCGCGCGCGCCGTCCGTGCCGAAGAGTCTTCCCATAAAAACCATCCTTTTCCGGCCGGGCAGTCCCACCTGTCCGGCCTCCCACAAAATTTCCCGCAGACTCCGCGGGGCCCCGGATTCCCGCCCGGCAGGCCGTCCCCCACCTCCCTGCGTTAAGGAGAGGCCCCGGCCGGAACCGGCCGGCACGCCCATGCCGTGAAATCCGTTATTTCAACGCGGCAAACCCACATTTCCCGCGTTGAAGGCTGTCCCGACCGCCGCCCGGCCCCAGGCCGCTACCGGCGGCGATAAACGAAGCATTCAAACGAAGCGGTGACGGTCAGCGCTTCCAGCGCCGCCGCCCGCAGCTGCTCCGTTCTCCCTGTTTTATAATAGTATGGCGTCATCCGGAACAAATTGTCAATTTCCCGATTTTCCGCCGTATTTTCCAGCGTCATGGGGTATTCCACCCGTCGGCGTTCCAAAAGGGCAAAGCCCTCCAGCGCCGGGTCCCGGACCTCTTTGCGATAGGGCCGGTCGTAAACCGCCTCCTTGAGTTCGATCAGGTGCTGCTTCCCCGGCACGACGAGCAGCATCCGCCCGTCCCGGCGGAGGACCCGCCGCGCCTCCTCCCCGCAGTAAGGGGCGAAAAGGTTGAGCAGCACGTCCACGCCGGCGTCCGGCACCGGCAGGCGGAACACGCTGGCCGCCGCATACCGGATGGCGGAGAGCGGCGTCCCCGCCTGCCGGGCGCGGCGGGCCGCTTTGTCCGCCGCGGCTTTGGAGATATCCACTCCCAGCAGGAGAAACGGGCGGCCGGCCTGCTCCAACACAGCGCGGAACCGTTCGGTGTAATAGCCTTCCCCGCATCCCGCGTCCAGGACGGTCAGGGGGGCAGGCTTCTTTCCCTGCTCCCCCTGCTCCCTCTGCTCCGCCGGCAGCTGTGCCGCCAGCAGCCCGCACACCGCCTCGCACAGGGGCCGGTAGTGCCCCCGATTCAAAAATTCCCGCCGGGCCGTCACCATCAGGGGGTTGTCCCCCGGCGCCTTCGAGTGCTTTCCGCCCGGGAGCAGAAGATTGACATACCCGCTCCTCCCGCGGTCGAAGGAATGCCCGCCGGGACAGGCATACGCCCGGTCGGCAGCCGTCAGGGGCGCTCCGCAGACCGGGCAGCAAAAGCCGCTCACAGCGTCAGCTGCCCCGTGTAGTCGATGCCGAGATGCTCATACGCGGCGGGAAGCACCACCCGCCCGCGGGGCGTCCGGCTCAAAAAACCAAGCTGCATGAGATACGGCTCATACACATCCTCGATGGTGACGGCCTCCTCGCCGATGACCGCCGCCACGGTATCCAGGCCCACCGGGCCGCCGTTGTAATGCCGGATCATGGCCTCCAGCATCCGCCGGTCCACCATATCCAGACCCAACTCATCCACTTCCATGCGGTCGAGCGCCCGGCGGGCGGTGTCCACGGTAATCACGCCTTCGCTCATCACCTGGGCGAAATCCCGCACCCGCTTGAGCAGGCGGTTGGCGATCCGCGGCGTTCCCCGTGCGCGGGAGGCGATCTCCAGCGCCCCGTCCCGGTCGCAGGGGATGTTCAGGATCTTCGCGCTGCGGGAAACGATCAGCCCCAACTCCTCCGGCGTGTACAGCTCCAGGCGGAGCACCACGCCGAAGCGGTCCCGCAGCGGGGCGGAAAGCTGCCCGGCCCGCGTGGTCGCGCCGATCAGGGTGAAGCGGGGAAGCGGCAGATGGATCGACGCCGCCCCCTGCCCCTTTCCGTTGATGATGTCGATGGCGAAATCCTCCATCGCCGGATAGAGGATCTCCTCCACCGTGCGGGACAGGCGGTGGATTTCATCGATAAACAGCACATCCCCGGGGTCAAGATTGGTCAGCAGCGCCGCCAGGTCTCCCGGCCGCTCCAGCGCCGGACCGGAGGTGATGCGGATGTTGACCCCCATCTCCGCTGCGATGATCTGGGACAGGGTGGTCTTGCCCAGCCCTGGCGGGCCGTACAGCAGCACGTGATCCAGCGCCTCGCCCCGGATTTTGGCGGCGTCAATATAAATCGAGAGGTTTTCCTTCACCTTGGTCTGGCCAATGTATTCATTCAGCGTCCTCGGGCGCAGAGGATTGTCCCCCTCGTCCTCCGGCAGGTATTCGGTGGAAACCACCCGGTTTTCATAGTCCATTTCCATTGCCGTGCCTCCAGCCTTTCCCTTCCGCGTTGGCGTTCATCGTCCTGTCCGTGTCCTGTCCGTCCTGTCCGTCCCGTCGGTCAGCCTCCGCAGCATCGCCCGGACGCCCGCTTCCCCGGCGGGGCGGTCATAATCCCCGGTCAGCTCGCCGGGATAGTGGTATTGCAGCCCGGCCCGCTCCCCTGCCTCCAGGCAGGCAAGCAGCCGTTCCTCCCCGTATTCCCTGGCGAAGGCGGCAAAGGCGCGCACCCTCGTCTTTTGCAGCATCGGCGCATCGCAGGGGAAGGCGTCGCACTCCCAGCAGCCCCGGAGGCCCTTTTCCACGCAGCAGCGCCGGTTCACGCACCGGTCGCCGTCGGCACAGCCGCCGTCCCGGCAGCCCGTACAGGAAGCTTCGCCGCATACCGCGCAGGCCAGCCCGCAGTAAGCCAGCCCCTTCCGCCTGTCCAAAACCGCCGTCCCCTTTCCGTTGCTTACCGCGCGGCGCCATCCCGCCGAATCCGGTGAAACAGCGCCCGTCAGTTTTTCTTGGCCAACAGCTTGAGCGCGTCCCGCACCAGCGTTTCCACCGGCAGGGAGCTGTCCAGCTTCCCGACCGCGGCGGACGCTTCGCCCGGCGTAAAGCCGAGCACCGACAGCGCACCCACCGCCTCCGCCGCGTTCCCGGCGGCGGAAGGGGCGCCCGCGCCGCCGGGCAGCTCCACCCCGCCCGAGGCGGCCAGAGCGCCGAACTTGTCCTTGAGCTCCAGCACGATCCGCTGGGCCAGCTTGGGGCCGACCCCCTGGGCGCGGGTGAGCGCCTTGTAATCGCCCGAGGCGGCGGCCAGAGCCACCTTTTCGGGCGTCAGCTCGGAAAGGATCGCCAGCCCGGCCTTCGGCCCCACCCCGGTGACGGCGGTGAGCTGCCGGAAGCATTCCAGCTCGGCCTGCTCCGCAAAGCCGAACAGCTCGATGGCGTTTTCCCGCACATCCATGATCGTATAAAGCATCGCCTCCGCCCCCAAAGGAGGAAGCTGGCGGGCGGTGGTCATCGTGATCTGACAGCGGAAACCGACCCCGCCGCACTCGATGACGGCGACCTTCGGCTGGGCATAAATCAGTTTTCCGCGAACGCTGTACAGCATGCGTTGTCCCTTCCTTTCGCCGGAGCCGGCCTGCGGGAACCCCCCGAGCGGGGATTCCCTCAGGAGAACCGCGCCGGCGCACGTTATCGTCCAAAAATCTGCCGCTTGAGCGCCGTGCCTCCGCACTGCCCGTGGCAGATGGCGATGGCCAGCGCGTCGGCCGTGTCGTCGGGCTTCGGCACCTCCGCCAGGCGGAGAAGGCGGCGGGTCATCTCCATCACCTGAGGCTTTTCCGCCTTGCCGTAGCCGGTCACCGCCGACTTGACCTGCAGCGGGGTGTATTCATACAGCGCCACCCCGCTCTGCCTGGCGGCCAGCAGGATCACCCCGCGGGCCTGCGCCACGTCGATGGCGGTTTTCTGGTTGTTCTTGAAATACAGCTTTTCCACCGCCAGCGCGTCCGGCCGGTATTTGGCGAACAGCGCGGTGAGCTCCCCGTGGATAATCTCCAGCCGGCGGGAAAAGTCCATGCCGGCGGGCGTTTCCACCGCGCCGAAGGCCAGAGGGGTGAAGCGCCCCCGCTCATACCGCACGCAGCCCCAGCCGACGATCGCGTAGCCCGGGTCGATTCCAAAGATCAGCACGCCCACACCCCCATCTGAACAATTATAGCATAGACGCCCCCGGCGGGCAACAAAAAATCTGCCGGGACGGGCGGCGCGCGGTTGTAGGGGTGTTGCTTCAAACGGACTCGCCCTTCCTGTTTGAAAACACCGACTCTCAGCTCGGGCTTCGTCACCCCCCGTCCCTATGCTCCCCCGTCATAACGGCAAGGCGGAACACAGCCATAGAGAAGACCAGAAGCGTTTCTGTTCCTCCCGCTCTTTCTTTTCCCGGAGGACTTTGCCAACCAGCTCGCTCTCCCCGACCGCCGCTCCAACAACCTCCCCATGAGGCCCCTTCACCGGTTTTCTCCTTTCGGATTCGCTGTCCAATATCTTTGACATTCCTGCAAAATCCGCCGGGACGGGCGGCGCGCACGGCCGAACCATGCCGGCAGCTCCTCCGTGCGCCGGCCGGGCCTTCCGCCCGGTCCCGGCCGTCCCCGGGGCACGGCCGGCAGGAGAGAACAGCCTGCCCCGCTGTGCCGCCTCATGCAGGGATGCGGCAGGGATACGGACAAATACGCCGGCCGTTCCGGCGGAGGAAGCCGGCGCCGACGCCCGCCCCGCGGGGAAGGAAAACAGCGTCCTCCCGGCCTCCCCTTTTTCACCGGCTGACCCGGCCGAATCGGGCCGGGCGGCAGAGCTTCCGGCCCTCCAAGGCGATCACCCTACGGCAAAGGAGGCGGACGCCGGCCGGCTCCCCATGGCCGGCCCGGCCCCCTTCGGGCAAACCGCAGCTTCCCGCCCCTTTCCCTGCTCCGTCCGGACCCGCTTATCCGCGGTTCGTCCGGTTTCCGGCGCGCCCCGCGCAGATCAGGCGGCGGATCGCTTCCACCGCCGCCGCGGCGGCCGGCGCGGTGTCCTCGTCCCGCGGGTTGTCCAGCCCGGCCGCCTCCCGTTCCTGGTTCCACAGCACATGCAGGAGGCAGCCCGCCCGCATTCCCCGCGCGGCCGCCACCGTATACAACGCCGCCGACTCCATCTCGGAGGCAAGGCAGCCGCCCCGCAGCCAGGCCCGCCACTGTGCTTTCAGTGCAGAGGCGACCGGCGAGCCGTCCGGGTCATGCTGCCCGTAAAAGGAATCCTTGCACTGCACCACCCCCGTATGCACCGTTTTCCCGGTGCCGGCCGCCGCCTCCCGCAGCGCGGCAGTCACCTCGAAAGCGGACACCGCGGGGAAGGCGAGGGGCAGGTATTCCTGTGAGGTGCCCTCCTGCCGGATGGCGGCGTTGGCCACCACCAGGTCGCCGCCCCGGACAGACAGCGCCATGCCGCCGCAGGTGCCCACCCGGATCAGGGTTTTCACCCCGCAGCGGCACAGCTCCTCCGCACAAATGGCGGTGGAGGGCCCACCGATGCCGTGGGAGATTACCAGCACCCGTTCCCCCTCCAGCGTCCCCGCCCAGGAGGTGTACTCCCGGTTGGCGCACAGGAAGGCCGCCCCCTCCAGATGCCGGGCAATGGATTCCACCCGGCCCGGGTCGCCGGTCAGAACGGCGTATGCCGCCCCCTGCGACGGCGTCAAGCCGATATGGTACAGCCGCTGATCGTTAAAATTCATCATTCGTCGTTCCTCCCCTGCGGCCGGTTTCCGCCGGCCGCCTGCTTGTGCGTTTATTTTAGCATATCCGCGGCGCCAAAAGAGGAAAAGCGGGGAGATATAACAAAAATTTCACAACTGGCGGCGCGGCGGCCCGCTCCCTTGCTTTTCCTGCGTCCCTTGCTTTCCCTGCCTCTCGCCCTCCTGTGCCCTCCTGTGCCTTTGTTCCCTTTCCCTTCTGTGCTCCTGCCTCTTGCCCTGCTCTTTGTACCTTTGTACCCTTGTTCCCTGATCCGGCTTCCTCGCCGGGGAATGCCGCAAAGGCTAAAAAAGGCCGGGAAACCGGATCCTCTCCCGGTTCCCCCGTCCGTCCGTCTGCCTGCGTCCGCCTGTATCTGCCTCCTCCCGCCTCTTCCGCTCTTCTCCTGCCATTACGCTGCCTTTTTGCTGCCCTTCTGCCATCCCACTCCTGTCCTGCTCCTGTCCAACTCCTACCCTAAGCCTGCCTTGCTCCTATCCTCGCTACTACCCTACCTTCTCCTCTCCGCCCTCCCCATCCCTGCCCGCTCCAGCGCCGACGGCCGCGGCAGGGGAAAGCGAGACGGCCGTCGGGGCATACCCCGGCGGCCGTCCGGTTACAGAGCGCAGGATGTTCCTTCCGCGCCTCCGGTCACAGCATATCCTTTTTGTGCAGGACCAGGCCGACCACGCCCATCAGCGCCAGCGACAGGACAATGGGGAACCAGAAGAACTGGTTCAGAGGCAGCCCGTCCACGTTCATGCCGTAGAATCCGGCAATGATATTTGGAATGGAGATGACAATGGTGATCGACGCCAGCACCTTCATCACAATGTTGAGGTTGTTGGAGATCACCGAAGCGAAGGCGTCCATCGTGCCGGAAAGGATGTTGAGGTAGATGCCGGACATCTCGATGGCCTGCTTGATTTCGATCAGCACGTCCTCCAGCAGGTCCTGATCCTCCTCATACAGCTTGATATAGCGGCCGCGCATCAGCTTCTCCAGGGTGGTTTCGTTCGATTTCAGGGAGGTGGAGAAGTACACCAGCGACTTTTCCACGTCCAGAAGCTGAATCAGCTCCTTGTTCTTCATCGACCGGCGCAGCTGCTTTTCCAGCAGGTTGGAAACCTTGTCGATCTGCTTAAGGTACTGAAGATACCGGGTCGCCACCCGCAGGATGACCTTGAGCACAAACTGGGTTTTCAGCTCGGTCTGGACATTGCGGACCACACCCTCGGCAAACTCGGCGATGATGGTGTTTTCCCGCAGGGAAACCGTAATCACATTGGTTTTGGTCACCAGAATGCCCATTGGCATGGTGTAATAGGTCACGCCGGTGTCGCCCTTTTCCGCGACCGGCGCGTCAATGATAATCAGCGTGACGCCGTCCTCGCTTTCAATGCGGGAGGATTCCTCCTCGTCCAGCGCGGCACGGAGGAAATCGGGCTCCAGCGAAAACTGCTGAATCAGAAAGTTGATCTCCTTTTCATCCGGATTGACCGCATCAATCCAGCAGCCGGGCTCCAGCTCCTCCTGCTCCCGGAGCCGGCCGTTCACCGTTTTGTAATAATGCAGCATGTGCGCATCCCCCTTTTCAGGACGCGCCGCCTTCCCGGGAGAGACGGCGCATCCCGGTTATTTGCTTGTCGCCGCAACTTCGGCCAGGGTCAGGGCTCACCGTCTCCACCTCCTGCTTTCCGCCGATTCCGGCCGGCGCTTTTTCCGCCGCCGGTTCGTTTCTGGGGTTTTCCATCCGTTATTATAACACAACAATGTAAGATTGCAAGCAAAACGCGGCGATTTTGAGAAAACAAGCGATCTCACCCGATATGGAGGGCGAATTCCGCCCAAAACCGCCCAATTTGACAAATAACCAACCAAAATGTTTTTCCCTGCAAGAATAGTATTCCCCCGGCAAGGCCTGGAATATTTCCGGTGCGGGCAAAGCCATCGAATGCCGGCGGCACGCGGCACGTCATGGTACGGTCTGCCAGCCGTGAAAGATTTTTACCTGCTGTTTTTACTTGCTGCCGCAGCCTGCCGCCCGTAAACGGGTTTCGCAATCTGCCATTGCATATATTACATACATTGCAAAAAACCGGCGCGGGAAAACATCCCGCGCCGGTAAAAATCGGCTTGCCCTGCCCGCCGGGGCGTCAGCTCCGGCGCTTGGTAAAGATGTCGAGGATGGGGGTAAAGGGGTCGTCGTCCGGGTTGGCGGAATCCCCGCCCCCCACGGCGGAGGCCGGCGCCTTCCCCACTTCCGGCGCCTTGTAGGAGCCGTCGTTGGAAAAGCCGGTGGCAATGACCGTCACATTGAGCTCGTCGTTCATCGATTCGTCGAACGCCGCGCCCCAGATGATGTTCGCGTCCGGATGGGCGGCGCGGGAGATCATAGAGGAGGCGAGTTCGACATCTTCCAGATCGATGTCCGGAGAGGAGGTGATGTTGATAATCACGCCGTTCGCGCCATCGATCGAGGTTTCCAGCAGCGGGCTGGAGATCGCGGCCTTCGCCGCGGCTTCCGCTTTTTCCTTGCCCTCGGCACGGCCAACGCCCATGTGCGCGTAACCGGCGTCCTTCATCACCGCGGTCACGTCCGCAAAGTCAAGATTGACCAGCCCCGGCACCTTGATCAGCTGGGAAATGCTCTGCACACCCTGGCGCAGCACGTCGTCCGCGATCTCAAACGCGTTGGCCAGCGTAATGCGCTGCTCGCTCACCATCTTGAGCCGTTCGTTGGGGATAACCACCAGGCTGTCCACCTGCTCGCGCAGCGCGGTGATACCCCCCTCGGCCTGCTCCATCCGGCGGCGCCCCTCAAAGGCGAAGGGCTTGGTCACGATGCCGACGGTCAGAATCCCGAGGTCCCGCGCGATCTCCGCCACCACCGGAGCGGCGCCGGTGCCGGTGCCGCCTCCCATGCCGGCGGTAATAAACACCATATCGGTCCCTTTCAGGGCGGCCGTAATCTCCTCCCGGCTCTCTTCCGCCGCGCGCTGGCCGATCTCCGGCTTGGAGCCGGCGCCTTCGCCGCGGGTCAGCTTCTCCCCGATCTGGATTTTCTGGGTGGCCTGCGACAGGGACAGGGCCTGGCGGTCGGTGTTGATCGCCACAAATTCCACGCCCTGTACGCCGGCACGCATCATGCGGTTGACGGCATTTCCGCCGCCGCCGCCCACGCCGACCACCTTTATCTGAACGCCATCCATGAAATCGTTGTCAAATTCAAAACCCATGAAACTTCCTCCCAGCTTTATTTCCTGAAGCCGGCCCAGCGGCTAAATTTCACAGCATAAACAAAACCCTCGGCGCATACCCATAAAAACAGGGGGCAAACCCGCCGCCGGCCATAAAAAACAGCCATTGTTTGCCTTTATGTTTTATCTTACCATGCTCCCGCCGCAAATTCAACCGTTGACGGCAAATTCACGGTAAAGATTCTGAGGAAAATCCTTCCGTTATCCGCCGGCCGGCGCGGCGGTCGTTCCTGTGCCGGAGGCTTCCGTTGCGGCCGTCGTCGCCGGGGTTGTGGTCGTCAGCAGCTCCTCCGGGGTATACACCCCCTGCTGCTTATCCGGATCCGCATTGGAATACGAGCTCAGGTCGATCTGCCCGCGCGTATCGTCCCCGTGCTCCTTCAAAACCAGCGGGAACATGGTGGACAGCACCGCCATCTTGTGATCCAGGTTGATGTCGCTTCCCAGCAGAATCGTGATCTGGTCCTTCCAGCGCAGGCGCAGATCGATGTTGTCCTTGAGATCGATCTCGCGGATATCGGTCAGCCCATGGCTGGAAATCGCCGTCAGGATCGATTGCAGAAGCTCCATATCCTCGTCGCTCATCAGCCGGCTTCCCACGCCGGCGCCCGGCTCAAGAGTACAGCGGATTTTGAGGTATTCCTCTGCGCGGCCGCTGCCGTCGGGCAGCTTTTCCAGCCCCTTGCCGTTTTCCCCGAGGATAAACCAGCCGTCCTCCGCCTCCGTCACGGCGATCGGCTCCGCCTCCTCAATCGTAATTTTCAGGGTGGTGAAGGAGGGGCTTTTCACCGTCACCCTCTCGACATACGGGAACGCCTGCAGAATCCGCTCGGCCGCCGTGCGCTTGTTCACGGAAAATATGCTCTGCCCCAGGGAGAGCCCGCTCGCCTGGATGATCTCCTCCTCGGTGTAGTGGGTGCTCCCCTCCACCGTGATGCTCTTCAGGCCGAAAACCGCCTGGTTTCCGCCCCCCTCGCCGGAGGCCGGCTTCCCCGGACGCAGGAGCAGCACCACCGCCGTAACGATCCCCGCGGCCAGCAGAAGCAGGAGCAGCACGAACACCGCCACCCGCAGCGGCTTCAGCCGGCGCCTCTTCTTTTTTTTCGGCGGTGTGCCGTCCCCGGCCGCGCGCCGCGTCCCGGCCGACGCGGTTGGCGGCGTTTGACCGGCAGCGCCCTGCTTTTTCTGCTTGTGCTTGTTCATACGTTTCGGTTCCTCGCCTTTCCCCGCAGGCTGTTTCAACGTGCCCATATTTATCATCATAACAAACCGAAGGCCAAAAGAAAAGGGGAAAACGCCGAATTCCGCCTGTTTCCAGGCGATCTTAAGTTCCTGTTAAGAAAATTCCTGTCCCGCCGGACCCCTCCTCTCCCCTGTCTGCCGATACGCCTCCAGAAGGGCGTCGGCCGCCTCGGCTTCCAGGCGGTGGTCCCGGACCATCCGGCGGAGAAGAGCGACGAAAGGGTCGTCCGCCGCCGCCTCGTTCAGGCGGATTTTCTGGATCAGGCGGTCCAGGCGCAGGCGGATGGTCGGGTACGTGACGCCATACAGGGCGGCCATCTCCTTGAGGGAACCGGAGGAGAGCAGAAAATGCCGGACAAAGGCAAGGTCTTCCGGCGTAAGCCCGTTCATCCACGCGGGAATCTCCGCCAATGCGCTCCCCTCCCCTATGTTCTTGTATTTAGTATAATCTTTTATATTATTAAAGTCAATATTTATTTTATTTTTAATTTTAATAAAAATTATTTGCTATTCTTTAATCCTGTGCAAAGACGCACCGACACTTTGCAAAGCGTCTTCCAGACCTTCATACCCCCTGTCCAGATGATGGAGCGACCGCAGGGAGGTGCTCCCCTCCGCCGCCAGCCCGGCGATCACCAGCGCCGCGCCGCCGCGCAGGTCGGTACATTCCACCGGCGCGCCGGACAGAGCGCGGACTCCTTCCACCACCGCCACCCGGCCCTCCACCTTGATGTTGGCCCCCATGCGGATAAGCTCGCCCGCGTGTTTATAGCGGTTTTCAAAAATGTTCTCCACAAATACGCTGGTTCCGTCGGCTACGCAGGTCATCGCCATCAACGGCGCCTGGGCGTCGGTGGGGAAACCGGGATACGGCATGGTGCGCACAGATCGGACGCGGCGGAGCCGCTGCGGGGCGCTGAGGGACAGCTCATCCCCCGCGCAGCGCACCGTACAGCCCGCCTCCTCAAACGCCGGAAGGACGGTGGCGATATGCCGGGGATCCGCCCCGCGCAGGGTCAGCCGTCCCCCGGTCGCCGCGCCCGCCGCCAGATAGGTGACGGCCTCAATCCGGTCGGGCATCACCCGAAACGGCGAAGCGTTCAGGCGTTCCACCCCTTCCACGGTGATCGCCCCTTCCCCGGCGCCGTGGATTTTTGCCCCGCAGCGGGTCAGATAGGCGCACAGGTCGACGATTTCCGGTTCCCTGGCCGCGTTGAGGATGGTGGTCTCCCCCTCGGCGGTAGAGGCGGCCAGCAGGATGTTTTCGGTCGCGCCGACGCTGGGAAAATCCAGGGCGATCGCCGTTCCCTTCAGGCGTCCGGCCGCCCGGCACTCCAGCCGTCCCCGTTCCTCCCGGATCTCCGCCCCGAGCTGGCGCAGCGCCGCCAGATGCAGGTCGATCGGGCGCGCCCCCAGCTCACAGCCGCCGGGAAAGGACATGTGCGCTTCCCCGGTGCGGGCGATCAGCGCCCCCAGGAAAATGATGGAGGAACGCATTTCCCGCATCAGGCCGTCCGGCACGTCGCTGCGGCAAAGAGGCAGGGAATCCACCGCCACCGTCCCCCCCGAACCGGTCACCCGGCAGCCGAGGTGCCGCAGGATGTTCACCGACGCCGCCACGTCCGAAAGCTGCGGACAGTTGGTGATCTCGCTGGTTCCGCGGGCCAGCAGGGTGGCCGCCAGCAGCGGGAGGGCGCTGTTCTTGGCGCCGTGTATGCCTACGGCCCCTTCCAGACGGCGTCCGCCTTCGATTTTGAGAATCTCCATCTTCAGCCCCATTTCTCCGCAGAGCAGGATTGAGGAAACGGCGGCGGTCTTCTGCGGGAAACCGTCCGTCCGGTCGGCGCAGCATTCCCGCGCCTGCAAGCCCATCCTATGCAAAACGGGGCAAAAGGGTGAAAAACGGGGCTTCTTCCCGCCTTTTTTCCGCGGGCAGGGCCGGACGGGAAAATCCGCCCGCCGCCTTGGCCGGGACAGCCCCGGACAGGCCTGTGCGGGCGGTTCCCGCGCGGCAGGACGGTGCCGCAAGCCCCTTCCTGTCCGGCCGCACGGATTGCCCGCCGTATAAAAGCGTACAATCAAAACCACAAGCAAACGAGTGGTTTACGCAGACTCCAGAGAGGCCAGTACTTGCTGACCCCTGGAAGGGGGAACTGAAAAAATCATCGCATTGCTTGCCCGGCTGCTGGTAAACCAGTTCTCTCTGGTATTTCATAGCATTCTGCGAAAGGGATACGTTCCGCGCTCCCCCCTTCCTTTCAAAAAACCTGCACCTTTCTTACTTTTTGGAAAGACAAACGATCTTTTCCTTTTTTCTTTTGCCCAGGCTTTTTTATCTATCCTATCTGCCCTATCTACCCCTGGCAGAACCAGGGGGTTGTTTTGCTTAAGGCGACAAAAACGCCGGCGGCAGCCTGTTGACAGGCCGCCGCCGGCGCAAGGGGCGGGAAAACAAGGGAAAGCATGGGAAAGCGGGAAAAGCCGGGAAAGCTCCTTTTGGTTCGGGGAGGCGGGACCGTCCGCCGGCCTTCCTTCTTCCTTTTATGTTCGTCCGTCCGGCCGAAAATTGTCCGGCAGCCGGCCGGCGTTCTCCATGACCGCGCAGACGACGGCATAAATCCGATCGTCCGCGTCCAAAATCGCGTTCCGGCGGGCGTTTTCCCCCATACGGCGGAGCGTCTCCGGGGAAGAGGCGATCTTCGCGATTTCCTCCCACAGCTTCCCGGCGGTGAGATCCTTTTCCTCGATGCAGACCGCGGCCCCTTTTTTCACCAGCGCCATCGCGTTGTGATACTGATGGTTTTCGGCCACGTTGGGCGAAGGGATCAGGATGGACGGCTTTCCGGCCGCCGGCAGCTCGCTGAGGGTCATCGCCCCGCAGCGGGAAATCACCAGGTCGGCCGCCGCCATGCAGCGGGGCATGTCGTCAATATATTCCCTCACGTCGATCCCCGCCGCGTTTTCCGGCACCCCCAGCTCCCGCAGGCGGGCGGAGGTGGTTTCCCAGCCCGCTTTCCCGGTGGCGTGGATGTGCTGGAATCGGCCTTCCTTCCGGCTGCGGGCGAGCACCTCCGCCATCGCGTCGTTGATCCGGCCCGCGCCGAGGCTCCCGCCCACCGACAGAATCAGCGGCCGGCCGTCCAGGCCGAGCTCCCGCCGGGCCTTCTCCCGGTCAAGGCGCCGGAACTCCGGCCGCAGCGGGTTTCCTGTCACCACAACGCGGGCCTCCGGCGGCAGATATTGGGCGGCGTCCTCCGCGGCGATCATGGTCGCGGCGGCGTATTTGGCCAGCATCTTCACCGTCACGCCGGGGAAGGCGTTGGACTCATGCACCAGCACGGGAATCCCCCGCTTTGCCGCCTGGCGCAGGATGGGGCCGCTCACGTAGCCGCCGGTCCCAATGGCCAGGTCGGGGCAAAACTCCCGCAGGATTTTTGCCGACGTCCCCTGCGCCGTCACCGCGTGGACGGCGGCGGCAATGTTGCGCCCGATGTTTTTCACCGTCAGCCGGCGCTGAAAGCCCCGCACGTCCACCGTCTCGATGCGGTAGCCCGCGGCGGGAACCAGCCGGGTCTCCATCCGTCCCTTGGCCCCGACGAACAGGAATTCCGTATCCGGCCGTTCCTCCCGGATTTTCGCGGCGATCGCCAGCGCCGGGTTGATATGCCCCGCCGTGCCGCCGCCCGTCATCAATACCCGCATACGGGTCCCCTCCATTCCCGCGCCACGCGCCGTCCGGCAGGACGGGGGAAGCGCTGTTGCTGCAAAAACAGGCGCCGGGAGCGTCTGCCCCGCCTCCGGCCCCGTCAGGTTTGGTCCCGCCGCCGCTCCAGCGGAGAGCTCCGGCCGAAGGAGATGTTGCGGGACACGGAGAGCACCACGCCCATCTGCGCCAGCAGCATGACCAGCGAGGTGCCGCCGTAGCTGAAGAAGGGCAGGCTGATGCCGGTGTTCGGGATGGTGTTGGTCACCACCGCCATGTTCATAAACGCCTGCAGGCCGATCTGGGCCGTCAGCCCCACCGCCAGCATGGAACCGAATTTGTCCGGCGATTTCATGCCGATGGTGATACCCCGCCACAGGAGCAGGGCAAACAGGACGATCACCAGCACCGCGCCGACAAAGCCCATTTCCTCGCAGATGACCGAAAAGATAAAGTCGTTGTGCGGCTCGGGAAGAAAAAGGTGCTTCTGCCGGGAATTGCCCAGCCCCTGCCCCATCACGCCGCCCGAACCGATGGCATACAGCGACTGGACGGTCTGCCAGGCGGCGTCGGGGTCCACCTCGTACACCCCCATCGGGTTGAGCCACACGCTGATGCGTTCCTGCTCATAGCCCTTGACAAACACCATGTAAATGACGGCGGCGACGCCAAGGCCCACCGTCCCCAGCAGATACAGCAGGCGGGTCCCGCCGACAAACATCATGACAATCCCGATGCCCAGCAGCAGAATGGTGCCCGAGAGGTGCGGCTCCAGAAAAACCAGGCCGCAGGTCACGCCGAGGATCAAAATAAAGGGCAGATACCCGGCCAGGAAGGTTTTCATTTTTTTATGATTCAGGGAGATCAAATGGGCAAACAGAAGAATCAAAGCAAATTTGGCGATTTCCGACGGCTGGAACTGCAGCCCCGGCAGCCGGATCCAGCGATGGATGCCGGTGGAGCTCGGCAGCATCAGCGCGACGCCCAGAAGGACAAACGACACCAGCATCAGGGGGATGGCGAAATGGTGCAGGATATGGTAATCGATGGTGGAGATGAACAGCATGGCGGCCACGCCGATCAGGGCAAAGATCAGCTGCCGCTTGATATAATAAAAGCTGTCCCCGTCGTTCCAGTAATACGAATAGGCATAGCTGGCGGAGAACTGGCTGATCAGCCCCACCACCAGAATAATCATCAGGATGATTAAAAAGGGCATGTCGAAGCCCTGGGACACGGAGAAAAGGCGGAATCGCTTTTTGGGTTTGGAGGGAGCGGCCGGAAGGGCCGCGGGTTTGGATGACGCCATAGATCGACCTCGCCTTTCCATACAGTGCGTGTGTTGCCGAAAGCGGGAAAAAGCCCGTCCCGGTCGGGGAGCAGACAAACGGCGGCCCTTTTACAAAGTATGCGGAAACCGCCGGTGTTTATGCACGGCCCCCGGAAATCCCGGTTACGCCGCCAGCAGCAGATACCAGGCGAGCAGCCCGCCGAACAGGGTGACCAGTGAAAAAACCAGCACAATCTTGTTCTCGCTCCAGCCGCACATCTCAAAATGATGATGCAGCGGGGACATCTTGAACAGGCGCTTTCCATGGGTGAGCTTGAAATAGACGACCTGCAGGATGACCGACAGGGTCTCCACGATATAGACAATCCCCACCGGCACCAGCAGGAAAGGCTGGTTGATGCCGAAGGCCAGCGCGGTCAGCATCCCGCCGAGGAACAGCGAGCCGGTGTCCCCCATGAACACTTTGGCCGGGTGGACGTTCCACACCAGAAAGCCCGCCACCGCGCCGGCCAGCGCCGCTGCCAGCAGCCCCTGCCCGAAATAACCGACGATTCCGGACGCAATCAGGAAAAACAGCGACGCCACAAAGCTGACCGTGCCGCACAGGCCGTCGATCCCGTCGGTGAGGTTGACCGCATTGGTCGCCGCCACCACAATAAACATACAAAACGGGATAAACCACAGCCCGAAATCAACCGTCCCGACAAAGGGCACGTACACCTCGGTTCCGTCCGCCATGAAAAGGGAAAGGGCGTAGGCCAGCGCCACCAGCAGCTGGGCGAACATCTTCTGTCGTGCCGTCAGGCCGAGGTTGCGTTTTTTTACCGCCTTGATATAATCGTCCGCAAAGCCGATCGCCCCGCAGCAAAGCGCCATCAGCAGGCCGCCGAACAGGCGGGTGAGGGTCAGCGGCGTGGATTGAAGCACCTTTTCCCGCAGGAAAAACTGCGAGGCCGCAATTCCCAGCAGAAACGCCAGCACGCTCCCTCCGATGAACAGGAGCCCCCCCATTACCGGCGTCCCCTGCTTTTTCCGGTGCCAGGCAGGCCCTTCCTCCCGGATGGTCTGCCCGAAATGCAGCCGGCGGAGCGCCGGGACCACCCAGCGTCCCGCCGCCGCGGAAATCAGAAAGCCGGCCAGCGCCGTCGCGGCCACCGTCGTCAGTTTTGTCATCTCCATTGGTACGGCCATCCCTTTCAAAGCGGCGGGAACAGCCGGCTTCCGGCCGGCCCCGCCGTTTCTCCCCCTTTTCCGTCAACAGCCGCTCACCGGGCGGCCGTCTCCCGCAGCGCGTCCGCCACCACCTCGCGTTCGTCAAGATGGATGACTTCCTCTTTGAGAATCTGGTAGGTTTCATGCCCCTTTCCGGCAAGCAGCAGCGTGTCTCCCGGCTGCGCGCTGCGGACCGCCCAGTGGATCGCCTCCACCCGGTTGGGGATTACGACATACGGCACCGGCCGCTCGCCTTCCTTCGGAAGTCCAGTCAGAATATCCGCAATGATCGCCTCCGGGTCCTCGCTGCGGGGATTATCCGACGTGACGACCAGCAAGTCGGACAGGGCTGCCGCGGCCGCGGCCATTTTCGGCCGTTTTCCCTTGTCCCTGTCCCCTCCGCAGCCGAAAAGGGTGACCAGGCGGCCGCGGCAGCATTCCTTCATGGTTTTGCAGATTTTCTCCAGCCCGTCGGGGGTGTGGGCATAGTCGATCACCACGGTGAAATCCCGGCCGGTCGGCACGATTTCCGCCCGGCCCTTCACCCCTCGGGCCCTGCACAGCGCCTCAACCAGTCCGTCAAAGGGCAGGCCGATGGTCAGCCCGCAGGCCGCGGCCGCCAGCGCGTTGTATACCGAAAACATGCCGGGCACCGACAGCCGCACCCGGCCGATCTGGGTGCCGCCCACCAGTTCAAAGTCCACCCCGTCGGGACGGGGGCGGATATTCTTGGCAATATAGTCCGCCTCGTTGCGCCGCGCGGAATAGGTGACGGCCGGGCAGTCCAGGCCCTCGACGAGCTTTTCCGTCCATGGGTCGTCGGCATTCACCACGGCGCGGCGGCACATGCGGAACAGCTTCTTTTTGGCGGCGAGATAATTTTCCATCGTCTTGTGGTAATCGAGGTGATCCTGCGTGAGATTGGTAAAAACCGCCGTCTCAAAGGTGCAGCCGCTCACCCGCTCCTGATCCAGCGCGTGGGAAGAAACCTCCATCACGGCGTAGGAGCAGCCTTCCGCCACCATGAGGGCGAACATGCTGTGCAGGTCGTAGGGATCCGGCGTGGTGTGGGCCGAGGGAAGCACCCGGTCGCCGATCATGTTCTGAATCGTGCCGATCAGGCCGACCTTCTGCCCGCAGCCCTCCAGAACCGCCTTGAGCATATAGGTCACCGAGGTTTTGCCGTTGGTCCCGGTGATCCCGATCAGCCGAAGACGCTCGGCCGGACGGCCGAACCAGTTGGCGCACATCTGCGCCCAGGCTTTGCGGGTGGAGGGCGCGAGCAGCCTTGCCGCCCGGCCGGCGCGGCCGGCGGGCTCCTCCGCCACAATGGCGGCGGCCCCCGCCTTTTCCGCCTGGTCGGCGTAGCGGTGTCCGTCCGTTTCCACCCCGCGGATGCAGACAAACACCCAGCCCGGGCCGACCCGCCGGGAATCGCAGGTGATGCCCGCGATTTCCCGCTCCCCGTATTCGGCGGCCAGCGCGTCCCCTTCCGGGGAAAGCGGCACATCCCGCAGTATTTCACATAGCTTCATGATGGCTCATCCCTTTCAAAAAGGCGGCACATTCCCCTGCCTCCGCCATGGAAAACGCCGGAAGATTATCCTATTCGATCGCATCCTGATACAGGAAATTCACCTCGACCACGGTGCCCAGCGGCACGGCGGTCCCCTCCGCAATGCTCTGGCTGGAAGCCTTTGCTTCCCCGCTTTCCAGGCCCAGGCCGACCATCTGAATGTTGATGTTGGCGTTGGCGGCGGCCACATTGGCCTGTGCCAGGGTCATCCCGCTGAAATTCGGGACGGTGGTGGTCTGGGACAGGTCCTCTTCGTCGGTATACAGGACGACAATGCCGTTTTTTGGGATACTCTCCCCTTTGTCGGGCACCTGTTTGATTACGGTGGAGCCGCTGCCCACCACCTTATAGCGCAGCTCGCTGTTGGTCAGCAGGCTCTGCGCGGTGGAGACCTCTTTGTCCAGCACATCGGGGGTGGTGCGTTCCATCGACGCGATCTCTTCGTCGGTATACACCGGCTCCACCCCCAGGTAGGGCAGCGCCTCGGTCATGATTTTCTGCGCCACCGGCGCGGAAATGGTACCGCCGAAGCGCACGGCCACCTGCGGCTCGTCAAGCAGCACCAGTATCGCGTACTGCGGGTTGTCGGACGGCGCAAAGCCGGCGAAGGACGCCACGACGTTGCTGGTGCCGGTGGCGTTGTTCTGGTCGGTCTTATCCGAGGTGCCGGTTTTGCCGGCCATGCGGTAACCCGCCACATAAGCGTTCTTGGAACCGCTGTTCACCGAGACATCCAGGATTTTGCAGAGCCGCTCGCTGGTTTCCTCCGAAATCACCTGCCGCTTGACGGTGGGCTGCGTATTCGACACCACGTTGCCGTCGGCGTCCAGCACCTGCTGCACCACATAGGGCTGCATCAGCTTGCCGCCGTTGGCCACCGCCGCCATGGCGGTGATCATCTGGATCGGGGTGACCTTGAAGGTCTGGCCGAAGGCGGAAACCGACAGCTCCATAATGTTCAGCTGATCCTCGTTGTGATACAGCGAGGAGGTGACGAGGGACTCGCTGAGCATGTCGATGCCGGTGCGATTGGTGAAGCCGAAGCCCTGGTAATACTTCCAGAACAGCGACCGTCCCAGCTTCTGCCCGATCTCGGCAAACGCCGGGTTGCAGGAGTTGGAGACCGCCTGCACGAAATTCTCCGACCCGTGCCCGCCCGCCTTGTGGCAGCCGACCCGCGTCCCCGCGATTGTGATATACCCTTTGCAGTAAAAGCTGGTGTCCTCGTTCACCACATCCTCCTCCAGCGCCATGGCGGAGGTGAACACCTTAAACACCGACCCCGGCTCATAATAATCCGAAATCGGCTTGTTGACCCACTGCTCCTCCCGGGCCTTCTTGAGCGCCTCGGAACGTTCGTCCCCCGACAGCAGGGCGATCGCTGCCGCCGCATCCGGGTCGGTGACGGTCATCGGGTCGTTGGGGTCAAAATCCCCCTTGGTTGCCATGGCGACGATCGCGCCGGTGTTGACATCCATGATGATGCAGGCACCGCGGTTGGTACAGCCGTTTTCCTTCACCGCGATCTCCAGATATTTTTCCGCGTAATACTGCACCACGCTGTCAATGGTCAGCACCAGGGAATTGCCGTCCTCGGCGTCCACCGTCTTTTCAAACTTCATCTTGGTGGAAAGCTCGTCGCCCCAGCCGTTTTTGGCGGTCACCACCCGGCCGGGCTTGCCGGCCAGCGTATCCTCGTAATAGGCTTCAAGCCCGTACAGCCCGTAATTGTCGGTGCCGGTGAAGCCGAGCACCTCGGAGGCCAGGGAGTTGAGGGGATAATACCGCTTGTAGTCCTCGATAATCCGGAACACGCCGGTCAGGGCGTTCTCCTCAATCCAGGTCCGCAGCGTTTCCGCCAGAGGGTACTCGATCTTGGATTTGACGATCTCGTACTGACTATTGGTTTTCAGCGTCTTATTATACAGCGTATCCCGATCCACCTCGAGCATGGCGGACAATTCGTCCGCTATTTTTACCCGGGTGTCCTCGTCCGCAATGTCCTTGGGGGACATGATCACGGTCCATACCGTGGCGGACTGGGCGAGCACCGTCATATTCGCGTCGTAGATCGTGCCCCGCTTGGGGGAGATGATGCTGTCGCTCATCTGCTGATTGACGGCCTTCTCCCGCCACTCGTCCGCCTGAACGATCTGCAGAATCGACAGCTTGCCGATCACAGCGGAAAAGCAGACGCCGATCAGCAGGACCATCACCACGATCGACCGCCGCCACATCTGGCGGGTCGGCGCCTTGGTGGTCGCCGTATCTTTTTGCCTGTCCTTCTTTGCCTTTGCCATACGATCGTTCCTTTCCGCCGGTTCAAAGCGTCCCCGGGCTGTACGGACACGGTGTCTGCCAATGATAAGAAAACGAGAGTCAAGACTGTTCATCCCAACTCTCAGCGCAGCGCAGGGAGGTTCTCCTTTGTCCCCATCCCATACTTATTGGCTCATTCAAACAGGTATGTCAGTTGAGCGAAAAAATTTGAAACGGCGGAACCGATCGATTCGAGAATGCTGCCGCTCTTTTCCTCCGCCACTTCCACCTTGTCGCCGCTTTCCACACTGATATATTCAATCTGATAAGATTCCATTTTCTGCATGCCCAGCGTATTTTGCGCGTAATTTTCCACGCTTTCGGTCGAAACCTTGCGCCCGAGCTCGTCGGTCAGCCGGGTTTCCTCGCTCTGCAGCTCCACCAGCCGTTCCTCCAGGGTGGTGATCTGCGTATCCAGCTCGGTCATGCGCACCCGACTGGCCAGCATCAGCCCGATGACCGTCACCGCAATCGCCGCCACCGAAAGGGTCGCCGCGGTGTTCAGTACAGACTGAATTTTGGCTTTTTTCCGCTGTGCCTTCGCCATCTTCTTGTTCGGCTTGAGTTCGACGATTTTCGCCGGCCTCGGCTCAAACAACGAAAGGTCATAGGCTTCCGTTCCCCTGTTGCCTGCCATACAGCGTCCCCTTTCCCAGCGATTACCCGGCCCCAGCGGGCCGGACGCTTCTGTCGTTTGGTCTAATTCGGATTATGGTTCGTTTGCCTCATGGATTTTCTCAATGCAGCGCAGTTTGGCGCTGCGCGCCCGCGGATTGCTTTCCAGCTCCTGCGCCGACGCCTCCGCCGGCTTGCGCAGGACCAGCCGGGCCGCCGGCGTCTTCCCGCACACGCACACCGGGAAATCCGGCGGACAGGTGCAGCCCCGGCAGAGGGAGGCGAACCGCTGCTTGACCATCCGGTCCTCCAGCGAGTGAAAGGTGATGACCGCCAGCCTCCCGCCCGGCTTTAAACAGCCGAAGGCAACGTCCAGCGCCCGGGAAAGGCTGTCCAGCTCGCCGTTGACGGCGATGCGCAGCGCCTGAAACACCCGGCGCGCGGGATGCCCCTCTCTCCGATAGGAGGCCGGAACCGCTTCCCGGATCAAATCCGCCAGCTGCCCGGTGGTTTCCACCGGCCCGTTTTCCCGCGCCCGCACAATCGCACGGGCGATCGGCCGGGAATATTTTTCTTCGCCGTAACGGAAAAATATCGAAGACAGCTCCCGCTCATCCAGCGTATTCACCAGTTCCGCCGCCGTCCGGCCGCTCCGGCTCATCCGCATGTCCAGCGGGGCGTCCATGTGATAGGAGAAGCCGCGCTCCGCTGTATCCAGCTGATGGGAGGAAACGCCGATGTCCAGCAGAATCCCGTCCACCGGGCCGAAGCCGCGCTCCCGCAGCACCTCGTCCATCCGGGCGAAATTGGCCTGCACCACGGAGGCCGGCAGACCGGCCAGCCGCCGTCCGGCCTCCCGGACCGCGTCGGGGTCCTGATCCAGCGAAAGCAGCCGCCCGCCCTTCAGCCGGGAGGCGATCGCGTGCGAATGCCCGCCTCCGCCGGCGGTCCCGTCCAGATACAGGCCGTCCGGGCGGACATCCAGCGCCGAAAGCGTCTCTTCCAGCAGGACGGGGATATGATACGTCCCCGCCGGTTTCTCCGTCACGCCGTGCACCGCCTCTCCGTCCGTTGTCACCGGAACGCCCCGGCGTTCCGCCGTGTTCATCCTCGTCAGAAGCCCAGCTCCATGAACTCGGCCTCCACCTCTTCGGGCGTCATGGCGCCGCTGTCCGCCTCATAGCTCGCCGGGTTCCAGATTTCGGCCCGGTTGCCGGCGCCGATGACCAGTGCTTCCTTTTCCAGGGAAGCATAGGCCAGCAGATGTTTGGGCAGCAGGATGCGCCCCTGTGCGTCGATCTGCACGTCCGCCGCGTTGGAGGACAGATACCGCTGCAGCCGGCGCGCCTTGGTGAAGGGCATGTCGGCCAGCCCCTGCTGGAGCTTGTCCCATTCCTCCATCGAATACAGGCTGACGCAATGATCCATCACGGCCGCGGCGATAAACTGCTCGCCCAGCTTTTCCCGAAGCTTTGCGGGCACAAAAATGCGCCCCTTGGCATCGATATTGTGTTGGAAGCGTCCGTACAGCATGGCGTTTCCTGTCTTTCCGGCGGCCGTCGCCGTCCTGATGAATGTGGTGGCGGATTCCCGGGCGGTGCACAGGGAGCAAGAGGGAACAGAAAGGAACCGAAGAGGGGGAGAAAAGGAACCCGGAGGGGCAAAAGAGGTGCAGCGAGCCGTACAGGCGGCGATTTCCCCCTCGTGTGGATTCCGGTGGAAAACTCCGTGGAAAGTGTGGATATCCTCCACTCTCCACCACTTAGCTCTACTTTCCGCCACTTACCTACCATTATAAAGGCTGTTTTTCAAAATTGCAAGGGTTGTCCCAATTTTTCAAACCAGTTTTTTTGAAAAAATTTGTTGAAATTTCCATAATTCCCCTTTTCCTCTCGAAATGGACAGAGAACCTGCGCTCTTTTCCTTTTTCTCCCCCCTCTTCGGCTCCCTTCTGTTCCCTCCTGTATCCCTCCTGCTCCCTCCTGCTCCCTCCTGCCTCTTTCCACCCCTTTCCATTCCTCTCCATTCCTCTTCCCCCCGTCTACTCCCCTTCCCTCTCCTCCTCCCTCCTTCTCCGCCTCTGTACCGTCTCCGCCTTCCCCCTTTCCCCAGTCCTTTCGGCCGATGGCGCGCCGTTCCAGACAGGCAGGTGTATGCGGCGCGGGGCGTCCCTGCCGCCGGCGGGACGGCGCACACCCGGCCGCGGAGGAACGATGTTCCCCCTGGAAAGGCGACATTCCGTGCGGCGCGATGGGGGAACGTTCTCCCCTCTGTCTCTTCTGTCCTTTCCGTCCTCTCCTTCCCCTCCGTCCCCTCCCTTGCCCTTGGCGCGTCGATCTCCCTGTCCCGCCTGTCCCGCCTGTCCCACCTATTCCCCCTGCCCCTTCTGTTCCCGCCGCACAGGCGGCAGGCGCGCAGAGCGGCCGCGGAAACGGCGGCCTGCATCGGCGGCGGAAAGAACCTGCTGCGAGCCGGGTTCTCAGGAGACGCGGAACAATACCGCCGCTTTCCATGCCTTCCCGTACTCTCCTGTACTCTCCTGTACCTTCCCCATATTCTCCGTCTCTCCGTCCCCCCGTGCTCCCATGCTCCCATGCTCCCATGCTCCCCCGTGTTTTCCCACGCTTTTCCCCTGCTTCCCCCCGCTTTCCCCTGCCTGGCACGCCCGGCATGCCTCACGCGCCGTCCGCCCGGATCAAAAACGGGTATCCCCATCTCACCGCTCCGGCCGGCCGCTCGAACAACCGCTGCCCTCTTCCCCGCCTTTCCCCTTCATAAGTCCCCCGTCGATGCCTCGCCTCTGCGGCTGGCCGGCCGAGGCGGCGCCTTCACACCCGCCGGGACCCTGGAAGTGCCTGGCGCCGGCAGGGTCCCTCAGGGATGTCCAAAATAATCACAGCGCCGCTCGCACGACCGAAAACGGATCCAATCGGCGTACCCCTTCTTTTGCGCCGCAGAAAGCCGCTCCCCGGCGGGAAGCTGTCCGCAAACGCTTTTTCCTGCCGAAGAGCGCAAAAAAGCCGCGGCTTCGCATTCACATGCAAAGCCGCGGCTTTCTCCGGCGGAGGACGCCGGCCCGTTCCATTTATTCTCTAATTTACTCTCTATTTATCCTCCGTCTGCTCCGGCATTTCCGGTTTGGGAGGATTGCGCAGAAGCTGGCGCGCCTGCCGCACCTCGCTCAAGCGCTGGGCGATGGCTTCCTCGGTCCGCCGGAGCAGATCCTCGGAAAAATCGCTGGCGCCCCGGCGCATCTCCCGGGACTTCTGCTGCGCCTGTGCCATCATCTCGTTCGCCTTTTGCTGCGCCTGCCGCACGATCTCCTCCTGCGCGACCATACGGCGGGCGCGTTCTTCCGCCGTGCGGATGATGCCCTCCGCCTCCTTTTTGGCGGTCGCCACGATATCCCCGCGGTCCGCGACGATGGCCCGCGCCTGCCGCACCTCGCTGGGCATATTGCCCCGGATATCATCCACGATGTTCCGCAGGCGTTCCGCGTCCACCATGCATTTCCCGCCGGAAAGCGGAAAGCTCCACGCCTTTTCCAGCATGTCGTCGATCTGATCCAGCAATTCCTCTACCGTCATGTTGCTTCATCCTTTCCTTCCGGCGATCAAAGGCGTTTATTCCCTGGCGGCCGCCGCTTGTCCCGCCTTGCTGACCTTATTCATGATATCCTCGATGATGCCGTCCGGCACAAAGCCGGTGATGTCTCCGCCGAACTCCGCCACCTGCTTGACCAGGCTGGAGGACAGGTACATGTGCTCCGCCGTGGTGGTGAGAAAGGCGGTTTCGGTTTCGGGGTTCAGCCGGCGGTTGGTCAGCGCCATCTGAAATTCATACTCGAAATCCGACATCGCCCGCAGGCCCTTGACGATCACCGTCGCGTTTTTCTGCCGCGCATAGTCCGCCAGCAGCCCTTCAAAACTGTCGATCTCCACATTGTCGAGCCCCGCGGTGGCGCGGCGGAGGAATTCCACCCGCTCCTCTTTGGTAAACATCGGCTGCTTGGCGGCGTTGGTCATCACGGCGACAATCACGCGGTCAAACATTCCCGCCGCCCGGCGGATAATATCGAGATGGCCAAAGGTCACCGGGTCGAAGCTGCCCGGGCACACTGCCGTTTTCATTCGATGGTTCTTCCTTTCCCGCGTCATTCGGCGCCGCCGTCCCAGCGGTACAGCCGCAGAAGCACCCTGCCGTAGCGATAGGTGCGGGCCAGCCGGTAATCCCCCGCCCGCTCCGGCAGCGGCAGGCCGGCGTCGCTTTCGCAGACGATCACCCCGCCGGGATTCATCCGTTCCGCCGTCCCCTCCAGCGCGGGAGCCAGCAGCCCCGCCGCATAGGGCGGGTCCAACAGGGCGATGTCGAACCGGTCCTTTGTCCGGCGGAGATACGCCAGCGCGTCCGTGCTTAGCACCTGCGCGTTTCCGGACAGCGAGGGCTCCCGCCGGGCGACCGCGTTCAGGTTGCGGCGGATCACCGCCGCGGCTTCGGGGCTTTTGTCCACGAACACGCAGCCGGCCGCCCCGCGGCTGAGCATCTCCAGCCCCATCTGCCCCGAGCCGGCGAACAGGTCGAGCACCGCCCGCCCTTCGATTTCAAACTGCAGCGCGCTGCAGACCGCTTCCTTTACCCGCTCCGCCGTGGGACGGGTATCCTCGCCCTGCAGCGTTTCCAGCCGGCAGCCGCGCGCCGCTCCTGTAATAATCCGCATCATTCCGCTTTCCCACCGGCCCGCGGCGGCCGGACTTCCGTCCCGCCGTCCCGGCCTCCCCTGCCGCGCCCGCCGGCGCCTACAGGGCCAAATCCTTTTCGTAGCTTGCCTTTGCCGCCGCCAGCACCGCCGCCTCAAAGCCGCCCGCCTGCAAAGCACACACCCCTTCGATGGTGGTGCCCGCCGGAGAACAGACCTGATCGATCAGGGCACGGGGATGCTCCTCCGTCTCCTGCAGCAGCCGGGTGGTGCCCAGCACCGCCTGAGAGACGATTTTCAGCGCCGTGGGCTTGGGAATGCCATACCGCACCCCCGCCTCGGCCAGCGCGTCGATGTACAGCAGCGTAAACGCCGGGGAGCAGCCCGCCAGAGCCGAATAAGCGGAAAAAAGCCGTTCCTCCAGCTCCACCGTTTCGCCCACCGTCTCAAAGATCTGGCGGACGATCCCCTTGTGCGCCTCGTTCACCCGGGCGTTGCCGCAGAAGGCGGACATGGATTCCCCCACCTTGGCGGCGATGTTCGGCATCACCCGCACCACCGGCAGGCCGGGGCCCATCAGCTCCTCCAGCCAGACGAGGGGCTTCCCCGCCGCAATGGAGATCACCAGCGGCCCGCGCCGATGGAGCGCCGGAGACAGGCCCGGCAGCACGGAGGGGAGCACCTGCGGTTTCACCGCCAGCACCAGGGCGTCCGCCTGCTCGGCCGCCTCAACGGCCGAAGTGGTCATGCAGATGCCGCAGTCCTCAAAAAGGCGGATAAGCTTGGCGCTGTCGGTGTCATACGCCACAAGATCGCTGCCGCGGAACCCGCCGGCCACCATCCCGCGGATGATCGCGCCCGCCATGTTCCCCGCGCCGATAAAGCCAACCTTCATGGTGATTTCTTCCCTTCCGTGTCCGACATTCTTTTTACAATTTTACCCGTATTCCCCTCTCCTGTCAACCGCAGGAGTCCGGAAACCCGCCGCCCGCGGCGGGAAATTTTTACCGCCCGGCGCTCTTTCAGGGGTTTTCGTCGAAATATTTCCGCACCGCTTCGGCGGCCGGCCGGGAGATGCCCTTCACCGCGGCCAGTTCCTCCTCCGTCGCCCCGCGGACGGCCTTCATCGACCCGAAATGCTTCAGAAGCGTCCTGGCCCGCGCCTCCCCGATCCCCGGGATTTCGGTCAGCACGGTGCCGATGCCGTTTTTCTGCCGCCGCTGCCGGTGATAGGTGATCGCCCAGCGGTGCACCTCCTCCTGGATCGAGGAGATCAGGGTGAACGCCGACCGGCGGGCGTTGATCGCAATTTCCCCGCCGTCCTCCGCGATGGCGCGGGTGCGGTGGTGCGCGTCCTTGACCATGCCGTAGACCGGGATATCCAGCCCGAAGGAGGCGACCACCGGCCGCACCGCCGAGACATGGCCCCGGCCGCCGTCCAGCAGAATCAGGTCGGGCAGCCGCCCAAAGCCGGCGCCTTCCTCCTTGTGACGCCCGTATTCGTTCAGCCGGCGGGCGATCACCTCCCGCATGGAACCGTAATCATCCTGTCCCTCGACCGTCTTGATTAAAAAGCGGCGATAGGCCGATTTCAGCGGCCTTCCGTTTTCAAACACCACCATCCCGGCCACGTTGTCGCTGCCGCCGGTGTTGGAAATGTCGTAGCTTTCGATGTAGGCGGGCGGCTCCGGCAGGCCGAGCAGCCGGGCCAGCTCGTCCAGCGCGGCCGCGTCCCGGCCGGCCATGCCGCTCTGGCGGGCGATCCGCTCGGCCGCGTTGTTGCGGCACATCTCAACCAGGCGGGCCTGCTCCCCCTTCTGCGGCTGGACGATCCGCACCTTCCGGCCGGCCTTTTCGGTCAGCCAGCGCTCCATCAGCCCGCCGTCCTCGATCTCCCCGTCCACGGTGACCTGAGGCGGGACGTGCTCCCGCATCGAATAATACCGGCGCAGGAACTCCGCCCTCGCCGCCGGCAGGCCGCCGTCCCGGTCCAGACTGTCCACCAGGAAATCCTCCCGGTCGGAAAGCCGGCCGCTCCGAAAGCGGAACACCTCGAAGCACAGGCCGTCCGTCCCCTGCGCCAGGGCGACCACGTCCTGCTCCGGGATGCGGGACATCACCACCTTCTGCTTCTGCCCCAGCCGCTCGATGGCATGGATCCGATCCCGCAGCCGCGCCGCCTTTTCAAACTCCAGGTTCTCGGCCGCTTCCTCCATCCGGGCGTTCAGGGTGCGAAGCATCTGTTCGCTGCCCTGAGTCAGGAATTCCAGCGCCTGGTTCAGCCGCTCGTTGTAGTCGCTCTCCTTCACCTTCCCCGTACAGGGGGCGCAGCACTGCTGGATATAGTGGTTGAGGCAGGGGCGTTCCCGCCTGCCTTTGACAAAGGGGCGGTTGCAGGTGGGGAGCTGGAACACCCGGCACGCCTCGTCCACCGCCTCCTGCACCGTGAAGCTGCTGACGAACGGCCCCATATATTTCGCCCCGTCGTCCAGCTTCTGCCGGGCGATGGCGATGCGGGAAAAGGGCGGCGGGGAAATACGGACGTAATGGTACCCCTTGGCATCCTTCAGGAGGATGTTGTATTTCGGGGCGTATTGCTTAATCAGGGAGCATTCCAGCACCAGCGCCTCAAATTCGCTGTCGGTGACGATATAGTCGAAATGGTCCACCCTCGCCACCATCTGACGCACCTTCTCCGGATGGTTGGCGTCCGACCCGAAATACTGGCTTACCCGGTTTTTGAGCGCCTTGGCCTTGCCGATATAGATAATGGTATTCTGCGCGTCCTTCATGATATAGACGCCGGGCAGGAGCGGCAGCGCCATGGCCTGGCGGCGGAGCTCCTTCACTTTTTCAGTCCGATGTTCCATACTGCCATTCCTTTCCGGCGCGGCGGGGACCGGCGCCTCTGCCGGGGGCCGCCTCCCCCTTCTTCCGGCGCAGCGATGCCAAAAAGCGCAGCCGTACCGGACGGCTGCGCTGACGGAACGCATCAAATTGGCGGCAACGGGCGGAACGCTTACTCAGCGAAGCCGGACTGCACCAGGCTTACCAGCCCTTCCACAGCGGCTTCCTCGTCGCTGCCGTCGGCGATAATGCGGATGTTGGTGCCGCCGACAATCCCCAGAGACAGCACGCCCAGCAGGCTCTTCGCATTCACGCGGCGCTCTTCCTTTTCCACCCAGATGGAGGATTTGAATTCATTCGCCTTCTGAATAAAAAACGTAGCGGGACGGGCGTGAAGTCCAACCTGGTTCTGTACCAAAACGTCTTTTACATACATGAGCTATCTCCCTCTCCAAACTAAGCGCCCGCCTGTCCAGGCAGCGGGTCGCGGTCATGTAACTATCCAACTCAGATATCGGTATTATACCACAAATGATTTATCCGTCAATCAATTTTGACCAACTCCGGGGCGAAATGTCGCATTTTTGTTTGCCTGCCCTATTTTGTCGGTTTTCAAAACGCATGGTTTGTAGAGTGTGTCAATTCTGTTCATAACTTTTGGTTACTAAAAACGAAGGAGGCTGCGAAAGCTAACAAAAGGGATAGAATTCGCGCAGGAAACGGCGGATTTATGGGCTGTCTTCGCTGCCTTCGTTGCTTTCCCTGTTGCCTACCCTGTCGTCTTCCCTAGCCTTCCCTAGTCTTCTCTGCCGCCTGCCGCGCCGTCTTTCGCACCGCCTTTTTCCCCGCCTGTTTTCCCGGCTCCTCCGCCGGCTCCTCCGCCCAATCTCCCAGCCGGCCCGCTTTCCCCCGGCGCTTCCTCCCCATCCGTACCTGCGGGGGGCACAGCCTCTTCGGCTTCCCTTTCTCTCCTGCATTCCTCGAGAAAAGCCCGCTCCTTCCCGCTGAGTTCCGCCCCCTCCAGCATATCCGGCCGGCAGCGGAGGGTGCGGAGCAGGGACTGCTCCCGCCGCCATTTCTGAATGTTGGCATGATGCCCGGTCAGCAGCACCTCCGGCACCTCCCTCCCTTCCCAGACGGCCGGGCGGGTATACTGCGGGTATTCCAGCAGGCCGGAAAAATGGCTTTCCTCGGTAAAGCAGACATCGTCGGACAGCACCCCCGGCACCAGGCGGGCGACGCAGTCGATCAGCACCAGCGCCGGCAGCTCGCCGCCGGTGAGCACATAATCGCCAATTGAAATCTGTTCGTCCACCAGGGCGTCCAATACCCGTTCGTCCACTCCTTCATAATGCCCGCAGAGTACGCAAATATTCGGTCTGCGCGACAGCTCCAGCGCCTTGCGCTGGGTCAGCACCCCGCCCTGCGGCGACATGTAAACCAGGTGCGGGCGGGTTCCGGCCTGGCGGCAGACCGCCCGGAAGCAGTCCGCAATCGGCTGGGCGTACATCACCATTCCCATCCCGCCGCCATACGGGTAATCGTCCACCTGTTTCTGCTTATTGAGAGTATAGTCCCGAATCTGGTGGGTATACACTTCCACCGCGCCTTTCTTCTGCGCGCGGCCGAGGATGCTCTCCCCGAGCACCCGCTCACACATTTCGGGAAAAAGGGTCATCAAATCAAACCGCATCGTCAAACATCCCTTTAATCGGCCGGATGGTCATTACGCCGCCCGCAATGTCGGTATCGATCACCACCGAAGGAACGGCGGGAATCAGGACAATCCCCCGCGGCGTGCGGATATGGTATACGTCGTTGGCGCCGGTGGCGCTCACCTCGGACAGCGTGCCGTAATCCTCCCCGCTGTCCGCATCCACCACCCGCAGGCCGATCAGGTCCTGAATGAAATAGGAACCTTCCGGCAGCTTCACATCCGCCCGATCCAGATACAGCACCTTCCCGCGGAGCACAGCCGCCTGCTGCACGGTGGAGATCCCCTCCAGCGCCATGAGCACGATCTTCTGATGAGGCCGCGCCTTCACGCGGACCGGCGTGCGCCCCTCGTCGAAATACAGCGTGCCGAAACGGGCCAGAAAAGCGGGAGAATCGCACCAGGGCTGCACCCTCACCTCGCCGCGCACACCGTGAGTGCCCACGATCTGCCCGGCCTCCAAAAACTGCTTGATCGGCATAAAATCCCTTCCTTCGGCGGCAGCGCCGCTCACTCCCTAGTATATTCCGCCCCCTGCGGAAACGTCCGCGCCCCTCCCTACTCCTCCCTGCTCCTCCCCGCCCTTCCCTGCCCCTCCTTCCGGGGCGCCGAGCCGGCTGTCCGGGGGAGGCTTTCCACGCCGTTCAGTATATCATAGCAGGGCGGACAAGTCCAGCCCCCGCCGGCTCCCGCAGCGGGCGGCGGCGCACCGGGAACCCATCTGAAAGGGGGCCGCCGGGGCTCCCCGACCCGGCCGCCGGGCCCTTCCTTTCCGGCGTCCGCGCCCGTTCCGCTCTTCGGCCGGCGCGCCCATCCTGTGGGAACGGAAGGCTGACAGGGGCACGGCCGGCATTTTACCGCCGTCCCGCCGTCCCGCCGCTCCGCCGGCTATGTTTTATGCGCCTTCCCGGCGGCGGAATTTGCTGTTTGTTCATGAAGCGGCGGCAACAAAAGCAGCGAAATAGTCGGATAGGGCGGGAAGCCGGCTGTTCGACCGTCCGGCAGCCGAAAAAGGAAATCCGCCCTGCCGTCCCGCTGCCCCACCGATCCCGTTGCCCCCGCCTGCGGCGTTGCCGGGCACAGGCGGGCCCGCATCGGCCGCGGTTGCACGCGCGGCCGCTTCCGCCGGGCCGGCCTCATCCACCGGCCGGCGCGGGGAAAATCGGCGGAAACCATCGACGCGCAAAGCCGGGCACTGTGCGGGAGCACGGGATACATCCCGCGCGGGACTCCTCGGGAGCCGGCGTTCCGGCCCTGACGTCTTCCTGCAATAGAACGGATCAAGGCCCCCGGAAAAACGCAAAGCCGCCGGCCCCAGGGGCCGGCGGCTTTTATCCGCTGCGGTCAATCGTTCACATACGGAAGGAGGGCGATATGACGCGCGCGTTTGATCGCAACGGTCAGCTCCCTCTGATGGCGGGCGCAGGTGCCGGTCACACGGCGGGGAAGGATCTTCGCCCGCTCGGACATGAACCGGCGCAGGCGCGCCACATCCTTGTAGTCGATGGTATCGATCTTATCGACGCAGAAGCTGCACACCTTGCGGCGGCCCTTGCGGCCGCGGGGGCGTTCCGGTCTCTCGGGTCTGTCAGCCATGGCTGTTGGCCTCCTTTACATCTAAAAGTAGTGAGGGCCCGCGCGTTCTGTCAGAACGGCAGCTCGTCGTCCCCGACGATCTCCTCAAAATCGCCGGAGCCGGCGGTGGAGAAGGCGGGCGCGGCCTCGCTGAACTGCGGGACCTGGGAATCGTAGCGGCCGGCGGCAGGGGCGCTGTCGCTGTTGCGCTTGGATTCGCCAAAGAACACGTTGTCGGCAACCACCTCAACCGCGGTGCGTTTGTTGCCGTCCCTGTCGGTGTAGGAACGGGTCTGGAGGCTTCCCTGCACGGCGATCATCGAGCCCTTGTGGAAATACCGCGTCACAAATTCCGCGGTGTTCCGCCAGGCCACAATGTCAATCCAGTCGGTCTGCTTCTCCTGGCCCTTGGATTGGAACGTCCGGTCCACCGCAATGCGGAAGCTGGTGACCGGAATCTGGGACTGCGTGTGCCGGAGCTCCGGGTCCGCCGCCAGGCGGCCCATCAGGCAAACCACGTTCAGCATATTCGTTCCCCTCCTTATTTCTTGTCGTTGCGCACGATCAGGGAGCGGAGGACACCGTCCGTGATCTTGCTGACGCGGTCGAGCTCGGCCGGGAATTCCGGGCCGCTGACGAACTTGTACAGCACGTAGAAGCCTTCCGCTTCATCGTTGATCAGGTAAGCGAGCCTGCGCTTCCCCCATTCGTCCACCTCGCCAAGTTCCGCGTTCTGCTCGATCAGCGTTTTGAACTTCTCGGACATCGCGGCGATGCCTTCCTCCCCCAGCGTCATGGAGAAGATAAATACGGCCTCATAGGAACCTTTGACTGTGGGCATTTTTGCACCTCCTCATGGTCTGATGGCCCCGGCTCGCCGGCCGGAGCAAGGATATTTCGGCGCGCAAAAGCGCCGCGCCGTTTTTCGGCACCAAAATAGTATATCAGGACAATCCTGTTCCGTCAAGCCCCGCCGCCGCTTTTTCCGGGGATTTTTCCGCTTTGGGACGGAGAGGCGAGCCGAAGCCCCCTTTACAAGGCGCGGCAAATCCCCTATAATGAAAAAGGCTTTTGCCATTTTACTCTATAAGCGTCCCCGGGCGTCGGCGCCCGATTTTAAGGTAAAGGATGAAACCCATGCTGGAATTTGACGAACTGCGGCTGCGGCTGGAAGGCTTAAAGCCGGATATCGACGACCTGGCCGGCGCTCTGGGCCTGACCCAAAGCCGGAAGGAGCTGGCCGAACTGGAGGAAAAGGCGGCCGCTCCGAACTTCTGGGACGATATGGAAAACGCACAGGCGATCCTGCAGCGTTCCGCCAATCTCAAAGGCAGGGTGGACGGCTACGCCGCGCTGGTGGACGCCTATAACGATACCCTGACCCTGATTGAGCTGGCAAATGAGGAGGGCGACCTTTCCCTGCTGGAGGAATGCACCGCCGGGGTGGACAAGGTGCAGGCTTCCATGGAGGAGCAGCGGCTGTCCACCCTGCTCTCCGGCGAATACGACGCCAAGAACGCCATTCTCACCTTCCACGCGGGCGCAGGCGGCACCGAGGCGCAGGACTGGGCCGAGATGCTTTACCGCATGTATACCCACTGGGCGGAACGGCATGGCTTCAAATACAAGATTCTCGATTACCTGGACGGGGACGAGGCCGGGCTGAAGAGCGCCTCCATCCTGATCGAAGGGCTGAACGCCTATGGCTACCTCAAGGGGGAATCGGGGGTACACCGCCTGGTGCGGGTCTCCCCCTTCGACGCTTCCGGCCGGCGGCACACCTCCTTTGCCGCGCTGGAGGTCATCCCGGAGATCGACGACGACATTGAGGTGGAAATCCGGCCGGAGGATCTGAAGGTGGACACCTACCGCTCGGGCGGCGCGGGCGGCCAGCACGTCAACAAGACCGAATCCGCCGTGCGGATCACCCACATCCCCACCGGCATCGTGGTCGCCTGCCAGAACGAGCGCAGCCAGTTCCAGAACCGCGACGTGGCGATGAAGATGCTCAAGTCCAAGCTGGTGGAGATCAAGGAGCGCGAGCATTACGACAAAATCGAGGACATCAAGGGAGGGCAGGCCCAGATCGCGTGGGGCAGTCAGATCCGCTCCTATGTTTTCATGCCCTACACCCTGGTCAAGGACCACCGCACCGGCTTTGAGACCGGCAACATCGCCGCCGTGATGGACGGCGACCTGGACGGTTTTGTCAACGCCTACCTCAAGGCGGCGGCAAACGGAACGCTCGGCTATAAGGAATAAGCGGCGGAAGGGGCCGTCCGGCCGGAGCGCCGTTTGCGCGGCGTCGCAGGAGTCCGGTGCGTCCCCATGTTCTGAGAGCCATCCTAAGCGGAAAAGAGGAAAGCCATGGACAAAGGCGGCTCCCCTCTTTTCCGCTTTTTATCGCGCATAACGCGCGCCGCTTCCCTCGTCACAGGCAGGGACGCCGGCATCATCCGCTTTTCCTGGCAAGCTCCAGGTCGATGGTATCGAAGAGCACGATTTTTCCGCCATGCCTGTCAATCGCTTCTTCCATTCTGGAGAAAAACGCCATCCGCTGCTTTTCCTCCATGGCGATATGGTCGGAATACGTGCCGAGCAGCCGGACGTACTCCCTGGCGGAGAAGGTCCGCGTCCTGAAAAAGAGCGCGTACCGGATATCCGTGAAGCCGTATTTCTCCGCGACCGCCGCTCTGCGGCGGGCCTGCTCTTCGCTGTACGCCTTTTGCTTCTCCGGCTTTTTGTCATAATACTTGTAATAATATTCGGCATAGATCGCATCGATCTCCCGCGAAAGCGCAGGGTTGGCCTTGCCGCGATCCGGATGATTGGCGAACCGGGCAAACACGCCGCCGTTTTTCAGCAGGGAGAAAACTTTGGGATAGCCGATCTCTTCCGGCACCCAATGAAACGCGGAAGCCGAATAGATCAGGTCAAACGCATGGCTTTTCAAGGCGACATCCTCAAATTTGCCCATGACAACGGAAAAGTTGGGATAATCCCTGAATTTCTCCCGACAGAGCTCGCAGAAATGCGCCCCGTATTCCACCGCGGTCAGTCTGCATCCCGTGCGCAGCACCGGAAGGGTGGCCTGTCCGCCGCCAATACCGATCTCCGCCACATTGCTCGTTTCATCAATGGGAACGTAGCGAAAAAGCGTGCGGTACAGTTCGTCCACATATCCCGGCCGGAATTTTTCATAGGCTGAGGCAACCGTGTCAAATGTCCACCCCAGCCCGTTGGCCGCCGGCATACCGTTCTCTCCGTGCATCATTCTTCCCCCTTCCCGCCGTGCCTGCATTCGTGAAAGCGGAACCGCCCCAAACCTCCGGGAAGCGGAAGGTATCCCGGGGGGCGAGGCCTTTTGACATACAGAGTACTGTTTGCGCCGGAAAATGTCAAGCGGCCGTTTCCCGCCTGCCGAAAAAATTTGAAAAGCGGATTGTGTATCGGGCGCCGGCTTGCTATAATAAAAAATTGTCGTGGCAATGCAGGAACCCCAAGAAAGCGCATGAATGCTTTTGTTTCAATGGCTTTGGTGCCTATTACGTAACAATTTGCACGCAATTCATCTTCCCGCCATCTGAATGGGTTTTCATCAATGTCTCCGATCTACGGCGGCCCTCCGCTTCGAATATTGCGGTCACAAAACGACCGTTGCCATATTGGTTTGTTGAATGGGAACAAGAGGTCCCGCTTGACCATTTTAATCTGTTCGACGATCGAACATCGCTGAAATGTTGGTATAATATCGATACCGTAGGGGCCGGTCTAAATCAATTGGATGGGATTTGGTTCCTTTCTTATCCCGATTCTGAAGCGCAAAAAGTTCCCCAGTTCATGGGAAGAGGGTTCTTCCCTCTTCCCATGAACTGGGGATGCTCCCAAACCCGATTCGGTTTTTGCAAATGACTATCCATGGGCTCACTTCGATTGGAGTGGAAAACAAGCATAAAATATGGTACAATCTTTTCGGGGAAAATCACCCGGAACGTGAAGAATATTTATATTGGGCGGTGAAGTACAAATGACTGAACTCGAAACAGTAAAACTTGAAACAGTAAAATTTATGCGCGGCAAATACCAGCTTAATGAGGTTGGCGATGGGAAAGAGGAACTGAAATTCAAACAAGGTAAAAAAACCATTTTAACTATTTACTTAAAAGAGGATAAGCTTGTTTTTTTAATTATTTTCGGTAAAGCCGAGCGTGAAAAATTTGAAAATGTAAGAAATGAATTTTCACAGTACATTTTAGATTATTACGACAACGCAAAAACATATCATGACGGCAAATGGATGTTTATTGATGTTGTGACATTGCAAGTCTTGGAAGAAATAAAAAAGTTAATCATAATTAAGAAAAAACCTAACCGCAAGCCCTTTTCCAAAGAAAATGCGGTTTATGGAAAATGTGGACATCGATGTGACCTTTGTGTGCATTATACAAAGATCACCAAGGATTTCAGAGACATGTTAATTCCACACTTATCTGCGGTATATGGTGTTTCTGACTGGAGTTTGCGTTGCACAGGTTGTGATACGCCAGATTGTCATTGCCACCGTGATGGAAGCGAACTGTGTGAGCCGTTAAAATGCTTGCAAACAAAAGAATTAGACACTTGCCTCAATTGCAGCAAATACCCCTGTGAACAGGCAACTGTTGGGTATAAGGAGTTGGACTCCAGAAACAGATCGGCAGACGATGTCACCTGGGCGATTTTGCCTTTTGTGCCGTATCAATACGGAAATTGATATTTTTAAGGTTGCGTTTTGTTGCTTGACGCTTTTTTGACGCCCAGGCTTACAAAGAGAAGACATAAAGCGATATAAACAAGTTTAAGACAATACATGAAAAAGTCAGCTTTTAAGCCACCTTTCGGTGGCATCTATAAACACTCAGCAAGAAGCGGCAAGGCGTTTACCATCTTTTTATTCAATACAGAAGTCGAAAAAAGACGACCTGGGAGAGAAAAACAGGAAGGTCTGAAGCAAGCGTGCAAACAACCGTTACTGCCCCGGCGCCTCAGGCGCCGTCCGTCCCTCTGTTTGACCGCCGGTCGCTGGTCCGGCTGATTATCCCCCTGGTCATCGAGCAGTTCCTGCTGATGAGCGTCGGCATGGCCGACACGGTGATGGTGACCACCTCCGGGGAAGCCGCGGTTTCCGGCGTCTCCCTGGTGGACGGCATCAACCTTCTGCTCATCCAGATTTTTGCCGCGCTTTCCACCGGAGGCACGGTGATTGTTTCGCAGTATCTGGGGAGGCAGGATACCCACAACGCCCGCACCGCCGCGAAGCAGCTGCTGTATACCGTAACCGCCGTGTCCACCGCCCTGATGGTGCTGGCCCTGGTATTCCGTCAGCATATCCTCTCCCTGGTTTTCGGCAGCATCGAGCCGGACGTTATGGACAGCGCGCTGACCTATTTTCTCTCTACGGCGCTCGCCTATCCCTTCATGGCCGTCTATAACGCCGGGGCGGCTCTTTTCCGTTCCATGGGCGACAGCAAGGTGTCGATGTTCAACTCCCTGCTGGTCAATATTGTCAACATCTCGGTTAACGCCATCCTGATTTACGGCTTCGGGATGGGAGCGCTCGGCGCCGGCATCGGCACCCTGGTTTCCCGTGTTGTGGCGGCGGTGGTTATCCTGGTTCTGCTGCAGCGGCACGGCGGCCCGCTGCGCATCGAACGGCTGTTCCACTTTGAGTTCAAGGGCGGCATGGTCCGCCGGATCCTGGTGGTCGGCATCCCCAACGGTCTGGAAAACGGCCTGTTCCAGATCGGCAAGCTGCTGGTGCTCAGCCTGATCACCTCCTTTGGGACCAACGCCGTAGCCGCCAACGCGATTTCCAACAGCGTCGCCAGCGTCATCAATGTGCCCGGGCAGGCGATCGGCCTGGCCCTCATCACCGTGGTGGGGCAATGCATGGGGGCCGGACGGGTGAAGGAAGCGGTTTCCTACACCAAAAAGCTGATGGGCGTCACCTATCTTTCCATGGGCGCGCTGTGCCTTATCCTGTTCCTGATTGCCGGGCCGCTGGTATCCCTGTTCAGCCTCAGCCCGGCGTCGGCCGCCATGGCGACCGACGTGCTGCGCTGGTGCGCCGTTTTCACCGGCCTGGTCTGGCCTCTTTCCTTTACCCTGCCCAACGCGCTGCGCGCTTCCGGCGACGTGATCTTCACCATGGTCGTCTCCATGGTTTCGATGTTTGTATTCCGCATCTGCCTGAGCTATGTGCTTGCCAGCCCCTGGGGGCTGGGCCTGCAGCTGCTGGGCGTCTGGTTGGCGATGTTTGTGGACTGGGTGGTGCGTGACACCTGCTTTGTCATCCGCTTCTGGCGGGGGAAATGGAAGTCCATCCGGGTGATCTGACGATACGGCGCGGGAACCCGCCGGTCCCGTCCGCGCGCCGTGCCGCGCCTGCCGCCGGGCGGGTCCCGGCGGAACCGCAGAGGACCGGCCGCCGCACTCCGCCGCCTGCGGCCCGCGGGCGTCTCCTGCCGTTCCCTGCCTGCCATCCCCCGATGAAAAAAGCACATGGCTCCGCGCCGAACGGAGCCATGTGCTTTTTGATTTGTCCGTTTTCCGCTTTACAGGCGGTCCTTGATGGCGTTGAGCAGGCCGCCCTTCGCAATGATGTTCTGGATAAAGGGCGGGAACGGCTCGGCCTGGTAGGTCTTCCCGGTGGTAAGGTTTTCAATCAGCCCCGTATCGAAATCCACCTTGACCTCGTCGCCGGCCCGGATGTCGCGGGCCGCCTCGTCGCATTCAAGGATTGCCAGCCCGATATTGATGGCGTTGCGGTAGAAAATGCGGGCGAAGGTGGAGGCGATGACGCAGGAGATGCCGCTCGCCTTGATCGCGATGGGCGCGTGCTCGCGGGAGGAGCCGCAGCCGAAATTCTTTTGAGCGACCATGATGTCGCCGGCCTTCACGTTCTTAACAAAATCCTTGTCGATATCCTCCATGCAGTGCGCGGCGAGCTCCTCATGCCGGGAGGTGTTGAGGTAGCGGGCGGGGATGATAACGTCGGTATCGACGTTATCGCCGTATTTATGGACTCTGCCCTGTGCAATCATATTGTTGACCATCCTTTCACGCTGATTGGAGCGCCGCCGTTACAGCGCCGCCGGGTCGCTGATATAGCCGGTGACGGCGGACGCCGCCGCCACGTAGGGGTTGGAGAGATACACCTCGCTGTCCACATGGCCCATCCGGCCGACAAAGTTGCGGTTGGTGGTGGAAACCGCCCGCTCGCCCGCGGCAAGGATGCCCATATGGCCGCCCAGGCAGGGGCCGCAGGTTGGGGTGGACACCACCGCGCCGGCCTCGACGAAGATATCGAACAGCCCTTCGTGCATGGCGTCCAGCCAGATCTGCTGGGTAGCGGGGATCACGATACAGCGCACGCCCTTGGCCACCTTGCGGCCTTTCAGAATCTCGGCGGCGGCGCGCAGGTCCTCGATCCGTCCGTTGGTGCAGGAGCCGATCACCGCCTGGTCGATCTTGACCTGCCCGCCGCATTCGTCGATGGTCCGGGTGTTCTCCGGCAGGTGGGGGAACGCGACGGTGGGCCGCAGGGAAGCGAGGTCGATCTCAATTACCTCGTCGTATTCCGCGTCGGCGTCCGCCTCGTACACCACCGGGGTGCGCTGGAAGCGGCCCTCCACATACGCCATGGTCACCGCGTCCACCGGGAAGATGCCGTTTTTCGCGCCGGCTTCGATCGCCATGTTGGCGATGCACAGGCGGTCGTCCATGGTGAGGGCGGCCACGCCGGGGCCGGTGAATTCCAGCGAACGGTACAGCGCGCCGTCCACCCCGATCCTGCCGATCAGATGCAGGATCACGTCCTTGCCGCCGACGTACCGCCCCGGCTTGCCGGTCAGCACGACCTTCAGCGCGGAGGGGACCTTAAACCACGCGGTGCCGGTGGCCATGCCGGCCGCCAGGTCGGTGGAGCCCACGCCGGTGGAAAACGCGCCCAGCGCGCCGTAGGTGCAGGTGTGGCTGTCCGCGCCGATGATGCAGTCGCCGGGGCCGACCAGCCCCTGCTCCGGCAGGACGGCGTGCTCCACGCCCATCCGGCCCACATCGAAGAAATTCTCAATGTCGTATTTGCCGGCAAACTCCCGCACCCGTTTGACCTGCTCGGCCGCCTTGATGTCCTTGTTCGGGGTAAAGTGATCCATCACCAGCGCCACGCGGGACCGGTCAAACACACCGCAGGCGCCGCAGCGTTCAAACTCGTTGACCGCCACGGGGGAGGTGATGTCGTTGCCCAGGCAGAGATCCAGCTTGGCTTCGATCAGCTGCCCGGCCTTGACCTCCGGCAGACCCGCGTGGGCCGCCAGGATTTTCTGCGTCATTGTCATACCCATGATTCTGATGCCTCCTAATTTTGATAGAGAATCGATTCCTTCCGCTTTATGTTTTTATGTCCCGGAGAGCCCCGCCCGTCAGCCGGCGGCCGCTTCCCCGTCGGAAACCAGCTTGTATTCGATGGAGTCGCTCAGCGCCGCCCAGCTCGCCTCGATCACGTCCCCCGCAACCCCGACGGTGGTCCATTCCCGCACGCCGTCGGTCGAGGTAATCAGGACGCGCACCCGCGCCGCCGTCGCCTGCTTGGAGTCCATCACCCGCACCTTGTAGTCCACCAGATGGACGTTTGCAAGCGAGGGGTAAAAGCCGGCGAGCGCGCTGCGCAGCGCCTTGTCCAGCGCGTTGACCGGGCCGTTGCCTTCCCCGGCGGCGATCTGCGACTGGTCCCCCACCCGGACCTTGAGGGTCGCCACCGCGCTCTGATCCGGCTCATGGGGCATTTCCCCGGTGATGCGGTAATAGACCAGATCAAAATACGGGTTAAGCTGCCCGAGGCATTTGCGCACCAGCAGCTCGAAGCTGCCGTCCGCCCCCTCGTACTGGTAGCCCTCCAGCTCCATCCGCTTGAGCTCGTCGATGATGGTTTTCAGCTCGGGCGAGCTCTTGCGGATGGCGGGGCAGAAGCGCCGGATCTTCTCCAGCACCGCGCCCCGGCCGCTCACCTCGCTCATCAGGAAACGGCGCTCATTCCCTACCGCGTCGGGGTTGATATGTTCAAAGGAAGAGGAGTTCTTCAGCACCCCGTCGGCGTGCATCCCCGCCTTGTGGGCGAAGGCGCTGGAGCCGACGTAGGGCTCCCCGCGGCCCAGGCGGATGTTGGCGACCTCCGCCATGCTGCGGGCGGTCGCGGTGAGCAGGGGCATGTTGTCCTGCGGGATGCAGGCGTACCCCAGCTTGAGCTGAAGGTTCGGGATAATGGTGGAGAGGTTGGCGTTGCCGCTGCGTTCCCCAAAGCCGAGGTAGGTGCCCTGCACGTGGGCGGCCCCGGCGGAGACCGCCATTATGGAGTTGGCCACCGCCATCCCCCCGTCGTTGTGGGTGTGGATGCCCACCGTCGCGCCGAACCGCTCCGCTACCGCGCGGGTGATGTCGTAAACCTCCTGCGGAAACGCGCCGCCGTTGGTGTCGCAGAGGGTGAGCACGTCCGCCCCGGCGTCCGCCGCGGCCTCCAGCGCCTTCATGGCGAAGGGCGGGTTGGCCTTGTAGCCGTCGAAGAAGTGCTCCGCATCGAAGATCACCCGCCGGCCCTTCTTTTTGAAAAAGGCGACGGTGTCCGCGATCATGGCGAAGTTTTCCTCCTCCGTGGTCTGCAGGATGTCCCGCACGTGCAGGTCCCAGCACTTGCCGAACAGGGCGACCGCGTCGGTGCCGGCGGTCAGCAGCGCCTGCACGTTGGCGTCCTCCTCCGCCCTGATCCCCTTGCGCCGGGTGGAGCCGAAGGCCACCAGGCGGGAATTCCGGAGCTTCAGTTCCCCCGCCCGGCGGAAAAATTCCAGGTCTTTGGGGTTGGAGCCGGGGTTCCCCGCCTCGATGAACGCGACGCCCAGCCCGTCGAGCAGGCGGGCCACGGCCAGCTTATCCTCCACCGAAAAGGAAATCCCCTCGCCCTGCGCGCCGTCGCGCAGCGTCGAATCGAATATTTCCACCACTGGTTTCATGGCATGGACCTTCCTTTCGCTTTGGTATGCGGCAGGGCTCTCAGCTCTCGTCGTGGATGGTGCCGTCTCCCCGCTGGAGGGCGTTAATGCCCGTGCGGGCCATTTCCAGGATGCCGTACCGCTCCAGCTGATCGACAAACACGTCCACTTCCTCGGTCTGGCCGGTCATCTCCAACGTAACCGTAGCCTCCCCGATGTCCAGCACCCGCGCCCCGTACGCCTGCACCATCTTGAGCACCGTGCTCCGGGCCGGGCCGGCCGCCCGCACCTTCACCAGCAGCAGCTCGCTGTTGGAGCACTCCTCCGGCTCCAGCACCTTGACGGTGAGGATATCCTCCAGCTTGAGGAGCTGGCGGGTAATCTGGGCGAAGGTCGCCTCGTCCCCCGTAACCAGCAGGGTCAGGCGGGAGCGCGCCGGGTCCTCGGTATTGCAGGCCACGATCGAATCGATATTGAAGCCGCGCCGGGAAAACAGCCCCGCCACCCGCAGCAGAACGCCGGGATGGTTGACCGCCAGCACGGCGAAAACCGCTTTATTCTCGCTCATCGTCTGTCTCCCCCTCAGTCCATGGCTTCAATGGTGTCGTCCACCGTGCCTCCGGGCGGAATCATCGGCAGGACGTTGGCGTCCGGCGAAATCCGGCAGTCCACCACCACCGGGCCGCCGTCCGCCAGGGCGGCGGACAGCACCGGCTCCACCTCGTCGGTGCGGGTGATCCGCATCCCTTTGCAGCCGAACGCCTCGGCCAGCTTCACCAGGTCGGTTTTGCGGTGCGGGTCGGTTGCGGAAAAGCGGTGGCCGTAAAACACCTTCTGCCACTGACGGACCATGCCGAGCACCCGGTTGTTCATCACCAGCACCACAATCGGCAGCTCATAGGAGGCCAGCGTGGTCAGCTCGTTCAGGTTCATATGGAAGCTGCCGTCGCCCGACACCAGCACCACCCGGCGGTCCGGGAAAGCGGTCTGCGCGCCGATGGCGGCTCCCAGCCCGTACCCCATCGTCCCCAGCCCCCCCGAAGAGAGGAAGGTGCGGGCCCGGCGGAATTCGTAATGCTGCGCCGTCCACATCTGGTGCTGGCCCACGTCGGTGGCGACGACCGCGTCGTCCGGCGTCATCGCCCGCAGGGTGTGAAGGATATACAGCGGGTCGGGCGCGGCGGCCGGGTCGGCGGTATACGGCGTCCACCCATGCCGGCGGCCGGCGGCCTCCTTCACCCATTCCGGATGGGAGGCGCTCTCCGCCCGCTGCCGAAGGATCCCGAGCACCGTCTTCAAATCACCCGCCAGCCGGACGGCCGCCGGAACGTTTTTATCGAATTCCGCGTGGTCGATGTCAATGTGCACCACCTGGGCGTTGGGAGAAAAGCCGGTGCGGTTTCCCGCCACCCGGTCGGAAAAACGGGCGCCGCATACCAGCAGAAGGTCGCAGTCCTTCGCCGCCCTGTTCGCGGCAAGGGTCCCGTGCATCCCAACCATTCCCAGCCAGAGCCGGTGATCCGGCGGGAAGCCGCCCAGCCCCATCATGGAGGCGCATACCGGGATGTCCAGCTTTTCCGCCAGCGCCAGCAGCTCCGCCTCGGCCCCGGAGGAGATCACGCCCCCGCCGAAATAGATCAGCGGACGCTCGCATGCCGCGAGCTTTTCCAGCGTCATCCGCAGCCTTTCCTCCTTGGGCGGGGGACAGGGACGGGGGGAGGCGGCGGGAGCGGGCTCATACTCGGTCGTCGCCGCGGTAACGTCCTTCGGGATGTCGATCAGCACCGGGCCCGGCCGCCCGCTCTGCGCAATGCAGAAGGCCTGCCGCACAACGCCGGCCAGGTCCTCCACCTTCTTCACAATGAAATTGTGCTTGGTGACCGGCATGGTGATGCCGGTGATGTCCACCTCCTGGAACGAATCCCTGCCCAGAAGCGGGACGGACACGTTGCCGGTGATCGCCACCAGCGGAACGGAATCCATATACGCGGTGGCAATCCCGGTCACCAGGTTGGTCGCCCCGGGGCCGGAGGTCGCGATACAGACCCCCACCTTCCCCGTGGCGCGGGCATAGCCGTCCGCCGCGTGGGACGCCCCCTGTTCATGCGCGGTCAGCACGTGGCGGATGCGGCCGCTGTACTTGTACAGCGCATCGTAAATGTTCAGCACCGCGCCGCCGGGATACCCGAACACCGTGTCCACCCCCTGCTCGAGCAGACATTCCACCAGAACGTCCGAACCGTTCATTCGCATATCAAACCATCCTTTCTCCCATTCCGCCGGACCGCCGCGGCCCATCCGGTCCGCACGGGGTCCCGGGACGCGCGCGGCCCCGCCGCCGCGCCCGCAAACCGGCTGAAAAAAAGCCCTCCGCCTCCCATGAAGAGGCGAAGGGACTTCACAATCCTGCTCCGCGGTACCACTCTTTTTGCCTGCTGCGCAGGCCGCTCAACGCATCGGGCGCAGCCGCAGCCCGCCGAATGCGATCCCCGATAACGGCGGGAAAGCCGTTCTCGCTTACTCCGGCCGCGGCCGTTTGAGCGGAAAGCTCGGGAGGTGATATTCCGACGCCCTCACAGCCGCCTCGCACCGACCGGCGGCTCTCTGAATGGGCAAGGCGCCGTACTTGTCCCCGTCATCGCCTTTTTGATATTAAAGCTATTGTAGCGAATCCCCGCGCGTTTGTCAAGAAGGATTTTTAGGGAAACAAAACGAAACCCCGCGAACGAGGCGGAAAGCGGGCGGCGGCGCTGCCCCCCTTTTTCCCTGCCGGAAAGGCGCGCGCCCTCAGGGGACGGGGACGGACAGAGTGTCCGCGCGCACGGTCATTCCCCCGCGCAGGCCGGATACTCCCCGCCGACAGTGCCGGCGACATCGCCGCATTGGACGGTCTGCGCCCATACGCTGCCGCCCACGTCGGCGCAGACCACCGAGGTCCCGGCCGTCACATCCCCCTCGATGTCCGCGGCGTCCACCTCGCGCCCGGCGCTGACATTGCCGCCTACATCGGCGCAGGTCACTCCACCCCCGGCCGTCACCTTCCCGCCGACGTCGACACAGATCACCCCGCCCCCGGCCGTCACCTTCCCGCCGACATCGCCGCATTTTACGTCGCGGCCGGCCGAAACGGAGCCCTGCACTTCCCCGCAGGTGACGCTGAACTGGCTTTCGATCTCCAACGCCGGGCCATCGTAGACAAAACGGATTTCCCGGGCTTTTCCAGCCTCCTGGTTCGCCGGCATGTCTTCCAAAACCATTCTCCGCCCGAAGAAAAGAACCGCGCGCAGCTTCCCGTCGTCCTGCCAGGGCAGCTCGTCCCGCCAGAACGGCCCGTCCCGCGCCGGGACGCCGGCCCCGGCGCTTTCCTGCGGCTCCAGGCCGAAGAGGTTGTCCACCGTCACGCCGAAAACCCCGGCGAGCACCGGCAGCAGGGCGATATCCGGGCAGGCCTGCCCGTTCTCCCATTTGCTGACCGCCTGATAACTGACTCCCAGCCTTTCCGCGAGCTGCTCCTGCGTCATCCCCCGCTCGCGGCGCAGCGCATTGACCCGCCTTCCCACCGTCTGACCGTAATCCATTCTCCTCCGTCCTTTCCGGCCAAGCCCTTTTCAGGCGGCGCGTCCGCCCCGCCAAAGCCCAACGGGCCCGGCGGCCGGCCGCCCCTTTCCCGGCGCCGGCGGGCACGGCCCGCCCTCCTCCCGCCCGGCACTCAGCCGCGCTTTTCAATTGCAGTATACCGGAAAACCGGGGCTTTGACCAGCAACCATTCGGGGAAAAATCGGGAAAAAGGAAAACCGCCCGCTCAACCGCTGGTTGAGCGGGCGGTTTCCATCACACACAGCCCTCTGCGCCCCGCGATGCCGGCTCACTGCAGGGACAGCACTTCGCAGGTCCCGCCGTCCGCCCCGCCGGCATACCGGAGGGCGACGCTGTCCCCCGGCGCCAGGAAGGGCAGCCGGTCAGACACCTGGATGGCAGCGACGTAAACCGCGGCGTCGCCCTTCAGGGTAAAGTAATACCTGGTGTTGCCGTCCACCACGGCGGAAGAAATCCTTTCGATCACGCCGGCCTTCTCCTCGCCGCCTCCGGCATCCACATCGGCTTCCTGAGAAAGCGCCTTGACATAGCTGGCCTGCGCCTCGTCCACCGTCGCGCCGGTGCCGACCACCTGGTAGCGCTCCACGTCCACAAAGGCGTACATCTTCACCAGCCCCGCCGCATCCTTGAGAGACAGGAAGTACGTCGGGCGGTCGGCTACATTGAGCAGCAGCGGGAAGGTCGCCGTGTAATTGAGGTGCTGCACCTGCCCCTCCGCCGAGGACATGGCGGACAGCTCCTCCGCGCCCGGCACGCTGTAAAACCGGGTGTCCTTGGTGCGCATGTTGACCAGCACAAACCCGACGTTGGACTGGTCGCTGGCCACCGAGGTCATGCCGGTGTACAGGTATACGTCGTCGTTCATCGCGATGTAGTTGTAGCCTTCGGTGGGACGGAGCACGCCCTTCTGCCCGAAATAGGCGTTCCAGAAGCCGTCCTGATATTTGCCGTTATAGGTAAGCTGCTCGATCACGATGTCCGCCCGGTACACCTGGTCCACCCATTGCGGGATTTCCTCCAGCGGATAAAACCGGTGCTCCCCCGTCACGGCGTTAACCAGCACCACGCCGCTGATATCCCGGCCGCCCCACACGCCGATGCGGTAGCGGATGGTCGGCGCGATCCAGTAGGGGGTGCCGTCCTCGTCCACCTCAAAGCTGTAGTTATCGAAAATCTTGGTGGGGTAATGGAATCGGAGGTAACGCTGCAGGTCCCGCATCAGATATTCGCAGGGGGCATATTTCATCCCCTCCTCCAGCCGTACCAGCGTGGTTTCCTGGGTCACCATATCCACCTGAATATAGGCCGGGATCCCCTGGCTGTTGTTGTTGAACCATTTGATGATGTCGCCGTACACCAGCGGCGTCACCCGCACCGGCCGGTCGTTCAGATTGATCTGGGTATAATCGGGGGCGATCTCGAACTGGGAAACCAGATCCGACATTTCCCCAAGCTTCCGCGCGCCGAGCCGCTGCGCCGTATCCCGGTCCACCACCGGAATCTGATCCATCGACAGCTCCGCGATATCCTCGGTAAAGCTGCCCTCCTGCCGGACGAGGAGATCCCGGTACCGGGACGCGTTGAAAACCGGCTGGCCGATCAGCCACAGCAGGCCGGCGGCCGCCAAACCTGCCAGCACGACCAGCGCCGCGATTTTCAGCCCCTTCGACTTGGGCAGATGGAGCTCGATATTCTGCCCGCCCGGCCCCTTTCCCACCTTGACGGCGGTGGAAGCCAGCGCCCTGCGGTCGCCGGTGAACAGGATGGCGGCGGCGTAGAACGCCGCGACAATCGCCAGAAATATCCAGAAATTCGGGTCAAGCGGGTTGATGGCCGGCAGCATAAACCAGAAGACGACCGCCGCCGCCAGGGTTGCCGCCCCGACCGCCAGTACTCTTTTAAGTGTGATCTGTTTCATTCCAACACCCTTTCCTTTCATAGGAAAATCCATATTTCCGTTTTTCGTTGGCCGTTTCCGCCCTTTATGGTACCGTACTTTGCTGCCCTTGCCTGCAGCTTTACTGTCTTTTTCCACACTTCATGCTTCCTTGTGCTTCCCTGTACCTTCCTGTGCCTTCCTGTGCCTTCCTTTGCTTCACGGTATTTCTCCGTTTTTCCGCCCGCGGGACGGTTCGCTCTTCCCCACCCGCGTCCGGCGGGGAATTGCGTTCATCATACCATACTTCCCCCGGCGGCACAACCCGCCGCCCCGGCCGGAAGCCCCCCTTTCCAAGCGCCGCGGATTCCGGCCTTGCTCCCTTTCCGATTATCCCCTTCAATCGCCCGATATCTCCGGATATCCCGGTTTTTCTTTGATTTTTATTTCTTCATAAAAAATTCATCTCCGGCCATTCCCAGCAGTAATCGGCGGAAAACGGCGAACAATAAAGACGGCGCCTCTCACGGCGCCGGAATTCCAAATTAAAAAAGGCGGGAATCGCATGCTGGAAGGCAGCTATCAGCTTGGACTGTCCGACCTTCTGGACCAGAATCTCTCCTGCTATGAGTATTTTCACGGGCTGCCGCGAAATATACAGGAACAGATCGAGCGCCGGGATATCGGATCGTTTCAGGAGATGCAGGACTTTGTGGCGCGCCGGATGGGCCGGAGCGCAAAGGAGGAACAGCGCAATGGATAAATGCTGCGGGCTGAACAGCCTGCTCAGCCGGAGCGAGGGGGCCAAAGCCTATTTCCTTTCGCTGCCGGACTATGTGCAGGATACGATTCGGCAGCGGGCCGGCCGCATCACGTCGGAGGATATGCTGCGCCGCTACGCCGAAAACCTGCTGGCGGGGGATAAATAGCCCCCGCCGGCCAAAAACGGAAGGGACGCCGGCGGCGTCCCTTCCGTTTTTCCCGTCAAGCCCGGCGCGGCGGCTTATCCCATCCGCTTTTCCATCCAGGCCGCCACATCCGCGACAAATTCATCCCGGTTCAGTTCGTTGTGCAGCTCGTGCCGCGCGCCGGGGTACAGCCGGATCGACAAATCCCGCACGCCGGATTCCTTCAGCCAGGCGTACACCTGCCGAACGCCTTTGCCGTACTGTCCCACCGGATCCTCCTCGCCGGAGAGCAGGATGACCGGCAGGTCCCGGGGCACCCGGTCGCTCCATTTCCGCCCGGTCACGGTATCCAGCAGGCGGAACAGGTCGCGGAAGCCCGCGTTGGTGAAAACAAAGCCGCAGTATGGGTCGTTCTCAAAGGGGAGATAGACCTCCGGATCGCGGGACAGCCATTCATGTCCTGTCGCGGCCGGCGCAAAGCGCTTGTTGTAATCCTGAAAGGCCAGCTTGTTCAGGAGGCTGCCCCGCGTTTTCCCTCCCTGCACCCCCACCAGGAGGTTCGACAGCAGGATGGCCGCCTTGACCAGCGGGTTCCGGCCGGAGGTGCCGCAGCACAGATAGCCGGCCAGCCCCTCCCCATGCCGGGATACGTAAAACCGGGTGATGAACGACCCCATGCTGTGCCCCAGCAGGAAACAGGGCAGGCCGGGATACCGTTTTTCCAGTTCCCGCCGCAGGCTGTGCTCGTCCTCCATCAGATGAACATAACCGTCCCTGGCGCCGAAATAGCCCAGCTCCTCCGCGCCGGATGCGGTGCGCCCGTGGCCGAGATGGTCGTCCCCCGCCACGGCAATGCCGCGGGAGGTCATCTGCTCGGCGAACCAGCGGTACCGGCCGATGTGCTCGCCCATCCCGTGACAGACCTGCAAAACGGCGCGAGGCGGCTCATCCGGCTCCCACAGGGTGGCGGCGACGGTATTTACCCCGTCGGTGCTGGGAAAGGACAGCTCCTTTGATTGGGACATAGGCTTTTTCCTCCCGTTCACAATATTTTTCAGGGATCCTACCCGCCTTAGTATATCACGCCGCCGCGAAAATAAAAACCGGGAAGCGCATCCGGCCGCATGGAAAACGGGAAAAGGCCCGCGCCCTTTCCCGTTTTCCGCTGTACGTTGTTGAAAGCGCCGCCTACGGGGCGGTGGTAATGGTTTCCCGCGGCCCCGGCGCGGCGGTCCAGCCCTCCGGAGGCAGGCCGATGGTCGGGACGGGCGCCGTCGTCGTGGCCGGCGCCGAGGTGACGGTGCCCGTCACGGCGGAGGTGGAATGCAGTTCCGCCTCCGGTTCCGGCGCCGTCGTCACGGTCCTCTCCGTGGTGCTTTCCGCCCAGTCCTGGAAATAGCGCAGCAGGACGGCGTTCACCGCCTTGCGTTCCTCCTCCGTCAGCGTCAGGCTGATCTGCTCCTCCTCGTTAAAAAAGGCGCCGCAGTCCGAATGATAAAGACAGACCGTTGACCCAATCCGGACTTCAAAATCCTGCAGGCACAGCGGCACACCGCCGGCCGCCCAGGCTTTGTCCAGCAGCAGGGAGCGGAAGGCGGCCGCGTCTTCCTCCGACGGCACGACGGTGACGGACAGGGAACCCGACCCGTCGGAAATCGACGGGTCGGAAATCGACGGGTCGGAAATCGACCGGAACGAAACGGCCCCGCCGTCATTGGGCAGGGTGGCGGGCGGCGGGTCTGTGGAGGACGGCGCGGAGGTCGTCTGCGCCGACGCAGCCGTTTCCCTGTCGAGGAAGGCGTCGAAGGCGGTGCAGCCCGCCGTGTCTTCCCTGTCGACGGCGATCAGGAACAGCCAGCCGGCCAGGTCCTGCGTAGCCAGCCCCGGCTGATTTGTCTGCCCGATGCGCACGGTGAGGGTCTCTCCCTCCCGGGTCAAGCCGCTCACATCGTATTCATCGCTGCCGCTGCCCGCGCAGAGGTACACCGCAATCAGCGTATTCGTTTCAAAGAAAGCGGCGTCGTACCCGGCCGAAGCCTCGACAAAATTCTGCGGTTCCCATGAGGCCGATAATCCCAGCACATCGTCAAACTCCACCCGGAAGAAGTCCAGCTCCTCCCTGGTTTCAAACCGGTAGGTCGGCAGGCGGCGGGAGGCCGCCGGGCTTTGGGCATCCGGGACGGCGTCGTACAGCGCGTTCGTCCCGCTTTCCAGCACCGCCGCCGTTTCCTCTTCCAGAACGGAATAGACCACCGCCCCGCAGCGGACCGAAGCGGCCTCATACGCCACCTCGCCGCGGGCGTCCGCAGCGTCTCCCGCCGGCAGGCTGCCGGAGGCGCCCGGCAGCAGGCGGAGCACCACCGCCGCCGCCAGGACAAACGAAACCGCCGCCCCCGCCAAAGCCGCCGGCCATTTCCAGCCCGCAGGCCGCCGGCGTTCCTCCTGTCCCTTCGGGCTGCCCGGCAGGTACGGCCGCTCCAGGCGGCTTTCCCCGCCGCCCCGCAGGGAGGCTTCGGCCGGCGCGGCGGCCCGCCCGTTCAGTTCCGCCGCCAGCCTTTCCTTTTTTTCTTCGCCAAGCCGGAGGCTGCGGTCCACTTCTTCACGATACCTTTCCGTGTCCACAATCGTCTTCCTCCATTTCCGATTTCAGCTTCCGGCGGGCCCGGTGAAGCTGCGACTGCACCGCCCGCTCCCCCTTGCCCGTCATCTGCGCGATTTCCCGGATGCTGTAGCCCTCATAATAATACAGGTACAGCACCGTACTGTACTGCGGCGGCAGGCTCAGCACCTCCTGCAGAAGAGGGGAAGCCGGCTCCGCCGCCGGTTCGGCGCAGTGGTCCCAATCGGCCCGCCGGGTAAAAAAGGCGCTTTTCCGCCTGTCCTTGCAGAGGTTGACGGCCACCCGGATAAACCATGCCTTCTCATGCTCCGCGTCCCGGAAGGCCGGCGCTTTTTCCAGCCAGCGGAGCAGCACGTCGTGCACAACGTCCTCCGCATCCTCCCTGACCTTCAGATAATGCACGGCAATCCGGAAGAGCATGTCGGCGTAACACGCCACAATCCGGTCGCACGCGGTCTGCCTCTGGTCCACTCCCCCACCCCCTTCATTCGTAACACGATTCAGGCCGGAAAAGCATTCGCGCCGTGGAAAATTCCTTTCTTTACTCCCGTGCGCGCCGGTAGAAAAGAAACCCGGACGGCCTTTCCCCCTGCGGCAAAAGCCGCGCCGGAGCGGTCCGGCGCGGCATCGCGCTTTGATCTTATCGGATTTACCGGTTTACCGGAATCACACGTTGAAGCGGAACAGGACGACGTCGCCGTCCTTCATCACATACTCCTTGCCTTCGGAACGGACAAGCCCCTTTTCCTTCGCCGCCGCCATCGACCCGCAGGCCATCAGGTCGTCGTAGGAGACCACCTCGGCCCGGATGAAGCCCCGCTCGAAATCCGAATGGATCTTCCCGGCGGCCTGCGGGGCGCGGGTGCCCTGCGTAATGGTCCACGCCCGCACCTCCGGCGTACCGGCGGTGAGGTAGGAAATCAGCCCCAGCAGCCGGTAGCTCGCCTGAATCAGCCGGTCCAGCCCGGAACGGTCCAGGTGCAGCTCGGACAGGAAAAGCGCCTTTTCCTCTTCCTCCATCCCGGCGATGTCCGCCTCCAGCTGGGCGCAGATGGGAAGCACCTCCGCGTGCTCCCTCGCCGCCAGTTCCTTCACCTTTTGGTAATTCGCGTTGGCTTCCATATCCCCGCTGAAATCCGCTTCGCTCAGATTGGCGGCGTAAATCACCGGCTTTTTGGTCAGCAGCGCCACCGAGGCGAGGACCGCTTCCTCCTCCGGTGTGCACTCCACCGAACGGGCCGGAAGCCCCTGCTCCAGCGCGGCGTAAACCCGTTTCAGGAACGCCAGCTCCGGCTCCAGGGTTTTGTCCCCCTTGAGCAGCTTCGCGGTCTTGTCAATCCGGCGCTCCAGCATCTCCATATCCGCGAAGACCAGCTCAAGGTTGATGGTTTCAATATCCCGCAGGGGGTCGATGCTCCCCTCCACATGGATGATGTCGTCGTCCTCAAAGCAGCGGACCACGTGGACGATGGCGTCCACCTCCCGGATATTGGCCAGGAACTTGTTGCCCAGCCCCTCCCCCTTGCTGGCCCCCTTGACCAGGCCCGCAATGTCCACAAACTCGATCACCGCGTGGGTGACCTTTTCCGGATGGTACATCGCCGCCAGCTTGTCCAGCCGTTCGTCCGGCACGTCGACCACGCCCACGTTCGGGTCAATGGTGCAGAAGGGATAATTGGCGCTCTGCGCGCCGGCATTGGTAATCGCGTTGAACAGGGTGGACTTCCCCACGTTTGGAAGGCCCACGATTCCGAGCTTCATACTGTTTCAGCATCTCCTTATCCTCAGGGGTTTCCGGCGCTAAAAAGCCCCGTGCAGCAACGCTATTGTAACATAGCGGCCGCCGTTTCTCAATAGCGAAGTCTTTTCGGGCAGGCCGGGCCCTGCCGGCCGCCCCCTGCGTGCCGTTTTCCGGCTTTCACGCGGCTTTCCCACGGCTTTCACGCGGCTTCCTACGGCCTTCCTGCGCTCTTTTACGCTCTTCTGCCACTCTTTTGCGCCTCCTCTGCGGCCGTTCTGTTCCTCCCCGTGCCCCCATGATTCCCGGCCCGGGCGGAGAGCCCCGCCGCGTTTCTTCCGCCGCCGGGCCGCCGGACGGGCGCATGCCCCCATTGCCGGCCGCAGCGGGCGGAAAGGGCCCCTGTGCACCCTGTGCACCCTGTGCAGGGAAAATTTTTCTTTCTTGTCCCTTTTTGCCGTTTATGGGATAATACCTTTATGAGACTATTTAAAAACGGGAGACGTGCGCCTATGCAAACCGATCAGTCCCTCCTGTCCCTTGTGCAGGAGGAGCCGGAGCAGGGGATGGCCGCTTTGATTGAGGAGTACAGCGGCCTGCTGTGGACGGTGTGCCACCGGTACCTGCCCAATGAAGAAGATGTCAGGGAATGCGTCAACGAGACGTTTTCCGAGTTTTATCTGCACCACGGGCGTTTTGACCCGGAAAAAGGAACGCTGAAAGGCTATCTGGCGGTCATCGCCCGGCGGTGCGCCATCCGCCGGTATCAGGAGAACCGCCGCTGGGAGAATGCCGCGGCTGCCGGCGGAGAACAGCCGGCAGACCCGTTCGCCCATCTGGAAAAGCAGGACGAACTGGAGCGGGCCTTGGCCGCCTTAGACCCCGTGGACGAACAGATCATCCGCATGAAATACTTCGGCGGCATGACGGCCCGGGAAATCGCCGCCTCCCTGAACCTGCCCTATGAAACGGTGAAAAAGCGCCACCAGCGCAGCGTGAAAAAGCTGCTGCGGTGCCTGTCCGTCGGCCTGGTGGTCGCGGCTCTGCTGGCCCTGCTGGCGGCCTGCGCCTATATGGTGCTGCGCCATTTCGGCTTCGTCCCCGGCTACGGCGTCCACGCCCGTGCCGATGCCCCGGTCTATGTGCTGGAGGAAGGGGTGACGGTACAGAGAAAGGACGGGTACGAGTTCCACCTGGAGGACGCTTACTGGCGGGACGGCGCCTTCCTCACCGACCTGACGCTCTACGGGGAAAACGAACTGGCGCAAAAGCACCTTGACGTTGCGCTGGACGGCCTGGATAATACCCGGATTATATCCATCGAACACATCGGCGGGACGACGCACGGCGCGTTTTCCTATCGGGTGATTTTCGAAGGGGAACTGCCGGACAAGGCGGGAGACGCCCTTTCGCTGACGCTGACGGTTCATGGGACGGCCATCCCTTTCACCCTCCGGGCGGCGGAAGAAAGCGATCTGGACGAGGCGGGCTTTTATGCGATCACGGAAGGGGACGGCGGCCTGCTGGCGGTTCCCCGAATCGAAAACGGGGAGCTTGTGGTTTCCATCCATCCCCTGAATGAAGGGGATTTCAGCACCTATCCGTCCCTCAACCGCGGTACCTGGGCCGGCTACGGCGGCCCCGAACTCCCCATCACCGTCACGGCGCCGGACGGTACCGTGCTGGAGGGGGAACCGGCTCCCAACTCCCCTCTCAGCGGCGTCACCTATCTGGACTGGTATTTCGGCCCGGCCGAGCCGGGGGAGTACACCCTGAACGTCCCCTATGTCTATCAGTATTATGCGGCCGGCGACACGGAACAACGCTCCGTTCAAGTATCCCTGGATTCCGGCGGGTACAGCGCCGGCACGTCCCTCGCCCTGCCCGGCGGCAGGCTGGAGCTGGGGCGGCTGTTCCCCATCGACAGCGTCACCGGCTATTGCCAAAACATTTCCGATATTTATGATCAAGTGGGGTATCGCTGGTGGGCGCTGGAAACCGTCTGGGAGGGTGAGGACCCCGAGCGGGTGGCGGCCGTTATCCCCGTGAAAGCCGAGCATGCCGGCTACACCGTGGTGGGCGGCGTATCCTATCACAGCACCGAAGCCAACCTGTGGACACAGACGGTGAGCGATCCCGGGGACGAAAAGCCCTATACCCTGGTCAACGGCTATGTGCTGGGAGCGATGGAGGGGCAGGACAGCGTGACCATTTCCCCCCTGACGGAAAATATATGTTACCGCTGGAACCATCCCTTTGCCATTCCGATGACGGTGCAGCCCGAGCCGGAACGGGAATCCTTCGCCGGGAGCTCCGGGGAGTACAGCCTGACCGCGGTTCCCCGCAGGGTGAACGGAGCGGTGACGGTCTCTCTGCGGCCCTCCTCCAGCCGGGATACGCTCATCCCCTCCGGCAACATCACCCGCAGCCCCCTGACCACCCTGGGGGCACAGAACGCCCCCATTACCCTGACCGCCGCCGACGGCACGGTATACGAGGGCGGGTTCCAGCCCGGCCGCACCGACGACTACAGCGACTGGTCCTTCGGGGATATCCCCGCCGGGGCCTATACCCTCCACGTCCCGTATCTTTACATAACGTCTCCGGTGGCGTTTCATATGGCGATTCCCCTGCCGCAAAAGAAAGGGGAATCCTTCCCGGTGGGGTTTCTGGAAATGAGCTTCGGCAGCAGCGTCGCCATGGATACCATCACCGGGCTGGGGCCGGATACCGATTTTCCAATGGACAAAAGTTCCTTCGCTATTAATTATGCCTTCGGCGGCATCACCATCCAGGAACAATCCCCGCTGGCGTCGCAGATCTCACTCTCTTTGCAGTCGGGACAGGAGGACTACACCCTGGTGGACGTGGATCTGCGGCTTTTTTTGACCGAGGAGGATGTTTTTTCGGGCGCCTGCGAGCGGCAGTATGCCTTTGAGCAAACCGGCCCCCGCCTGACCGGGCTGCTGCTGCGCCATGCTCCGGGGCTTTACGCCACCAATTTGACCTTTGCCAACCCTGTCTACCGCTGGAACCATGCGTTCGACATCGCCGTAACCATTCCCGCATAGGCGGAACAGCGCCGGCCTTCCCGGCAGGCGCCGCCGCTCTCCGCTGCGGCGGGCTTCTCCGCCGCGCGGCCGGCCAAAGGCGCCGGGGGCGGCATGCCGGCCGAAACGCGCAAGCCGGTTCCCTTCCGGCCGGATATCGGCGTATGCCAAAGCGGATGAAAAAACCGGTGCGGCCCGGCATGAACAGCTCCAGTAAAAACGGACAATAGACAAAAGGCCCCCTAATGTAGGAAAATAAAACTACATTAGGGGGTATTTGTATGGCAGGGAAAAAAGGGA